>JBAXFU010000022.1:0-37463 GCA_037139735.1 Phycisphaerae bacterium
AAGACTCGCTGCGCCCACGGCTCAACGAAGGGACGCCCTTCGGGCTGGCGATACGCTCGTGGCGTCCCGCCGCCAGCCCGGCCTTGCGGGCAAGCCCCGGTCGTGCTCACCCTGCTGCTCGCGCCTTGACGAGCGTCTCGTCCCATTCGGTGTCGGGGTTGCTGTCGGCGACGATGCCGGCGCCGACGCTGTAGGAGATGATGCCTTGGGTGAAGGTGGCGGTGCGGATGGCGACGTTGAGTCGCATGGCGCCGTCGTCGCCGATGAAGCCCATGGAGCCGCAGTAGAAGCCGCGGGGCGTGGTTTCGAGTTCCTCGATCACCTGCATCGCCCGGGCCTTGGGTGCGCCCGTGACCGAGCCGCACGGGAAGCAAGCGTTGACGGCCTCGAGCAGCGTGCGATCTTGGCGGCGGCGGCCGCTGATGCGGGCGGTGGCTTGCAGGATGGCCGCCTCGCCCGAGCCGTGCTCCTCGATGGCCCGGGGGTCGTCGACGCGAACGCTTCCCGGCTCGCAGGTGCGGCCGAGGTCGTTGCGGAGGAGGTCGACGATCATCGCGAGTTCCGCGCGATCCTTCGCGCTCGCGTCGAGCGAGGCGCGGGCGCTCGCGCCGGCGCGGGTGCCCTTCATCGGGCGAGTGGCGAGCAGCCGCGTCGCGGGGTCGTGCTCGAGGAAGAGTTCGGGGCTCAGCGAGGCGAGCGTGAAGTCCGGGGCGGCGAGGAAGGCGCCGTGGCGAGGACGGGCCACGCGGCCTCTGGCGATGAACCAGCCGAGCGGGTCGCCCTCGAACGAGGCCCGAAGCTCGTGCGCGATGTTGGCCTGGTAGATGTCGCCCGCGCGGATGTACTCGAGCGTGCGACCGACGGCGTCGAGGTATGCGGTCTTGCCGGTCAGCGAGCGGAAGTCGCCGCGGGCGAAGGGGCGGGCGACGGGCGCGACGAGTCGCTGGGCCAGGGCGAGGTCTCCCAGTTCGCTCCAGGCGCCGGTGGAATGATCGAGGAGCAGGGCGGCATCGACGCGGGCGAAGCATGCCGCGGGGAGGGCGGAGCGTCGCGGGGTTCGCAAAGGGCGGGCGCCGAAGTGATGGCCCGCGGCGCCGGTGGCGACGGTCCAGCCGTGTTCGTAGGAGAGGGCGCCGATCCAGCCGCCGGTGCGGGGCGTCGAGGCGGGTTGGTGCGAGGGTGGCAGGGGCGAAGCAAGCGCCTCGGCGGGGTCCTGGGTGAAGCGCGAAGCGACGCCCAGCATGCTCCAGCCCGCCATGCCGTCGCCCGCGACGACGGCGGCGAGGGGGAGTTCCCGCGGCCAGCGTTCAAGGGCGTCCCAGAGGTCAAGCTGCAGCGGGCACGTTCGCACGCGAAAGGGTAACGGCCCCTCCGCCTTCGGGCAGCATCGAGGCGAGTTGGGCGATGCGGGTCGTCCAGCGGTGGTGACCCAGCGTTCGGGCCTGCCCGCATGCGCCAAGACCCTGGCGACGTGCGTCGTCGCGAAGGAGCGAGTCGACGAGGGCGGCGGCGTCGCGCGGACCGTCGAAGAGTTCGATCTCGACGCCCGCCGCGAAGCAATGCTCGACGCCCGCGCGACGCTGCATCAGGCAGGGCACGCCCGCGGCGGCGATCTCGAAGGTCTTGAGGTTGATGCCGTGGTCGTCCTGCCACCGCATCACGTTGAGCGCGACGCGACCGCGGCCGTAGGTGTCGCCCATCGACTCGTAGGGCACCTCGCCCAGGTCGATCGCCTGCATGCGCCATGCGTCGAGTTCGTGGCGGCCGAAGACGGCGACGCGGCATCGGCGGCTGAGCCACGAGACCGTGAAGGCGCGTTCGTGCGATTCGATCTCGCGGAGGAGCATCGTGGCCTCGACGTAGAGGCCACTATGGAAGGTGAGCGAGGGGATCGACTCGAGCACGCGGCCGAGCATGGGCGTTGCGCGATGTCGCAACTGCGACTCGACGAGTCTCGCGACGCCCGAAGGCGACTCGCCCAGCGGCGAGGCGGCGAGGAGGTGTCGCAGGCGGCGTTCGACCGAGGCGGCGGCATGTTCGCGGATGGCGAGCATGTCGGGGTCGTCGCGTTCGAGCTGTTCGAGGGCGATGGCGGAGGGGGCGGGGTCGCCGTAGCCCAGGGAGACGACCACGTCGAAGTCCGGGTCGGCGGCGGGCCGGCCTCGGGGCATGACGCCATAGGGGAGGGATTCGACGCGTCCGAAGCCCAGGACATCGCGCATCTCGGTGGCGGTGGCGTGGTTGTTGACGAGGTGGACGAGGGTCGGGGAGGCGTAGATGGAGGAGTCGATGAGGTGGCGGACGCTGCCGCCCTGGGCCCAGTGGGGGGCGTCGAGCCAGAGGCAGACGTGGGGGATGCCCAGGTCGTCGAAGATCGTGCGAACGGCTCGGTCCGGACCCATGCGGTGCATGAGCAGGTTGAGCATGTTGCCCCACATGGCGACGGTGAGGTCGGGGCGAACCTGTTCGAGGAGCGTGCGGACGTGGCGGGTGAAGCCCGCGAGGCGATCGGCGCGATCGGGCGCGGGTTCGGAGAGGTGGTTCCAGACCGGCGCGAGGTCGAGCACGTGCACCTCGTGCCCCGCAGCGACGCACGACTCGAGCATGTCGACGAAGATGCGACGCGAGACGGTGCCGGGTTGGACGAACGCGACGATTCGCAAGCGGAGGGTCATCGACGCGTTGGAGGGGTCGGAAGAGGCGGGCTGTGCGTTTTGTGACGGAGCACGAAGACGCCATCGCCCCGGGCGACGGCCCGACCGGGGGTCATTCGGGGGGGGGACGACATGGGGATGGCTTGAAAACGACAACAGCCTCCCGCGCGGCGCGGGAGGCTGTCGGGTTCAGGCGGGTGCGACGGGGGCTCAGACGCCGAGCATTTCCATGGCGGCCTTCTTGATGTCGTCGGCGGTGAGGCCGCACATCTTGAGGACCTCGTCGGGGGTGCGGGCGCTCTTGGGGATGCGGGTGACGTGCATCTGGCGGAGGCGGAAGCCGTCGCCGGATTCGAGGAGCGCGCCTGCGACGGCGGCGCCGATGCCGCTTCCGAAGTTGTCCTCGATGGTGAGGACGTTCCCGCCGGACTGCTGGACGAGGTCGAGGAAGCGGTCGGTGTCGAAGGGCAGGGAGTAGAGGTCGACGACGCTGGCGGAGACGCCGGCCTTGTCGAGGAGTTCGAGGGCCTTGTTGGCCTCGTGGACCATGTAGCCCGCGGCGGCGAGGACGATGTCGCGTCCCTCGTTGAGGACCTCGAAGCCGCCGAGGTTGAAGACGGTGTCGTCGTTGTAGAGGAACTCGGTGTCGGCGCGGAGGGTCCGCATGTAGCAGCAGCCGTCGTACTCGGCCATGACCTGGGTGAGGGCATAGGCGGCGTAGGCGTCGGAGGGCTGGAGGACGTAGCAACCGGGGTTGCCTCGGTGGTCGCGCATGGTGGCGAAGGAGCCGAACCAGGCGACGTCGGGGAGGGACATCTGGCTGGGGCCGTCGGCGGCGAGGGTGATGCCGGCGTGGCTGCCGACGATCTTGACCGGCGCGCCGCTGTAGATGGCCATCTCGATCTGGTCGTAGGCGCGGGTGACGAACTTGGCGAAGGTCGAGACGAATGGGGACTTGCCCGCGGCGGCGAGGCCCGCGGCGACCGAGATCATGTTCTGCTCGGCGATCTTGCACTCCATGAAGCGGGGCGCGAGGGCCGCGTCCTTCTTGAAGTTGTCGGCGTAGGTGCTGTTGCTGACGTCGGCGTCGAGGACCACCACGCGGGGGTTGGCCTTGCCGATGGCGCGAAGGGCGAGGCCGTAGGCGCGGCGGGTGGCGAGGGAGCCGGCGTGGAGCATCGACTCCATGTCGTTGGCCTTCATGTATTCGCTGAGGGTGGGGACGTCGCCGACGGTCTGGTCGGGGGCGACGTACTCCGGGGGCGCGTCGATCGTGAAGGAGTCGGAGCTGACGAGCGAGCTGGTGAGTTCGATGCGCTTCTGCTCGAGTTCGGTGAGCGCCCGCTTGAGCTGCTCGCCGGTGGGGGGCTTGCCGTGCCAGCCGCCGCCGTGGAGCGAGGGGCTGCCCCAGCCCTTGACGGTCTTGGCGACCACGGCGATGGGCTTGGGCGAGTTCTTGTCAAGCCCGCGGAACTCGTCGAAGGCGGCCTTGATCTGCGCGGGGTTGTGGCCGTCGATGACCTTGACGTCGTAGCCTGCGGCCGTGAGCTTGGCCGTGATGGTGTCGGCGCTCTGCTGGCTGCTGACGCGGTCGGCCTGGCCGTACTCGTTGCAGTTGAAGATGGGCAGGACGTTTCGGAGCTTGCGATCGACGATGTAGTCGAGGGCCTCGGCGATCTGGCCCTCGCGGCTCTCGCCGTCGCCGCAGATGCAGTAGATACGCTTGTCGATCTCGTCGAGGCGGGCGGCCTCGCCCAGGCCCGCGGCGACCGAGAGGCCCTGGCCGAGCGAGCCCGTGGCGGCATCGAAGAAGGGGAAGCCTTCCATCGGGTTGGGATGTCCGTCGAGTTCGCTCTCGGCGGCGCGAAGGTTGCGGAGGTCGGCGGCGGTCAGCTTGCGGCGGCGTCCCTCCTTGCCGTAGACCACGCCCAGTTCGGCGCACGCGGCGTACACGGCGGGCACGGCGTGCCCTTCGCTGAGCACCAGGCGATCGCTCGTCGGGTACTCGGGGTAGTCGGGCGACCAACGCATCGAGTGGAAGAGAAGGACCGTGACGAGGTGGCTGATGCTGGCCGACGTGGTCGGGTGTCCGCTGCCGGCGTTGGCCGTCATCTCGAGGGACATGCGGCAGATCTTGATGGCCTGGGCGTGGACGGCGGCTTCGAATGACATGCTCTTGGGTTCCTTTCGAGGGGGAACGGTCCTGTAGCGGGCGGGTATTGCGACAGCGCGTCGGCCCGATGGTAAGGGACGAAAGGGTAGGTTTCCGTTCGGAACCAGCCGAGCCTGCGCCGACCGAGAATGTAGGCCCGGGGAGGGGCTCGCGGGGCGGGCCGACGGGCGGCGTGTGCGTGTGGGGTCAGGCCGCCAGGGAGCGGACGCCCTTCGCAAGGGCGATCGCGTCGGCTTCGGCCGGGGCCTCGAGCCCGAGGTTCTCGCAGATGGCCTCGGGCGAGTCGGCGTCGCGGCTCAGGCGGTGGGAGACGACGCGATTGCCTTCGCCGTCGATCACGAAGGCGACGATGGTGCCGTCGGGCTCGCGGGCCAGCTCGATCGTGGACCCGTGGACGCAGAGGGCGACCGAGGCGTGGCCGGGGCCGTGCTCGCGGGCGAGGGTCTGGGCGAGCTCGTTGTCGAGGTGTCCGACCAGGCAGTTGTGCGCCATCGCGGTGAGGTCGTCGATGTTCACGACGGCGGAGGCGACGTCGCTGAAGATGTCGAGCATCACCTTGTACTCCTTGACGGAGTTGGCGACGAGGTTGGACATCTGCTGTTCGGTCAGGTTCAGGAGTCGGCGGATGGCGGCAAAGGTTCCTCCGTCGGCGTTCAGGACCTCGCCCGACTTCTTGAGTTCCGCGATGTCGAGTTCGAGCTGGCCGACGATGAAGGCGATGCGATGGAGCCGGCCGGGGCCGTCGTCGCGGGCGTTCTCGGCGGGGCGGCTGTGGTGGAGTTCGATCGGGCGAGTGAGCAGGTCCGGCAGCCGCCACTTGGCGCCCAGCACCGACATGACGTCGATGTGCGTGAACTCCATCTCCTCGAGTTCATGGCGGTGGAACTTGGGCGGATTGGGGAGCATCGCGTGGGCGGTGATGTAGTGGGGCCCGGCGATCTTCGCGGCGAGCGGGATGCCTGCGTCGAGCATGAGACCGATGATGAAGGCCTCGGCGACGAGCGTGGGCGCGATGACCTTGGCGGCCTGCGAGGCCATGCAGGCGCGGAAGACGGATTGTCCCCACACCGCGCGGGAGACGTCCCGCAGGGAGGCGTCGTTGGTGTTCGCCGCGCGGCTGAGGTGGAATCCCATCGCGACCGCCTTGAGGCGCTCGATGCCCAGGAGCGTGCAGGCGCGATCGAGGGTGGTCACGGCGGTCCGCTGGGCGAACATCGCGGAGTTCGCGAGCTTGAGGACGCGGCCGGAGATGGCCTGGTCGGCCTTGATGATCGAGGCGTAGTCGCGGAGTTGGGCCTTGGGGTCCTTGGAGAGCTCCAAGAGCTTGAGGGCCACTTCGGGCTGGCTGTCGATGCCCAGGGCGTCGAGACGCCGGCCGATGAACTGGAGCAGTTCGGCGAGCTCGCTGCCTGAGATCTTGTTTCGGACCTTCATCGGTGGGGTCTCTAGCTCGCCCGGGCCGCACGGCCCGCGTTCCAACGGTCTCTGGTATGTCGGCACGCTCCGCGGCCGGTCCCAGCGTCATGTCCGAAATGCGTCGCTTTGGGGAAGATGGGGGATGCGGCGGCGGCGCGTGCGCCGGATCGGCGGGTGTGATAAGGAGTCCTGCGAGTGGCGTGCGTCCGTCGCGGGCCTTCCCGCGGGGCATGCCCTCGAACGGGCGTGCGCGACCGAGGGGCGACGCGGCCCTTCCCCGGACGAGCGGGCGCGAGGAGGAATAAACCGCACAGGTTCACGCGCGGAGTGAAGGCGCCCCGCGCGAGGACCGATAGTCCGCACGTCGGTCGTCGCGCGGCCGTGTCGCCGCCGGAGGCCTCGAGCCGCATCTTCCCGAAAGCCCCTGCATGTCCGAGACGCCAGGCCAACCACCAGAGGAGCACGCCTCGTCGGAGCAGGCGATGCCGCTGACGAGGGAGGAGATCCGCTCGAAGAAGGTCTTCACCACGGGCGAGGCGGCCGCCATCTGCGGGCTTTCGCAGCAGACGATCATCCGGTGCTTCGACGCGGGGCGATTGACGGGCTTCAAGGTGCCCGGGAGCAAGTTCCGGCGGATTCCCCGCGAGGAACTGGCCAGATTCATGAAGGCCAACGGTCTTCCGTGCGACGCGCTGATGGATCCCACGCGACGGGTGCTCGCGGTCGACGACGATCGGGCGATCCTCGCCATCTACCGTCACGGCTTTGCCCGGGAGGGGAGCCGCTACGAGCTCGAGACCGCCGAGAACGGATACGACGCGGGGATGCTCACCGAGCGGCTGCGACCGGACCTGCTGATCCTCGACTATCAGCTTCCCGACATCAACGGCGTGGCGGTCTGTCGTCGCGTGCGATCGGACCGGCATCTCGACGCCGTGCGGATCCTGTGCGTCAGCGGCATCGCCGACGCCGCGGCGGTGGCCGCGCTCCGCGAGGCGGGGGCCGACGACTTTCTTCCCAAGCCCTTCGAGATCGCGACGCTGATGGCCAAGGTCGAGCAGTTGCTCGGATCCCCCGGGTGAGCGGGCGGGATCCCCCATCAACGGGGGAAGGTCTCGGGCGTGCACGGGGAGGGGGTGCGGAAATCCAGTCCCCGGACGGGGCGGCCGATGGATGGAGCGACCCGCCGCGACAGGGGTGCGAACCCCTCGATGCGGCGAAGGCAACGAACGTGGAGCAGGCATGAGCAATCACGACGCGAGGCGAGAGTCCAAGGCCCCGGGCACGTCCGACCACGAGGAGCGTCCCGACGCCGCGACCCCGCCTTTGGAACCCAAGCAGCGGGCCGTGCAGGCACTCTGGGTGGGTCACGGGGGCGACGCCGGTCCCGCCGTCGCCGAGTTGGAGGCCGTGGGCTTTTGCGTCCGCGAGACCGCCGGGATTCACGACCTGCTCGAGTCGGGATGCTGCCCCGAGGTCGTCTTTGTCGAGCACACCGAGGACGACCGCTGGCTCCGCGCGTGGCGTGCGACGCGTGCCGCGGGGGGCGACGCCCTGGGCGTGTTGGTCGCGCGCTCGCAGCCCGAGGCCGCGTTGCTGCGAACCGCCTTGCACGAGCGGCTGGTCGACGTGGTCGTCGCGGGCGACATGGTCGAGATGCGGATCATCGCCGCGAGATTGCGTCGCCGGGTCCGCGAGGCCAGAGAGCAGGCTCGTCGCCTGAGCCGCCTTCGTCGCCGGTGCAGCCGCCTCGAGGCCTCGCGGCGCGAACTGCTGCGGCAGGTCGACGGCCTGGCGGGCGGCGTCGCCTCGGCGTACGAGTCGATGGCTCGCGGCATGAAGCTCAACTCGATGGCGACCCAGTTCGAGACGATCCTGCGACAGGACCTCGACCTCGAATCCGTCCTGCGCATGACGCTCGAGTACGCCCTCAAGAAGGTCGGCTCGACCAACGGGGCGATCTTCCTCCCCGACTCGTGCGGCGACTTCACGCTCGGCGCGTACGTGAACTTCGATCTCCCCCGCGACACCGCGGAAACGCTGAGCAGCCAGCTCGCCGACACGCTCGCGCCGGCCTGCGATGGTCACCGGCAGCCCTTCGCCGTCTCGCGGGCCTCCGACCTGGGCGTGACCTCGATCACGAAGGATCACTGGCTGGGCGATCACGCCATCGTCGTGCAGGCGTGCTGGCAGGACAACGAGTGCATCGCCGTGATCGCCTACTTCCGCGATGCCAAGCATCCCTTCTCGCAGGACGTGCTGCCGACGATCAACCTCATCGCCGACACCTTCGGGCGACAACTCGCCCGCGTGGTCCGCACGCATCACCGCCACAAGCCCAAGGAACAGTTCGGCGACGGCGGCGGCCTGATGGCGGCCTGATGGAGGACTGATGGAGGACTGATGGAGGACTGGGCGGGCTCGAGGGCTCGCGGTCGGCTCAGCGGCCGCTCGAGGCGGGCCGCTTGACGGGCTGCGGCGCGGCGCCGAAGGGCTCGGCGGGCACCAGCGAGGCGCCGAGCACTCGCGGCGGCGTGATGGGCCGCTGCGTGGCGGCGTCGGTGCGGACGGCCGCCAGTCGAAGGATGACATCGGCGCCGTCGACGGCCTGCGCGAAGGCGGTGTACTTGCCGTCGAGGCGCGAGGTGCCCTCGCGACTGAGGCAGATGAAGACCTGCGAACCGTTGGTGTCCGGCGCGTCGTCGCGTGCCATGCTGAGCACGCCGAAGTCGTGGGGGAGGAGGCTGCGCTCGAGATCGACGTGACGGCCGTGGCCGCCTTCGCCGGTGCCGCCGGGGTCGCCGAACTGGATGACGAAGGGGTGGCCCGTGGTGGGCAGTCGGTTGACGACGCGATGGATGATCGTGTCGGTGTAGAAGCCGCCCGCGACGAGTTCGCGGATGTTGGCGACGGTGGCGGGCGCCTGGTCGGGCCTGAGGCGGAAGAGGATCCGGCCCTGATCGGTGTCGAAGGCGACGTAATCCTCCACCCAGGCGCGGATGCCGCTGAAGTTGAGCGGCGGCGTGTTGAAGAGGAGTTCGCCCTGGGTTCTGGCGTCGAAGTTGGGGGCGTTGGTGGAGGGATCGAGGAACCAGGCCTGGCGGGTCTGCGGGTTGATGATGGTGGCCGAGGCGGGCGTGACCATGGGCTCGAGCACGACGGGGCTGCCCACTTCGCGGTCGCCGGCGCGGAGCTGGGCGTAGAGGAGTCGTGGCGGCCGCGAGGTCCACAGTTCCGGGAAGAGGGCGGCCATGTCGATGCGTCCCTGGAGGACGTTCGAGGAGGCCACGGGCGAGGCGTCGCCGAAGGCATGGAGTTCGATCACCAGCGGCGGCGGCAGGGGTTCGGGGGCGGGGGGGCCGGGCACGCCTTCGGGGAGCGGCGCGGGGCGGTCCAGCGGCGGCGAGGCGACCGACATCGGCATGGCGCGGTTGACGCCGTAATACGTGCGGTCGGGCTTGAGCTGGGCGTGCGAGGCGGCTGCCGTGCAGCACGTCGCGAGCAGGATGACGAATCCGCGGCAGGGGTCGCGCGACATGCGTCAACCGTATGCGGAGACGTCCCAAGACGCGATCATCAATGGTTGTTGTTGGCGGAGGAGTCGAGCGCGTTCCACGCGTCGTTGACGGCGGTGCTGCCGCCGGGCTGATCCTTCGACTCGGGGAGCGTCTCCCTGATCGAGCCCTCGGGGTCGTCGAACCAGTGCACGGAAAGGTCGGCGCGGAAGAAGTTCACGCCGGTCGTGTGGTTGTAATCGCGCTGCGATCGCATGGAGTCGGCGATGAGCGACGACTGGGCGGGATCGATGTTCCACAGGACCGTCGTGGTGAAGCGACGGCCCGTGGCCGAGTCGAGCCGCGTGGTGGGGCCCTCGCCCCTGAAGTGGAAGTTGCAGACGATCTCCCCTTCGGCGCCCGCCCACGCGCGGGCGTAGGACGAGTAGGGGCTCTCGCCCCGGTGCGACGGGCAATAGAAGACCTTGGCCGCGTCGAGGTATTCGGTGCAATAGAGCAGGCCCAGGCCGTCCCACGCGCTGAAGCGGTCGGCCGGATCGGTCTCGCTCGCGGGCAGACGGACGGTGACCATCTTCTCCGCGCTCGGGGGCTGTTGGCTGAACGTCTGGCCGGCGTGCGCGATGTAGCGACTGCGGGGCAGTTGACCGTTGTAGTCGTTGGTGTACATCACGAGCGCGAGGCCGATCTGCCGCACGTTCGACTGGCACGCCACGCGACGGGCCGATTCCGTGACGCCCGCGAGGCCGGGGATCAGCAGGCCGATGAGCACCGCGATGACGGAGATCGTGACGAGCACGTCGACCAACGTGAAGCCCGCGCGGCGGCACGAGCGCGAAGAAGCCGTTGCACGCGAAGAGGCCGTTGCACGCGAAGAGGTCGCCCGCGCGAGGCCGCACCGCGGGCAGGGCCTCGAGGCCATGTCGCCTTCAGACGGGGTTGTGATGGCGAGGCGGGTCATGACGCACCTGTGGCGGCCCCGGGGCCGGGGCGACTCCAACCGCTCCACGATACCGGGCCTTCATGTTTCCTTCAAGGAATTCTTGACGCTGGGCGGGTGAGAATTCGGGAGCCGCGGCGACCGATCGCCATCTGTTCGCATGGCGGTTGGTCCCTGGGGAGGGTCGATTCCCCCATTTCGGCGAGTGGCGAGCGGGTTGGACGGAGCCGGGCAACCGGCCGACGATTCCGCTCGTATGGCAAGTCGCGGACGATTGCGTCTCGAGTGGTCTCGAGGCTCGTCCGTGACGGTGGCGTCCAGCTGAACGGGAAAGCCGACCATGGGGGTCGCCGGACCGCGACATTCCGATGACTCGCCCGCCGGGCCCGAAGGGGCCGATGGCGCCTTGATGCGCCGCGTCGCCGCCGAGGAGCGGGAGGCCATCGCCGAGCTGTACGATCGCTTCGGCAGTCTGGTCTTCCGCATGGCGTGCCAGTCGATGCCGAGCCGTGCGGAGGCGGAGGACGCGGTGCAGGAGGTGTTCGTGCGGCTTTGGCGAACCGCCGGCCGGTACGACGAACGCCGCAGCGCGTTGGTGACATGGGTGATGCTGATCTCGCGGCGTCACCTGGTGGACAAGCTGCGTCGGAGCAAGGCGAGGCTGCGGCCGGCCTCGATCGAGCAGGCGGGCGAGGCGGCGGCGAAGCCGGGGGGTGCCGATCGTCTCGAGTTGGCGGAGAAGATGAAGATCGTGATGGAGCGGATCGAGCAGTTGCCGGAGCTGCAGCGGACGGTGGTGACCAGGGCGTACCTGGGCGGCCAGACGTTGCGGCAGATCGGCGAGGAGCTCGGAACGCCCTTGGGGACGGTCAAGTCGGCGCTCAGTCGGGCGCTGGTTCGGTTGAGGGAACGAGGCGTCGAGGAGTTGGCCTTATGAACGTGCAGCAGTTGCTTGAACACGCCCATCTCGACGCCCTCGGCATGCTCGAGCCGCAGGAACAGGCCGACTTCCAGCGCGAGCTGGCGGCGGCCCCGTCGCAGGTGCGCGAGATGGTGCGGCGCGAGCAGGCCCGCGCCGGCGACATCAACGCCATCCTGCCCGACGTGACGCCCTCGCCGGAGTTGCGGGCTCGCGTGCTGGCCGCCATCGCGACCGAGATCGCGCTGGGCGACCTGGCGGGCTCGCGGACCTTGCCCGCCGACGAGGCCGCGTCCGATCTCTACCGGTTCCGTCCCGCGGGCGTCGTGTCGCGTCGCTGGCGCACGGCGGCGGTCGCGCTCGTGGGCGCGTGCGGCGTGCTCGGCGTGGCGTTGGCCAACGTCGTGGCCATCAACGCGCAGATCAACCGCTTCATGGTGGTCACCGACCTCCCCAAGGAAGTCATGCTGGGGCTGGGGTCCGACCGGATCAACGACGTGCTCTTCGGCGGCGTGGCGCGACGCGACCACTTCGTCGCGGTTCCCGGCTTCGGCGGCGTCGCCTCCGTGCTCCACGGCTCGGGCTGGGACGAGGCCATCGTCGCGTTCAAGGACCTGCCCGAGGCCGACGGCAGCGACTACCGCCTCGTCACGCTCGACACCAAGGGCGGCATCGGCGAGGAGATCGCCACGCTGGGCGCGGGCGGCGAGAAGGTGATCCGCACCGTTCGCGTCCCCGCCCGCCACCTCGATTCAGGCAGCCGCCTTGCGATCGTCCTGGCCCCCCGCGGCGGGCCGGCCGCGGCGGGTTCGGTGCGTCTCGAGACGCACGTCTCCTGACGCGATCGCGACGTCGATCTGGTCCATCGCCTCCTGCTCCATCGGGAGCGTCGAGTTGAGGTACCGCGCCTGCGCCGCGACCATTCGCCGCCACGACGCCAGTCCGAGCGTGAGGCAGGCGATCGAACCCGCGGCGGACATGATGAGCGTGTAGAGCGTCCGCTGCGAGTTCACCGGACGACCGTCCGACGCGGGCCGACTCGTGATCGCGGTGGTGCTGCCGTCGGTCCGCTGCAGGGTGCCGGAGTTGACGTAATCCACCATGCCGTTGGTGATGATCCTCAGCACGTGCACCGTCGAGTCCTGGCCTTCGCCTTCCAGTCGCAGCGTCAACTCGCCCGGGGTGCCGGATTCGTGCGTCAGGCGAGTGGTCACGAGGTTCGCCACTGCGCCCGCCGCCTTGAGATCGGCGTACCCCTGCCTCGCGAATCGGCCGGCGAGCGACTCGTGGAACCGAGGGTCTCCGAAGAGTCCTTCGTGCAGCGATTGCCATGCGTTGCGCTCGCCCGCGGTCATCGGGCGGCCCGTCGCCTGGCCTTCGATGGTCGAGATCGCGGCGTAGGTGGCCGGAGCGACCACGTCGGCCACCAGCCAACTCAGCACGCCCACGATGGAGAGCGTCGCGGCCATCGCGGTCACGAAGACCGAGACCCGCGCGAGGATCGCGCCCATCGCGATCCGCCGCCGGCCGCGACGCGACTTGGCCTCCAGTTCCTGGCCCCGCGCCCGCAACTCCTCTTCCTTGAGGCGAATCGTCTCGCGGTGCTTGGCCAGGAGCGTCCGCACTTGCGAGAGGCGACGGCGGATCCGTTCCTTCGACCTGGACGCGCCATCCCGGTCCCGAGCGTGGAGCGATTGGATCGCGCCGCGGACCGCGTGCAGTTCCTCCTCGGCCGCCTGGCGGGCCGCGTCGTGTCGCACGGCCTCCCTGCCCAGCGTGTCGCACATCGCCGCCAGTTCGGACGACGCCCGGCGCTCGAGCCGCCACAGCGCTTCGTACTCCTCGAAGACCTCGATGGTGGCCTTGGCGCTGCCCGCGGCGGACTCGGAGCCGGAGGCCGCCAGCCGCTCGGCGAGGTCCCGCTCCGCCATGGCCAGCGCGGCGGCGCGGCGATCGAGTTCCAGGGCCCGCTCGTCGAGCTCCGCGCGGTCGACCTTGACGCCCATCGATTCGGACGCCACGCGGGATTGCTCCTCGTTGAGGTGCGACTGCGTCGCCTCCAGTTCGCGGCGAAGCCGCTCGAGCTCCCGGGCCTCCACGCGCAGCCGCAGTTCCAGCGTCTCTGGGGTGCAGGCGTCGTCGCCATCGCGGCGCGTGGGATCGTGGGGGGCGTCGTCGTGCTGGTGGTTCATGGTCGCCGGTCTCCGCGTGGCACTTCCCCCGATCCTGTCGCACCTGTTGCATCGGCACGATGTGCATCGTGGATAACCCCGCCTCCGCAGGTCGCCGTCGGCCGCCTTCGCCCGACTCGGGGGATCGGTCGCGGGCGGATCACTACCCTCCCGCGTGATCACCCTCGAGAGCGAACGGCTTCGACTGGACGTCCTGCCCGAACTGGGCGGCGGCGTCGCCCGGCTCGACCTGCATCACCCGTCGATGGGAACGCTCTCCCCGTGGCGACCCGCGCCGCCTGCACCGAGTTCCTTCACGGCGATGGCCTCCTACTCGCTCGTGCCCTGGTCCAATCGAATCGACGAGGCGATCCTCCGTCATCGGGGCCGGACCCATCGCCTTCGCGCCGACTGGCGCGACGGCACGGCCATCCACGGCGACGCGAAGCATCGGCCGTGGCACGTGCTCGATCGTTCGCCCCTTTCCGTTCGTCTCGCCGTCGACGCGACGGGGTCGCACGACCGCAACTTCCCGTGGGCCTATCGCGCGTCCATCCGCTACGAAGTTCGCGGAGGCGTTCTGCTGACGGCCTTGTCGGTCACCAATCTCGACGACGTCGCGTTCCCGGCGGGGCTTGGCTTCCACCCCTTCTGGCGGCGGCGGCTGGTCGCGGGGGGCGGCGATCGCGAGGGCGAGGCCGTCGTCCGCCTGCCCGTCGCCGGGCGGTATCCGTGCGAGCGGATCATGCCCGTCGGCCCCGCCGTTCGCGACCATGTGGTCGAGCGACTCGCCTTGGGCACCACGCTCGAGGAGCTCGACCTCGACGACGTCTTCAGCGGGTTTGAGGGACGCGCCGAGGTCGCGTGGCCCGACGCGGGCGTGACCGCTCGTTGCGAGTGTTCCCCCGAGTTCTCGCACGCCGTGCTCTACTCGCCGCAGACCGGCCCCGACGCGGGGTGCTTCTGCCTCGAACCCGTCACGATGGTCAACAACGGCTTCAACCTCCGCGAGCGGGGGTGGTCGGGCACCGGCGTCGTCGATGTCGCTCCCGGCGAGACCTTCGAGGGCGTCTGGTCCGTTTCCTTCACCGTCGAGGACCCCGCATGAGCACCTTCCTCGTCAAGACCGAACCCGGCGTCTATTCCTTCACCCGCCTCGTGGCCGAAGGTTCGTGCGTGTGGGATGGCGTGACGAATCCGGCCGCGTGCAAGGCCATGCGGGCGATGAAGCCCGGCGACGAGGTGCTGGTGTACCACACCGGCGACGATCGCGCGATCGTCGGCCTGGCGAAGGTGTCGGGACGCGTGCGAGCGGACCCTTCGAAGCCGGACCTGACGGCGGCCGGGGAGATCAAGTTTCCCGTCGCGCCGCTCGAACCGGTGCGAGCGGCGCGAACGCCGATGACGCTGGAGACGATCAAGGCCGACGGGCGGTTCGCGGGATTCGCGCTTGTGACGCAGGCGAGACTGAGCGTCATGGAGGTGCCGCCGGCGCTCGACGCGATCATCCGCAAGGCGGCGGGCCTGCAGGGCGGCCGCGGGGCGTGATCGCCTCAGGCGACGACGTTGACGGCGCGAAGGTCGCGGATGTTGTTGAACGGCGAGAGGTCGGCCACGCCGTCGGGAAGCACGAGCCGCACGCCCATGGAGTACGCGCCCGGGGCGGCGGGCGTCTTGACGCTGATGCGGTCCCACCGCAGCACGCGATCGGTGCGAAGCTCCACCGAGCGGGAGACGCTGGTGGCGAAGGCCTCGTTGCCCTCGGCATCGAGGAAGTAGAACTGGAGCGTGATGCGGTTCTTGAACGTGGTGTTGCCCAGGTTCGAGAAGACCAGCGAGACCCGCCCCGACGCGCCGGCCTTGATGGCCGCCGGGAAGTCGACCGTCGACGCCGTGATCGCCGGGTCGAAGGTCTGCGGCCGCACCGTGACCATCGAGGGCGCCTCGAGGAGGTTGTTGGCCTCGTTGACCTCGAAGATGGCGTTGCGGTCGTCGAGCGAGACGATGAGCCGATACGCGCCGACGGGCACGTTCGCCGGGATCGAGAGGTTCATGTCGCGCGTCCGCGACGCCCCGGCCGCGAGGCCCGACACCGATTCGTTGCGGGGCGAGGCCAACTGGATGTCCGTCGAGGCGTTCACCGCGGCGATGGGCCGCAACGCGACCCGGATCGACATCGACACCGAACCCGACAGCTTGAAGTCGCCCGCGTTGCGGTACGAGAACTTCACCGAAGGGCTGCGGCTGAACTTCTGGCCGACGACGAACTCCGACGGCAGCGTCGTCGAGACGAACGCGCCCGCGATGTCGCGCACGCCGAGGTTGTACGTGCCCGTCACCACCGTCGAGACGTTGTTGTCCTCGTTGAGCTCCACCGTCTGGTTCGAGCCGTCGACCACCGCGTAGAAACGCCACACGCCCGACGAATCCGCCTCCGGCAGCGTCAGCGAGATCTCCTGCGACACCGTCGCGCCCGCGCCCAGCGACGCGATGATCACCGGGTCGCCCGCGAGCTGATCGGTCGCCGGGTTCGGCGTCGCGTTCCGCGTGCGGTAGATCTGCGCGAACGTGCCTCCGGTGGCCACCGCGTCGGGGCCCGTGTTCTGCACCGAGACCCGCAGCCTCACCGGCTCGTTGATCACCAGCGACGGGCTGAGCATCGTCACCGCGGCGCGGAGGTCCACCTTCGGCGGCTCGGGGATCGGCTCGCCCCCCGGGCCCGTCACCGTGAACGAGACGCCCCCCGACACGTTGTTGTTGCGATTGCGGTCGGGCACCGCCTGCGAGGGGTCCACCCATGCGAAGAGCCGCCACGTGCCGCCGGGCATCGTCTCGGGAAGCGTGAAGGCGATCATGTCGGACTGCGACGAGCCCGCCGCGAACGAACCAAGGAACGTGGTCGACGCGCCGGCCAAGGCCGCCGCCGTCGAGGGTCGGAAGGTCGCGTCTCGCGTCAGGTAGAGTTGCACGCGGGCGCGGGTCTCGGAGCCCAGGTCGTCGCCGATGTTCGCGACGTTGACCATCGCGCCGTACTGCGTGCCTCGGGCCAGGGTGGCGCCGAGCGACGCCAGCGAGACCGTCAGGTCTCCCACCAGCATCTCCCGCCCTTCCAAGGGCTCGATCGCCTGCGTGTGCCGCCAGTTCATGTCAGACTCCGTCGTGGACCACCCGACTCGAGCCACCGTCGCGCCGGTTGCGTTCGAGGGTATGCAATCCCTCTTCGCAGCCCGTCGGCTCGGGTTCGGGGCGTTGCGACTCGAAACGCCGGCGATTGGGCGGTGTTCGGGGCGTCGCGGCCTTCCCGGCGGCAACCCCCAGGCCACCTGCCCCGAATACTTGTTCGTCAGTCGCGATGGGTGGCGGCGTACGGTTTCGACCGAGGTCGACCGACGGCCGCCGCACATTGGCTCCACGAACCACCGGATTGATCATGCCCCACCTGACGACCATGCCGCGTCCCTCTCAAGCCATGTCCGCGGCACGCCGCGCCTTCAGCCTGATCGAGCTGCTCGTGGTGATCGCCATCATCGCCCTGATCGTCTCGATCGTGGTGCCCGCGGTCGCCTCGGCCCGCAAGTCGGCCCGCAAGGCCGACACGCTCAACCTGTGCAACGGTCTCTCCCAGGCCTGCAGCCAGTTCATCCTCGACGAACGCCGTCCCCCGGGGTACTTCTCCCCTCGCGACATGGGCTCGGTCGAGAACATGACCCGCGGCTTCTCCCAGATGGAGAACGCGATGCTCGAACTCGCCGGCGGCATCGCCACCGGCGCTTCGCAGGCCGGCGACATCCTCGGCGTCGGCCCCGTGGCCGCTTCGGCCGTCACCATTCGTCCCTCGCTGATCGGTGCGGGAACCGGCAAGTCCTACTTCAGGCCCAAGGCCAAGTACTTCCGCGAGCAGGACGGCGTCGATGACGATGGCGGCAACCGCAACTCCACCGGCGGCAACCGCGAAATGCCCGTCCTGGTCGACACCGACGGCATGCCGATCCTCATGTGGACGGTCGACGACACGGCCCGCAAGGAGATTCGCCTCCCCGCCGACATGACCACCGACTTCGCCCGCGAGACCTCCGCGGGCGCCACCCCCGCCCGCTTCTACTGGGCCAGCAATGCCGCCTTCCTCGGCGGCGATGTCGCCGTGGGCAAGTACCGCGTCAACCAGACCGCCAAGAGCGCGCTGGGCGGGTCGATTTCACGTGCGACCCGGGAGATGAACCTCGGCGCCTTGCTGGGGAACCCCAACACCCCGGTGCCCTTTGCCGCCACCGCGCAGGCGCAGGACATCGTCCCCTCGGCGCCCCGGGGCACCGTGATCATCCATGCGGCGGGTCCCAACTACACGTACGCGGGCCTGTCCGAGCGAGGCGCGACCCGCCGAACCGGCGGCGTCATGTACTTTGGCGACAGTTTTCTCCCGGGCCCCCGCGAGGACTTCGCGGCCGGCTTCGACGACATGATCATCCCTGCGAACTGATCCCGAACGGATTTCGCGTGGCGGTCCGCGAACTTCGGGCGGGGTGAATCGGAAGAAGAGCAGGCGGGCGATTCCGAGCCCGCCGGCCCCCTCTCGTGACGGGTCGGGGCTCGAGCGTTCTCCCGGTGTGCTGCATGAGTTCGGTTCCCCCATCGCCATCGAACGATCCGGAGGGCGGCTCGCGACTGCGGCTGACGGATCCCGATGCGGACATGGCCGCCGCGGCCGTGGGCGGCGACGCCGCGTCCGTGCGTCGACTTTGGGAAGCCAACCGGCGGTGGGTGGCGGCGATCCTGCTGGCCCACAAGCCGCGGTGGGCCGATCTCGACGATCTGCTCCAGGAGGTCGCCCTCGCCATGGTCCGCAAGATCGGCGAACTCCGCGACCCCGGCGCGCTTCGCCCGTGGCTGAGGACGGTGGCGATCAACGCGGCTCACGCCGAGGCCCGCGGCACCAAGCGGCGTGCGGGCCAGAAGCTCTTCGCCGAGGAGAGCCAGCAAGGAGTCGAGGGACGCACTCGCGACTTCACGCCCGCCCCCGAGGCCCTTGGCGATCATGAGCATGGCCGCCTGTTGATGCAGTTGGCGTTCGATCTTCCCGACGGGTATCGCGAGCCGCTGCTGCTCAAGGCGGTGGAGGGGCTCTCGTATCGGCAGATCGGCGAGATCATGGACCTTCCCGAGACGACCATCGAGACCCGCGTCGCGCGGGGGCGGCGGATGCTCCGCGAGTCGGCGGCGCGCACCCCCTCGCTGGCGTCGCTGCAGTGAGCGGGAAGCGACGAGACGCGTGGTGCGGCGAATGATCGAGTGATGCCGCAGGTCTTCATCCAGCCCGCCTTCGCCAAGATCAACCTCGCCTTGGGCGTGGCCGCGCCACTGCCCGCGGGGCACCCGCGTGCGGGCTTTCACGAGATCGCCTCGTGGATGGCGCCCGTGCGTCTGCGGGACGAGGTGCTCGTCGAGCCATGCCGTTCGGGCGAACGGGGCTTCGGGGTCGAGTGGGCGGCCGATGCGCCCCGGCCCACGCCCATCGACTGGCCGGGGGAGCGGGACTTGGCGTTCCGAGCGTGGCGACTGCTGGAGTCGGAGACGGGCGTGGCGATGGACTGTCGCGTCACCGTGCGCAAGCGGGTGCCGGTGGGTGGCGGGCTGGGCGGCGGGTCGTCCGATGCCGCGGCGTGCCTGCTGCTGTTGGCGGCGTTGTTCGCGCCGCACGTTTCGCGTGAGCGGCTGCGAGCGTTGGGCGCGACGCTGGGCAGCGACGTGCCCTTCTTCATCGACGATGGCGCGCGGGACGCGCCGCCGCGGAGCGCGATCGTGACGGGGCTGGGCGATGGGCTCGAGCGCGTGCGGACCGAGCCGGCGGCGGTGTGTCTGTTCATCCCGCCCTTCGGGTGCCCGACGGGGCCGGTGTATCGCGCGTTTGACGCGTTGGCGGGCCGGGAGGCGACCAAGGGGGCGGAGGAGGCGCGGGTTCGAGGCCTGGCATCGGCCGGGGGGCCGCTGGCGGGGCGAGCGCTCTTCAACGACCTGGCGACGGCCGCGGAGGCGGTGGCTCCCGATTTGGCGGGCCTGCGGCGGCGTTTGGCGGCGGCGGTGGGGACGGCGGTGCACGTGACGGGCAGCGGGAGTTGCTGCTTTGCGGTGGTGCCCGAGGGCGCGGGGGCGTCGTCGGGGCGGGCGTGGACGGAGGCGGCAAGGGCCCATGGGTGCGGGGCGGTGTTGACGGCTCTTGCGACCGATGCCGGATAACGGGATTGTGCGGCCGCATATTTGCCGGTCCAAGGGGCGGCGTGGGTCGGTGATCGCTCGGACGGGTCGATCAACGGGAACCACCGGCACGTGCTCGTCCGTATGGAAGAGGGCGAGCGGTACGGAGGCGATCGAAAGGGGTCGAATCGTGCGAGAGGCGTCATCGAGCGGGCAGTGGCGATGGGCGATGGCCTGGGCGTGGCTGGCCGCGCTGGCGGGGGCGGCCCCGGGCGTCGACGATCGCGGCGTGCGCGTGACGGCTCGCGAGGGGGTGATGAACCTGCGGACGGGCGACGTGTCGTTCGCCGCGCTCCCCGACCTGCTGAAGGGGCCTCGCTTTGGTGTCGCTCGCGTGGTGTTGCGCGTGGACGGGCCGATGACGCCGGCGCGGCGCGAGGCGTTGGGCGGTGCGGGCGTGGCGTTGCTGGGCATGCTGCCGACGGACGGCTTCATCGCCGACGTGCGAGGGTCGACGCCGGCGAAGGTGGCCGCGACGGGCGTGGTGATCAGCGCGCATGCGTACCAGGCGGGGTGGCGGATCGATCCGGCGATCGCGATGGCGGCGGGTCTGGTGCGAGTGAACGCGTGGCTCTTCGAGCAGGCCGCGCCAGACGCCGCACGGGCGGCGATGATGAAGCTTCCGGGCGTGACGATCGAGGAGGTCGAGCCGGTGGGCGCGGGGTGGCGGCTGGCGGCGTGGTGCGACGCGGCGACAGCGCGGTCGCTGGCCGCCATCGACGACGTGCAGTACGTGGAGCCGGTGCCGACCTACGACCTGCGGAGCAACCAGACGACGCGGTGGACGATCCAGAGCGGCGTGCTGAACGCCACGCCCCTGTACGACCGCGGGCTCACGGGGGTGGGGCAGGTGATCGGCGTGATCGACGGCGGGTTGGCGGCGCAGCACTGCTCGTTCCTCGACGCGGTGAACCCCATCGGTCCGTTGCATCGCAAGATCGTGGGGTACAACACGACGCAGGCGTACGACCAGCACGGGACGCACGTGGCGTGCACGGCGGCGGGAGATGCGGGCAGCACCGGCAACACCCGGGGCATCGCCTACGGCGCACGGGTGGCCTTCAACACGTATCCGGCGGCCACCGAGACGAGCGTGCTGACCAAGCACCAGACGCACCTCTCGCAAGGCGCGTTCATTCACACGAACAGTTGGGGCACCGACTCGACCCGCGCCTACGACGGAGGCTCGCGGGCCATCGACGTGCTGCAGTGGGAGAACGAAGAGACGCTGGTCACCCATGCCGCCAGCAACGGCACGCTGGTGACCAACCCCGAGAACGCGAAGAACTCCCTGTGCGTCACGGCCAACCGCAACGGCACGGAGGCTGACCAGATCTGCGTCGGCGGCACCGGGCCGACGCTCGACGGGCGTCGCAAGCCCGAGGTGGCCGCGCCGGGGTGTCTCATCACGAGCGCCACCGGGTCGGCCGGCTGCAACGTGACGACGCTCAGCGGCACGTCGATGGCGACGCCGGCGATGGGCGGCCTGGCGGTGCTGGTCCGCGAGTACTTCCTCGACGGGTTCTACCCGACGGGCATGGCGACGCCGGCGAACGGCTTCTCGCCCTCGGGCGCGCTCGTCAAGGCGACGATCATCAACTCGGCGCAGGACATGACGTCGCTTCCCGGCTATCCGAGCGATCGCGAGGGATGGGGGCGGGCGGTGGCGGACGCTTCGCTCTACTTCGCGGGCGACGCGAGGCGATTGGTGGTCCGCGACGCCCGGTCCGCCGGGGCGGCGGCCTTGCAGACGGGCGGGGCCTACGAGTTCGCGTTGCTGGTGGATTCCTCGGCCCAGCCGCTGCGGGTGACGATGTCGTACCACGACGTCCCGGCGCAGGTCAACGCCGCGCTCACGCCCGTCAACAACCTCGATCTCGTGGTCACCTCGCCCGCCGGCGTCGCCTATCGGGGCAACGTCTTTGCCGCGGGGTTCTCCGCCGCGGGCGGCGTCGCCGACGCGCTCAACAACACCGAGCAGGTGCACATCGCCGCCCCGCCCACGGGCGTCTGGTCGGTGCGGGTGGAGGGTGCGGCGGTGAACCAGGGGCCGCAGGGCTTCGCCGTCGTCGCCACGGGCGCGGTGGCCGAGGCGCCCGATTGCGTGGGGGACTTCAACCAGGACGGCGGCGTGGACGGCCAGGATGTCGAGGCCTTCTTCCTCGTCTGGGGCGCCGGCCTCGATGCGGCCGACGTGAACCAGGACGGGGGCGTCGACGGGCAGGACGTCGAGACCTTCTTCTTGGCGTGGGAATCGGGCTGCTGATCGACGACGGGGCGGGCCCCGCGGGTCGCGAGGCGATTCACGCCTGCGACGCCAACTCGCGCAGGTACTGCCAGGTGTAGATGCCCGTCGAGTGGCCGTCGCTGAACTCGATGCGAAGTCCGTAGTTGCCGGCGAGTTCCGCGCCCAGCGCGGTCAGGGCCCCCTTGGACGAGTTCGGGAGGATCGCGAGCGGGTTGCGGTCCATCTCCTCGCGGAGTTGACGCATGTCGGCGCTGGGTGACATGCGACGCAGCAGGGTGATCGAGAGGTATGAGGTCGTCCCGTCCTGCCACTGGATGGTCAGGCCGCGGTCCTTCTTGAGGTCGAGATGGGTGGGGGGCGGTTCCATCGGGTTGCGGCGGGGGCGACAAGCTTACGCTTGGCCTCGATGACCCAGACACGACACGCGGCGGACGTGCTTCAGGACGCGATCGACCGGATCGGCTCGGCGGTGTGCGTGGGGCTCGACCCCGTGCTTGAGCAGGCGCCCGAGGAGGTGCGGGCGCAGCATCACGACCCCGTCGAGGCGATCGGTGCGTTCTGCCGCGGGGTGCTGCACGCCGTCGCCGGGCTCGTGCCGGCCGTGAAGGTGCAGGCGGCGTGCTTCGAGCGTCACGGCGGTCGCGGCGTGCTGCTGATGGAGCAGATCTGCGAGTTGGCGTCGTCGCTGGGGCTGGTGGTGGTGTGGGACGCCAAGCGAGGCGACATCGGCATCTCGGCGGCGCATTATGCCGCCGCGGCGACGCGGATGCGGGCGACCTTCGTCACGGTGAGCGGCTATCTGGGACCGAGCGGCGTGACGCCCTTCCTCGAGGCGGGGCTTGGGGTCTTCGTGCTGGTGCGGACGAGCAACCCCGACAGCGACGCGGTGCAGAGCCACGTCTTGGCGGACGGTCGAAGCGTGGGCGAGTTGCTCGCCGACATGACGGCGGGGCTGGGGGCGTCGCGGCTGGGGAGCGTGGGGCTGTCGAGCGTCGGGGCGGTGGTGGGCGCGACGAAGGCGGCGGATGCCGCGGCGTTGCGACGGCGCATGCCCGACCAGATCTTCCTGGTGCCGGGGTACGGCGCGCAGGGGGGCACGGCGGCGGACATCCAGGCGATGCTGCGACCGGACGGCCGCGGGGTGCTGGTGACTTCGAGCCGCGCGATCATCTACCCGCCTCGCGTGGCGGGCCAATCGTGGGAGGACGCGGTGCGGGCGGCGGCGAGTCGCCTGGCGGGCGAGATCGCGGCGGCGACTCGTCGAGGTCCGGCATCGCCGCCGGGCGGCGGAGCGTCGTAACCTACCCGCGTTGAACCTCACCGCCGAACTGCTCATCCCCGAGGTGCAGGAGCTGATCCGCGCCGGCAACTACGCCGAGCTGCGCGAGAGCGTGATGCACTTGCATCCGGCGGACATGGCGGAGATCCTGTCGGGGCTTGATCCGGCGGACGCGGGCGTCGGGTTCCGGTTCCTGCCTCGCGACATGGCGGCGGCGGCCTTCGCGTACATCCCGGCGGAGCGTCAGGAAGAGCTGATCTCGCACCTTGGCACGGACTCGGCGGTGGGCGTGCTGGAGGCGATGACGCCCGACGACCGCGCGCGCCTGGTGGACGAGCTGCCCGAGGAGGTGGCCCAGCGGCTGGTGGCGTCGCTGTCGCCCGAGACGCGGAAGGTGACGCAGGCGATCCTGGGCTATCCGCCCCAGAGCGTCGGACGCCTGATGACGCCCGACTACGTGCGACTGCGTCCCGAGTGGACGTGCGCCAAGGCGATCGACCACATCCGTCGCTACGGACGCGATGCCGAGACCATCAACGTGGTGTACGTGGTGGACGAGCAGGGGCGATTGATCGACGACCTGCGACTTCGACAGGTGCTGCTCGCGGCGCCGGAGGCGACGGTCGAGAGCGTGATGAACCGCAACTTCGTGACGCTCCGGGCCGACCAGGACCGCGAGGAGGCGGTGCGGACGATGGCCCGCTACGACCGCAACGCCCTGCCGGTGGTCGATTCTCGCGGTGCGCTCATCGGCATCGTGACCAGCGACGACGTGGCCGACGTCGCGCAGGCCGAGGCCACCGAGGACATCCAGAAGATGGGCGCCGTCGGCACGCTCGACGAGCCCTTCGACCGCGCGGGCGTGCTCTTCCTGGTCAGGAAGCGAGCGCCCTGGCTCGCCCTGCTCTTCCTCAGCGAACTGCTCACGAGCAACGCGCTGGTCTACTTCGACGATCAGATCAAGCGATTGTCGATCCTGGCCGTCTTCGTGCCCGCCATCATCTCTTCGGGAGGCAACTCGGGATCGCAGGCCTCGACCCTGGTCATCCGCGCGCTGGCCCTGGGGGAGATCCATCTCGCCGACTGGTGGCGGGTGCTGCGGCGGGAGTTGCTGGTGGCGGGCATCCTGGGCGTCATCGTCGCCGCCATCGGCTTCGTGCGGATCAATCTCTGGGGCCTCCTGGGCTGGTGGGTCGGCCACAAGACCGACCCGGCCACCGGACGCGACCTGCTCGATCCGGCCACCGGCCTGCCCGTGCCCGACCACAGCGTGCAGGAGCACTACGGCGTGCTCGCCGTCGCGATCTCCTGTTCCCTCGTCGGCGTCGTCCTCTGGGGCAGCATCATGGGCGCGATGCTTCCGTTCCTGCTCAAGAAGTGCCGCCTCGACCCGGCGGGGAGCTCGACGCCCTTTGTCGCCACGCTCGTCGACGTCACCGGCATTCTCATCTACTTCACCTGCGCCATCGTCATCCTCAAGGGCACGCTCCTCTGAGCGAGCGGGAAGGCGCCTCACATCGAGGTCGTCGGCACCGCCTGCAGGTCCGGGCCGTGACGCACCCCCGCCTCGAGCAGGCGGCAGCCAAGACCCGCCACCATGGCGGCGTTGTCGACGCAGTGCCGACGCGAGGGCAAGTGCAGCGTGAGGCCCCGGTCCGCGGCGAAGGCCTCGAGTTCGCGCCGCAGTCGCGTGTTGGCCGTCACGCCTCCGCCCGTCATCAGCGTGCGCACGCCCGGCGACCGATCGAGCGCGCGGCCGAGCTTCAGGATGATCGCCTTCACGGCCGCACGCTGAAACGAGGCGGCCAGATCGCGTCGTCGTTCGGCGGTGAGGGGGGGCGGGGGCTCGTGGCGTCCGCCGGGCACGCCTCGCACCGCGTAGAGCATGGCCGTCTTGAGCCCCGAGAAGGAGAAGTCGAGGGAGTCGGCGCCCAGGCGGCTGACCGGCAGGTCGCAGGCGCGGTCGTCGGCGAGGGGGTCCTCGGCCAGTCGATCGATCGCCGGTCCGCCCGGATAGGGCAGCCCCATGATCGTCGCCGCCTTGTCGAAGGCCTCGCCCAGCGCGTCGTCGATGGTCGAGCCCAGCCGGCACGAGCGGGTCCAATCCTCGAGCAGGTAGCGCGAGGTGTGTCCGCCGCTCACCACCAGGCCCAGCGCGGGGAACGACTCGGGTCCGGCGGCGTGCGGCTGGTCCCGGAGGAGTCCCGAGTAGAGGTGTGCCGCCACGTGGTCCACGCCCACGAGTGGGCGGCCGAGCGACCAGGCGAGCGACTTGGCCGCGGCGACGCCCACGAGCAGGCATCCGATCAGGCCGGGGCGGTTGCCCACGGCGACGGCGTCGATCATGCCCAGGCCGACGCCGGCGTGCGCGAGGGCCTCGCGGACGACGGGAAGGATCTGCTCGACATGGCGGCGGCTGGCGATTTCGGGAACGACGCCGGCGTAGGGTTCGTGCAGGGCGATCTGCGAGGCCACCACGCTCGAGCGGACGAGCACGCCCGACTCGACCACGGCCGCCGCGGTCTCGTCGCAGGAGGATTCGATGCCCAGCACGATCATGCGTCGATAGGATACGGTGCGTTGGTCGGGACCACACTGCATGACGCCACAGGCGCCCGCCATGTTCCTCGCCGCGACGACGGCCGCCACCGAAGGCGGCGCGCCGCGGGTCTTGGCGTGGGTGGTGGTGCTCATCGCGATGGTGCTGTCGGGCGCGGTGGCGGTGCTGCTGATCCGCCGACGCGTGCTGGGCGGCCAGAGCGTCTCCGACGGCACGGAAGGGCTGATGCAGTCGCTGCGACGCCTCCGCGACGAGGGGCGGATGACCCACGAGGAATACGAGGCCGCACGTCGAAGCATGGCCAAGCGGGTGTCGGCGACGATCTCCGATCGCGCCGAGCGTCGCGCCTCGAAGGGCCCGTGAGCCTCGACGCAGGTCCCATCACCCGTCCATGGGGGCGATGGTCGCCGATGACGGTTATCCACATCCCCCGAGTGGTGGATGAGCGGGGCGTGATCGCGAGATCCTGCCTGCAAGGGGGCGGGATATGCATCTTCCGCCCGCACGGGTCGATACACTTGCATGATGGATCGCGCGCGTCGGGTGGACGCCGCGTGCCGTCGCTACGTTGCGACCCGCTCGAAAGGGGACGGAGGCTACCTGCTTGGCGAACCAGTCTGAGGGCACGTTCAAGGGACGGAAGGTCACGACCTGCTCCTTCTGCGGCAAGACGAGCCGCGAAGTGGGCCCGATGGTCGAGGGCCCGAACACGGTGTACATCTGCACGAGCTGCACCGACCTGTGCCAGAACATCTTCCGGCAGGAGAAGCGTCGCGTGAACTCCACCTCGTCGTGGCTGCGGGAAGTGCCCGCGCCGCGCGAGATCAAGGAGTACATGGACCAGTACGTCATCGGCCAGGACATCGCGAAGCGGTCCTTGGCGGTGGCGGTGCACAACCACTACAAGCGGCTCCTCCACCTCGAGAGCGCGGACGCGGGCTCGGTGGAGATCGACAAGAGCAACATCCTGCTCATCGGGCCCACCGGCTCGGGCAAGACGCTGCTGGCCAAGACGATGGCGCGCATTCTCAAGGTGCCCTTTGCCATCGGCGACGCGACCACGCTGACCGAGGCCGGCTACGTGGGCGAGGACGTCGAGAACCTGATCCTGAAGCTCCTGCAGGCCGCGGACTTCGACCTCGAGGCCGCGCAGCGGGGCATCATCTACATCGACGAGATCGACAAGATCGGCAAGACCAACCAGAACGTCTCGATCACGCGCGACGTCTCGGGCGAGGGCGTGCAGCAGAGCCTGCTCAAGCTCCTCGAGGGCACCACCGCCAACGTGCCGCCCCAGGGCGGCCGCAAGCATCCCGAGCAGCAGTACATCCAGGTCGACACCAGCAACATCCTCTTCATCTGCGGCGGCACCTTCGTCGGCGTCGAGGACATCATCCGTCGTCGCATCGGCAAGAGCCGCATCGGCTTCACGATGGACCAGGCCTCCTCGGAGGACGCCGTCGAGAGCGCGCGGGTGCTCGCGCAGGTGACGGCCGACGACCTGATCGAGTTCGGCATGATCCCCGAGTTCGTCGGCCGCCTGCCCGTGCTCGCCCCGCTGATGCCCCTCTCGATCGACGCGCTCGTGTCGATCCTCACCGAGCCCAAGAACGCTCTCGTGCGCCAGTACGAGCACCTCTTCGGCCTCGAGGGCGCGAAGCTCACCTTCACCGACGCGGCCCTCCGCCGCATCGCCGAGAAGGCCCAGGCCCGCGAGACCGGCGCCCGCGCCCTCCGCGCGGTCATGGAGGAGGTCATGCTCGGCCTCATGTACGAGCTGCCCGAGATGGACAACCGGGGCGTCGAGTACATCATCGACGTCGAGGCCGTCGAGCGGAAGATGAGCCTCAAGGAACTCCCCGTGCGTCGCAAGGAATCGGCCTAAGGGCTCGGCGTGGGCGGCATGAAGTACACGATCGTCGGCATCCTGATCGTCGCCCTCGTGCTGATCATGTGGAGCTTGGCCACAGGCAACGTGCAAGAGGCCGTGATGATGACCGTGGCCATCGTCTCGGTGACGTTCTTCTCGTCGATCGACAGTCTGTGGAACTACCTGTACGGCCGCAAGAACGGCCCCGCCGGTCCCGCCAAGCCCCAAGGCGACAACGTCATCGTGGTGAAGTCGCGGTCGGACGAGAAGGCGTGAGGCGCGGCCGTGATCGATCAGGCCCAACCAACGCACCACCCGCACGCCGTTTCGCATCACAACCCCACGAATACCCATTGGCCTGCTCGCCCGCAGGGCGGGCTTCGGAAGGGGCGCGCGTTTATCTGCGCGGTGGTTTGCGGCTGATTCTCGTCGCGATCACGAACGGTCCGCATCCTCCTCGCCCGCTTTGGGACGACCCGGCAGCGAGCCCTGGGAGGCGGGCCGCAATGCGCGTTGATGCGCTGCTTTGACGTACCCCCGCGCCAATCAGCGCTCGTGTACCCAGGGCTCGCCCGCAAAGCCGGGCAGCGCCCTGGGCTCCCTGCCGGTTCGCCCGCAGAGCGGGCGATGAGGCGGTGGGTGGGGTGAGGGCGTGACGCAAATCGGCGCGATGGGCTACCTGCCGCTTCGCCCCAACTCGCGTCCCCGCGCCTCCGCCGCCTTGATGGCCCGTCGCAGCGCGTCGTCCACGCCGTCGGCCTCCATGCTCGCCAATGCCGCGGCGGTGGTGCCTCCGCGGCTCGTGACGGCCGCCCGCAGCGAGGCCGGGTCGCGGGGGTCGCTCGCGAGCATCGAGGCCGCGCCCAGGAGCGTCTGGCGCACGGCCGCGTCGGCCTCGCCTGCGGTGAAGCCCATCTCGATGCCCGCGCGGACCATCGATTCGGCGAGATGGAAGAGGTACGCCGGCCCCGAGCCCGCGAGGGCGGTGAAGGCGTCCATGAGGCCTTCGTCGATCTCCAGCACCCGCGGGCCCACGGCGAGGAAGAGGTCGCGGGCGAAGGCCGCGTCGGCGGGAGCGGTGCCGCGGGCGATCGCCGTCACGCCCTGCCCGATCGACGCCGGCAGGTTGGGCATCGCGCGCACGACGCGAGGGCGTCCGCCCAAGGCGTCGCGGACCTTCGCCATCGACATGCCGGCCAGGATCGAGATGGCCAGCCGCCCGCCGGCGAGGTGGCTCACGCCCAGGTCCGCGAGCATCTGCGGCTTGATCGCCAGCAGGATCGCCCCCGCCTCGGGCGAGGCCTCGCGACGCGACAGGTCGGTCATCGCCTCCGCCGCCGAAGCGTGGACCGAGGCGACGCCCGCATCGGCGGCCTCGCGGCGGCGCGTCTCGTCGGGTTCGGCGACGATGATGTCGGCGGGGGAGAGAAGGCCGGCACGCCACGTCCCTCGCACGATGGCGGACCCCATCGATCCGTACCCGATCACCAGCAGTGGGCTTCGCGGCGGCATGACCGGAGCATAGTGGCGGTGGCGGTCCCGCGTTTATCGGTCCCTGACGCGTGCAATCGGCGCGGGCACTGGGCGTTCATGTTGTACACTGTCGCAGGGTTCGTCGAGAGGAGTCGTCCATGGCGCAGGCGGTTCGTGCAATGTGGTCGTCGGCGGCGTTCATGGTCGCCTCGGTGCTCGGCGCGAGCGGGGCGTCGGCGCAGGTAACGATGTACACGATGCGGTACTCGGCGGAGGCGAACCAGACGACCCCGGGCCTGCCGCCGGCCACGACGCGTCATGTCTTCGGCTCGCATGTCTATGCCCAGACGGGCATCGACTTCTTCGACTGCTGGCTGACGCCGCCCTTGGCCACCCGCCAGACGATCTTCGACTACGACAACTTCAGCGGGTTCGAGTACGAGAGCGGGTCGTACGCGACGCAGGCCCTGCTGTTGGTGGCGTGGCCGCGGGGCACGTACCGGTTCGATGTCTTCGGCGGATTCTCGCCGGCGCAGGTGATCAACTGGTCGCGCGTGGCGGAGTGGTGGCCCTCGGCACAGCCGACGATCTCCGCGGCGACCTTCAACGCGTTGCAGGCCATCGATGCGGACGCGCCGCTGGTCATCGCCTTCAACGGCTTCACGTACGCGTATCCGGCCACGAGCGGGTCGACGCGGGTGGAGATCACGAATCTCTTCGACTCGACGGTGGTCTACTCGAGGGCGCTGACACAGCCGGTCACGTCGGTCACGGTGCCCGCGGGGACGCTCGAGCCGGGATCCCCGTACGAGATCGAGATCGCCCATGTGGCCATGCAGTCGGGGACGGACTCGACCCAGCCGGGCAGTCCGGTGGTGGCGGTGTCGTTCGAGCGCGTGACGCGATTCCCCGCCACTTGCATCGCGCCCCCGGCGTGCATCGCCGACTTCAACCAGGATGGCGGGGTGGACGGGGCGGATATCGAGTCCTTCTTCCACGCGTGGGAGACCGGCGGCGCGTCGGGCGACGTCAACCAGGACGGGGGCGTCGACGGCGGCGACGTCGAGACGTTCATCGGTCGCTGGGAAGCCGGCTGCTGACGCGAGCGGGCGTGCCACGAGGGGGCCGTCACGGCAGCGGGTCGGACCATTCCGGGCGGACGGCGACGTGGGTCGAGGCCGAGCCGTCGGCCATCGCTGCGTTCCAGCCGCGTCGCGACGCGTGGAGGCGGGCGAGTCGTTCGCGGACGTGCGATTCCTGTCGCCAGTCGATCATGCTGGCGGTGCGGGTGGGCGGGGGCGAGCCCGGGGCGGCGGGGGCGGGCAGGGAATCGACGAAGAGCACGGCCAGCGAAGGAGCCGCGATGCGGTCGAGGCGGATGTGGGCCTGCACGGCGTCGTAGTGGTCGGGATCGCCCGCGAGTCCAGCGTGTCCGGTGGCGTTGATGGCGTAGGTGCGCTGCATGTCGCGGCCGAAGGTGGCGCGCGAGGTGGGGCAGACGAGGATGGATCCTGCGGCATAGAGGTCGCCGGGCGTCTCACCGCCGCCGCCGAAGGAGGCCTGCACGGCCAGGGCCCAGTTGGGCAGCGAGGCGTAGGGAACGCCGATGGCGGGCGAGAGGCCTCGGTGCTGATCGGCGTACACGCGGGTGGCGGCCATGACCTGACGGAGGTTGGAGGCGCAGGCGACGCCGCGGGCGGTTTCGCGTGAAGAGCCCAGGGCGGGCAGCACGATTGCGACGAGCAGGGCGATGACGGCGACGACGACGAGCAACTCGATGAGCGAGAAGGCGCGGGCGCGGGGTTGGGCGCGTCGAAGGGTCATGCCGCGACGGCGGGCTTCTTGCGACCCCGGACGACGGTGTTGAGCATCTCGACCCCCAGGGAGAAGGCCATGCCGAAGTAGATGTAGCCCTTGGGGATGTGCCGGCCCAGGCCGTCGGCGACGAGCATGATGCCGATGAGCAGCAGGAAGGAGAGGGCGAGCATCTTGACGGTGGGGTGGCGGCTGATGAAGCGGGTGATGCTGCCGGAGAAGGCGAGCATGACGGCGACGGAGACGAGCACGGCGGCGACCATGACCCAGAGGTTCTGGGCCATGCCCACGGCGGTGACGACACTGTCGACGGAGAAGACGACGTCGACGGCGAGGATCATGCCGATGGTGGACCAGAAGGAGGAGGCGGGGCGTTCACCGGGGCCGTGGGCGTCGTGCTCGACGGCGTGATGGATCTCCTTGGTGGCCTTGAAGAGCAGGAAGCCGCCGCCCAGGAGGAGCACGAGGTCCTTGCCGGTGACGGCGTTGACGCTGTCGGGGTTGTCGGGCCCCGCGTCGCCGGCGAAGGGCAGGGTGAAGAGCGTGGTGGTGGCCAGGCCCATGATCCACGTGATGGCGAAGAGGAGGAGGACGCGGGTGATGAGCGCGAGCGAGAGGCCGACGACGCGGGCCTTCTCGCGCTGGTGGGGCGGGAGTTTGTCGGCGAGGATGGCGATGAAGACGACGTTGTCGATGCCGAGCACGACCTCCATCAGCGTCAGGGTGAGCAGGGCGACGAGATTGGCGGGCGTGAGCGTCTCTGCGAGCGAGGGAAAGGAGAGCGTGGCGGCGAGGGTGAGCATTCGAGGTCCCCGGGGAGGTCGCGGCGGATGGTCGTGGCGACCGGAACGTTAGGGGCGACGCGTATGCTTGGGCCCATGACCGAGGAACTGCACAAGCTCGAGGCCCAGCGAAGGGCCAACCGCGACGCCGCCCTTGCCCTGTCGCTCGCGCCGTACGGCGGGCGGATCGACGGCATCATCTCGACCCGGCAGGCCAAGGGCCTGCACAGCGACGAGGCGGATCGGGCCGTGGCCGAGCGGGGCAAGGAGCCGGGGTTCGTCGATCCCCGGCCCGTCGCGACGGTGGCGGGGCGGGTGATGCTGGCCCGCGACAACGGCAAGCTGATCTGGTTCCAGCTCCGCGACGCGGAGGACGTGATCCAGGTGGCGGCGAGCCAGCGCGACTGCGCCTCGCCGGGGTTCGATCTGGCGAAGTTGACGGACTTGGGCGACGTGCTGGTCGCCACGGGCCGCGTCATGAAGACCCGGACGGGCGAGGTGACGATCTGGGCCGACTCGCTCAGGCCGGGCGCCAAGAGTCTGACGCCTCCGCCGGAGAAGCACTCGGGGCTGCAGGACGTCGAGCTTCGCTATCGACAGCGGTACGTCGACATGTGGGCCAACCCCGAGACGCTGGAGGTCTTCCGGCTCCGCTCGCTGATCGTCAAGCGCCTGCGGGCCTTCCTCGACGCACGCGCGTACATGGAGGTCGAGACCCCGATGCTCCAAGCCCTGGCGGGCGGCGCGGCGGCACGCCCGTTCGTGACCCACATGAACGCGCTCGACATCGACCTGTACATGCGCATCGCGCCGGAGCTCTACCTCAAGCGGCTCCTGGTCGGCGGCATGCGGCGCGTCTACGAGATCAACCGCAACTTCCGCAACGAGGGGCTCGACAAGCAGCACAACCCCGAGTTCACCATGCTGGAGGCGTACGACGCCTTCGGCGACGTCGAGACGGTGATGGAACTCACGGAGTCGGCCATCCGCGATGCCGCCACGATGGTCCGCGACGCGAGACGGCCCGGCGAGACGGGCGAGGTCGTCCTCCCCTTCGGCGATCTCGCGATCAACTACTCGCGGCCCTTCGCGAGGGTCGCGTACGGCGAACTCTTCGGTCGCGCCTGGGGGTTCGAGATGCGCGACGCCGACCGGGCCCGTGCCGCACTGCGGCAGTTGCGTCCCGGGCTGGCGGCGGCCATCGACGCGATGGATCCGTGGCTGGTGGTGAACGAGCTCTTCGAGGAGAAGGGCGAGTCGCTGCTCGACCCCGCGGTACCGACCTTCATCACCGACTATCCGGCCGCGATCTCGCCCCTCACGCGTCCCAAGCCAGCCGACCCCGAGCTTGCGGACCGCGCCGACCTCTTCATCGCGGGCATGGAGGTCGCGCCCCATTACACCGAGCTCAACGACCCCGACGTGCAGGAGGCGAGGTTCCGCGAGCAGCTCCGCGGGCTCGACGCGGAGAAGAGCGCGGAGGAGAAGACCTTCCGCACCATGGACCACGACTTCATTCACGCCCTCAAGGTCGGCATGCCCCCCGCCGGCGGCATGGGCCTGGGCATCGACCGGCTGGTGATGATCCTGACCGACCAGCGGACCATCCGCGACGTGGTGCTCTTCCCCATGATGAGACCCCAGTGATGAGACCCCAGTGAAGAGACCCCGGTGATGAGCCCCCGGTGAGGAGCCCCCAGCAGGTCCGCACCGCCGACGGCACGCCCGTCACGGTCGGCACGACCCCTCCCGCCCTCTCCATCCGTCGAGCCATTCGGGCGGCGACGGTTGACGCCCGCGACCCCTCAATCCGAAGATTGATGAGGACGTTCGCCTCGCGCGGCCGTCCCCATCGGGGGGAAGCATGACTCGGCCACGCCGGTTCCACTTCAATCGTCGCACGGCACGCGGGTTCTCGCTGATCGAGACCCTGCTGGCGATGATCATCATCAGCGTGGGCATCATCGCGTTCGTCGACGCCCAATCGGCCTTCTACACCTCCAACAACTGGTCGAGCCAATCGGCCACCGGCATGTTCCTGGCGAACGAAGTCCGCGAAATGACGCGCAAGTTGCCCCGGCACGATCCGGTCACCGGTCTGACGCTGGTGAGCGGCGCGGCGGTGGGGTGGGGTCGCGAGTCGGGCGAGACGACGCCCGCCGACATCGACGACCTGGACGACCTGGACGGCGCGAAGTTCTCCAACTCGGGCGGCACGTTCGTCGGCCCGGTCGACGCCACGCGGACCATCATCCCGGAGATCGACCTCAGCGGCGGCGTGCCGGACGCGAGCATCGCGCTCAAGGGCTGGACTCAGTCGATCACCGTCGAGAAGGTCGATCCGTACAACTTCTCGACCGTGCGAGCGGCCAATTACGAGCAGGCGGCCACGGCCGTCAACGCGGCCATCCCCATCGACGGTTTCCCCTTGCGGGTGACGGTGGTCGTGTCATTCAAGGGCGTCAACGACCTCTTGGACCGGGAGATCACGCGGGTGTCCTGGGTGGTGTACCCGTGAGTGCAAGCGAAGTGTCTCGATCAAGTCAGGTGATGCCATGAGCAACCAACGAACCAGTCCAAGGTCGCGTCGGCGAATCCCTCGTGCCGACACGCGTCGCGGCGTCACGGCGATCCTGGCCATGATGCTGCTGATGCTGTTCGGGTCGCTGTCGGCGGCGATGGCGATCTCGGGGCGGGGCAACATCGCCTCCGCGTCGGTGCAGTTGCACATGAACCGCGCCCAGATGGCGGCGGAGACGGGCATGCAGGTCGCCCGCCAGCGATTGGTCGACGCGGCGAATCGCTTCACGGTGGCCAACAGCACCATGGACGCGACCTTCGTGCGGGCGATGTGGAGGGGAACGACCGCCGGCATGGGAACGTACACGACCAAGCCGCCCAAGATGGGTCCGGTCAACCTGGCGGCTCCCACGGGCATCGCCAACGCCCTGGTGCAGGTGCACAACAAGGACACCAACGTCATCGCGTCGCTGGGCACGTCGGTCGCGACGGTGGCCAACGCCCTGCCTGACGTCAGCGCCGACTACGACACGACCAACTGGGTCTACACGCCGGCGGTGGCGATCGACGGTGCCGGCACGGATGCCAAGCTGGCGTACGCCGTCACGTACGCACCCTTGGCCAACGGCACCGACGTGCGGGTGATCGTGACGGGCTACGACATGGGCTATGCCCGCCGAGGCCAGGTCGCGCAGCGCACGATCATGATCGATTACCGCTTCGACAAGCGGCTGAAGCAGGCGGTGGTGGCCAACTCCCGGGTGATGCTGGGCAAGAACGTCTCGGTCGAGGGATCGATGGGCTCGCGATTCGACGCCGTGACCGCCACCAACGGCGACCCGATCCGCATCCGGAGCGACTTCACCGGCCTGGATACGACGCTGGACACCAGCCTGACCAGCTTGAGGACGGCGATCGCCGCTTCCGACGTCGACGGCGACAACCGATTGCGGGTGGGCCATACGGTCGAGGGTCCGGCCATCCCGACCGGGATGACCGACGTGACCGGCGACGGCTTCGTCGACGAGTTCGATCTCTTCATCAAGCGATACGACACCGACCCCACGGACGGCAAGGTGGCCCTGTCCAACGCGCTGCGGGCGGGCACACCCAACCAAAGTCTGGCCGCCGAGTTCACCGCCGACAACGACCTGGCGTTCATGATCGATTCGCGCAATCCCGACCGCAACCGCAACGGCGTCTTCGGGTGGGTCGACACCAACGGCAACGGCCGCTGGGATTCGGGCGAGGTCATGCTGGACTTCGACTCGGGCGCCAAAGTCTATCGCGATCAGGCGGCGGGCTTCCGCGACGGCGTGATCGACAAGAAGGACCAGTACGCCAAGGTCGCCGGTTCGCTGGCCTTCAAGGTCTCGAGGGACGCATGGACCACCGCGCAGGGTCCCTTGTCCTCGCGGATGCAAGGCCCCATTAGCCCGGGGGCCGGCGCGAGCGCGACGACCTTCTCCGTCACCGATGCCGATCTGCCGCCGGTCGACAGTTCGGTCTTCCAGACGACCCAATCGGGCCTGCAGTCGCGGGCCGACGGCCAGGCCTTCGACAAGCAGGTGGCCGACAACCTGGGCATCGGGCTGGGTCAGGTCCAGAACTATGTCGAGACCAAGCCCGCCAGCAGCACCTTGCCCCGCTATCTGCGGCTGGACCCCGACACCAATCAGGACGGCCTGCCCGACAACTGGTCAACCGCCTACTTCGAGAAGATGCCCTTCAACACGCCGGGCTTTTCCGATTGGTACTACAGGCCCGTCTACCACAACATGACCTTCAGGGACGTGAAGATCGACGAGGGCACCAACGGGCTGTTCCTGAACTGCACGTTCGTGGGCGTGACGTACGTCAAGTCCTCCACCGACAACACCCACCGCCTGTGGGGCGAGTTCGGCAAGCTGATCATGGACACCGTCTCGGGCAAGCCCAAGGAGGCCAATCCGAGGACCGAGTACACCGGAGCCGCTCCGTCGACGACGTTGCCGGCCACCGCCAAGCCGCCGAACCAGAAGATCCGCGTCGCCGCCACGCCGATGGACAAGGCCGACATTCCCAGCAACGAGGTGGCCACGACCATCGGTTACAACCTGCTGCCCGACCCGTTGATCAGCAGCCCCACGAAGGGCAGCAAGCGGATCACCGACACCAAGGTCCTGTCCAACAACCTGCGGTTCCACGACTGCCTGTTCGTGGGCTCGATCGTGAGCGATGCGCCGACGGTCTATTCGCAGCTGCGCAACAAGGTCCAGTTCACGGGTTCGACGCGGTTCCTGTCCGCGCACCCCACCAATCCCTCGCTGAACCCGGAGGACGCCGACAAGGCCCAGATCGCCAAGAGCAGCATGATGATGCCCGGTTATTCGGTCGACATGGGCACCTTCAACAGCCCCCCGACCCAGGACGTGCAGCTGAACGGAACCATCATCGCGGGCGTGCTGGACATCCGAGGCAGCGCGTCGATCGACGGGGCGCTGCTGCTGACCTTCGCCCCCACGCTGGGCCAGCCTCCGCTGGTCGACGCCCAGGGCAATCCCATCGGCAATCCCGCCAACTACAACTCCACCATCGGGTACTTCGGCCCTTCCGACGGCGACTCGGAATCGGTCGACCCCGCCACGCTGCCCAAGAACGGCAGCGGCGTCCCCATCGTGGGCTGGGACACCAACAACGACGGCCTGGCGGACGTGCCGTCGAGCCAGCCGCAGCCCACGGGTTCCGTCGCGGTGCTGTTCAACGGATACGGGCGAGTGTCGCTGCGGTTCAAGCCCACGGGCATGCCCGACGGCGTCATGCTGCCGCTGATGGCCGCCCCGGTGCCGGGTTCGTACAGGGAGGGCAAGCCGTGAATAGCCACGACGCACGTTCAGGCCGCC
>JBAXFU010000023.1:0-36920 GCA_037139735.1 Phycisphaerae bacterium
ATTCTTGCCCCGCCGGCTCTCACTCGCGATGGCTCAGATTTTTCAGGGCAGGTCAATTGCGCTCAGGGTGCCTTGAACGGCGTCGCCGAGAGTTCGCACCCCGGGTTGCGCGAGGTGAAGTGGCGGACGCCCCATTCGTCGGTGAAGAGGACGAGGGGGCGGCCGCGATCGTCGTAGGCGAGGCGGGCTCCGTCGGGCACGTCGGGCCAGGGGAAGTCGGTGTCGTCGCCGCGGACGGGGGGCTTTTCGCCCGGGCGTCGCCACCACCGGGCGATCGACCAGGGCATGCGCTCGAGCCGCGACTCGGCGTTGTATTCCGACTGCAGTCGGTACTGCACGACCTCGAACTGCAGCGGGCCCACGGCGGCGAGCAGGGCGACCTTCTGGGCTCCGCCCACGGGCTCGAAGCGTCGCACCACGCCCTCGCGGAGGAGCTGCTCGAGGCCGAGCGTGAACTTCTTGGCGTTGCCGGGCTGCGGATTGTGCAGGTAGGCGAAGCACTCGGCCGTGAAGTCGGGAATCTCGTCGAAGACGATCGTGCGGTCGTCGGTGAGGGTGTCGCCGATGCCGAAGAGGTCGTTGCCCACCAGGCCCACGACGTCGCCGGCCACGGCCTCGTCGACGGTCTCGCGCTGGTTGCCGAAGAGTTTCTGGGCGTTGCCCAGCCGCACGCGACGGCCGCTCTGGGCGTGCACGGCGAACATGTCGCGCTCGAAGCGGCCCGAGACGATCCGCACGAAGGCCACGCGGTCGCGGTGGCGGGGGTCCATGTTGGCCTGGATCTTGAAGACGAACCCGCTGAAGCGGGCGTCGTCGGGGGCGATGGCGCCCGCGGCGGACTGGCGCGGGGTGGGGGGGCTGGCGTGCAGCAGGAACGAGTCGAGCAGCAGCTTGACGCCGAAGTTGTTCATCGCGCTACCGAAGAAGACCGGCGTGGTGTGGCCCGCCAGCACCTCGGCCGGGTCGAAGGCCGCGCCGGCCCCGTCGAGCATGCGGATCTCGTCGAGACTCTCGTGCTGCTCGGGGGCCTCGAGGATCGACGTCAGGCCCGGGTCGTCAAGGCCCAGCACCTGCACCGGCGCGGCCTGCGCGCCGCGGCTGGTCCGCTGGAAGAGGTGCACGCGGCGCTCCAGCCGGTCGTAGACGCCCTTGAACGTCGGACCGGTGCCGATGGGCCAGTTCACCGGAAAGGCCTGGATGCCCAGCACCTTCTCGAGCTCGTCGATCAGGTCGAGCGGCGGCCGCGTGGGCCGGTCGCACTTGTTCATGAACGTGAAGATCGGCACCCCGCGGCGGCGACAGACCTCGAAGAGCTTGCGGGTCTGCGGCTCGACGCCCTTGCCCGCGTCGATCACCATCACCGCCGCGTCCACCGCCGTCAGCACCCGGTAGGTGTCCTCCGAGAAGTCCTTGTGGCCCGGGGTGTCGAGCAGGTTGACGCGACAGCCGCCGTACTCGAACTGCAGGAGGGTCGAGCTGATCGAGATGCCGCGTTGACGCTCGAGCTCCATCCAGTCCGACGCGGTGGAGCGCTGGTCCTTGCGTGCCGTCACCGAGCCGGCGAGGTCGATCGCGCCGCCGTAGAGGAGCAGCTTCTCGGTCAGCGTCGTCTTGCCCGCGTCGGGGTGCGAGATGATCGCGAAGGTGCGGCGGGTGCTGATGGCGTCGGCCAGAGTGGGCATGAGGGACCTGAGGGTAGGGGCCGGACGAGGGGCCGGGTCAGGTCATGCTCGCCACGCGCTCGACTTCGTCGAGACTCGTCACGCCCTCGGCCACCAGCCGCCAGCCGAACTGCTGGAGCGTGGTGAAGAGGCCCTGCTCGATGATCCGCTTCATGCCGGTGATCGACGGATTGGAGAGGACCATGTCGCGCAGCTCGTCGTTGAAGTCGAGCAGCTCGAAGATGGCGCGGCGGCCCCGGAAGCCCGTCCGCAGGCAGCGGCTGCACCCGGTGGCGGCGAAGGTGTGCGTCTTGCCCATGAGGTGCTTGCCCACGCGCGTGGCCACGCCGGGGGGCACGGGGTGGGGCTGCTTGCAGGTGGGGCAGAGCACCCGCACGAGACGCTGGGCCAGCACGAGGTTGAGCGAGTTGGCGACCAGGTACGGCTCGACGTTGAGGTCGAGCAGGCGGAAGATGGCGACGATCGATTCCTTGGCGTGCACGGAGGAGAAGACCAGGTGCCCGGTCATCGCCGCCTGCATCGCCGTGCGGGCGGTCTCCTGATCGCGGATCTCGCCCACCAGGATGACGTCGGGGTCTTGCCGCAGCACGCTGCGGAGCATGGTGCCGAAGGTGTTGCCCTTGTGCTCGTCGATGGGGATCTGCGTGACGTGCTCGACCTGGTACTCGACGGGGTCCTCGATGGTGATGACATTGCGGCTGACGCGATCGATCGAGCGCAGGCAGTTGTAGAGGGTGGTGGTCTTGCCGCTGCCGGTGGGGCCGCACGTCAGGATCAGGCCCGAGTCCTGCTCGCAGACCTTGCGGAGCCTCTCCTCCATGTAGCCCGCGAGGCCCAGATCGCCGACCGAGCCCGGCGAGCCCCGCTGGTCGAGGATGCGGAGCACGAGTTTCTGGCCGTGCATCGAGGGCGTGAAGCTCACGCGGTACTCGACGCGGCGGTCGGGGAAGACGCACGAGAAGTGGCCGTCCTGCACGGCGTCGCGGCCTGCCACGTGCATGTGGCAGGCGGCTTTCACCACGCCCACCAGGAGGTCGCCCACGCGACGGGGCGTCTCGCAGATCGAGACCATGTCGCCGTCGACGCGCATGCGGATGTTGCTGCGGTCGGGCTTGGGCTCGACGTGGATGTCGGTCGCCCGCGACTTGCTGCCCAGTTGCAGGAGCAGCCGCAGGGCGTTGGGGCCGTCAGAGGTGCCCGAGAGGACGTCGGTGGGGTTGCCGTTGGCGTCGATGATCGCCACGCCCTCGGGCGGGCAGCGGGGGGGCAGTTCCTCGAGCATGCTCGAGAGCTCGAACATCCACGAGAGCTCGCCGCTGTTCATCGTGGCGGCGGCCATGCGTTCGGTTTCAGCCGCGGCGGCCGCGAAGGAGGCCGCCAACGCGCTCTCGCCGCGGTCGGGCGTCCGCGGCCCCTCGACGAGGAACTCGTGCGAGCCGACCTTGACCACGTCGCCGGCCTTGAGGGCGATCGACTCCACGCGGACGTCGTTGACCTTGGTGCCGTTGCGGGAGCCAAGGTCCTTGAGCAGCAGTCGTCCGGCCGGGTCGGCCTCGATGCAGCAGTGGAGGCGGCTGGCCCGTTCGTCGATCAGCGGGATGGTGTTGTCGGGCCCGCGTCCGATGGTGATGCGACCCTGCCCCAGGGGCACCGGCTTGGAACTGCCGCGGATGGGCGTGAGCGTGTAGGCGTCGGGCGGCATGGCGTGATGGGTTCGGGAAGGCATGATACGCCCTCGCCCGGTGGCTCTCAGCCCTTGCGTTCGTCCTTCCATCCGGGCCTCCATTCGGCCTTGCCGCGGGCCCAGTTCCTACACTGGCTTCCCCATGATCGACCTCAAGCACCTTCGCGAGCAACCCCAGCGGTACAAGGACGGCTGCGCCAAGAAGCGGATCAACGCCGACATCGATCGGCTGCTCCAACTCGACGAGCAGCGTCGCGCCCTCCTGACCGCCGTGGAGGCGCGGCGGGCCGAGCAGAACCGCATCGCCAAGGAGAGCGGCCCCCTCATCGGCAAGCTGGCCGGCGCGATCAAGAAGGCCTCGCCCGAGGAGGCGGCCAAGCTGCAGGCCGAGCTCGACGAGCTCAAGTCGCGCCCGGCCGCCCTCAAGGCGCAGATCACCGAGATGGAAGGCCAGCTCGCCGCCGTCGAGCCCGAGCTGAACGCGATTCTGCTGCAGGTGCCCCTGCCGCCCGACGACGACGTGCCGGTGGGCTCCTCGAGCGACGACAACAAGGAGCTCAAGCGTTGGAACCCCGCGTGGTTCGACGTCTCCAAGAGCTTCGAGGCCAACAAGGGCTTCAAGCCCAAGACCCACATCGAACTCGTCCGCGACCTGGGCCTGGCCGACTTCGAACGCGGCGTGAAGATGGCCGGCACCCGCAGCTACGTCCTGACGGGCGACGGCATGCGGCTGCACCAGGCCGTGCTCCGCTACGCCATGGATCACATGATCGATCGGCAGGGCTTCAAGCCCATGTCGGTGCCGGTGCTGGTTCGTGAGGAGGCCATGGTGGGCACTGGCTTCTTCCCGGCCGGGCGGGAGCAGGCGTACCACATCGCCGAGTCGCAGCGTCTCGCCGCCGACGACCCTTCGGGCTCAGGGGCGAAGGGGTATGACCTCTTCCTCACGGGCACGGGCGAGGTGGGGCTCATGGGCCTTCACCAGGGCGAGATTCTGGATGAGGCCTCGCTGCCTCGGTGTTATGTGACCGTGAGCACGTGCTTCCGTCGCGAGGCGGGGGCGGCGGGCAAGGACACCGCGGGCCTCTACCGCATTCACCAGTTCGACAAGGTGGAGCAGGTGGTGATCTGCCGCGCCGACGAGGCCGAGAGCCGGGCGTGGCACCGGAAGATGATCGGGTACGTCGAGGCGATCCTGCAGGGGCTGGAGATTCCCTATCGCCTGCTCCAGTGCTGCACGGGCGACCTTGGCCCCAAGAACGCCGACATGGTTGACATCGAGAGCTGGATGCCCGGCCGAGGCGAGCTCGACGGCGACGGCCGGCCCCGCGGGGCGTACGGCGAGACGCACTCGGCCAGCCGCCTGTACGACTTCCAGTGCCGCCGCCTGAACATGCGGTATCGGGCGGGCGGCGAGGGGGCGGGCAAGGGCGAGACGACGTTCTGCCACTCGCTCAACAACACCGTCCTGGCCAGCCCTCGCTTCCTGGTGCCCCTGCTCGAGATGTACCAGAATGCCGACGGCTCGGTGACCATTCCGGCGGCCCTTCGGCCGTACATGGGCGGCAAGGACCGCATCGGCTGAGACGCTGGGGCCCTCGCTAGACTCTGGGCATGCATCAGCGGACCGCAGGGATCTTGTCCGTGGGGGACGAGTTGATACTCGGCCAGACGCTCGACACCAACAGTCGCTGGTTGGCGCAGCGGCTGGTCGATGCGGGGATCATGCCGCACATCCATGTGACCGTCCCGGACACGCTCGAGGCTCAGCGCGACACGCTGCGGTCGCTCGCATCGCGCGTCGACGTGGTGGTGTGCAGCGGCGGGCTTGGGCCCACGGCCGACGACCTGACGCGCGAGGCGTTGGCGGGCGCGATGGGGACGAGCCTTGAGCTCGATCCCGTCTCGCTCTCGCAGGTCGAGGCGTGGTTCGTCTCGCGCGGGCGGCAGATGGCGTCCATCAACCGCGTGCAGGCGATGATTCCTGGAGGGGCCCGCGCCATTCCCAATCTCAACGGCACCGCGCCGGGCATTCACGGCGCGGTGGGCGGGTGCGAGGTCTTCTGTCTGCCGGGGCCGCCCCGGGAGATGATGCCGATGTTCGAGTCGCACGTCCTGCCTCGACTTCGGCCCGACCCTGCCGCGGCGATCACCACCCGCACCGTCCACACCTTCGGCATCGGCGAGAGCGACTTGGCCCAGCGGCTGGGCGACCTGATGAATCGCGATGCGAGGCCCACGGTGGGCACGACCGCGAGCGGGGGCGTGGTGTCGATTCGCATTCGCCTGCAGGGCGAGGCCGCCAGCGAGGAGTCGGCGCGAGTGCTGCACGAGTGCGAATCTCGCGCGAGGGCGGCGGCCGGCGTGTACGCCTTCGGCTCGGGCGACGAGACGATTGCTTCCTGCATCGTGCGGCTGCTGCAGGAGACGGGCTCGACGGTGGGCACGGTCGAGAGTTGCACCGGGGGCGGGCTGGGGGCGATCCTGACGCAGGTGGCGGGTTCGTCGATGGTCTATGCCGGGGGCTTCACGACCTATTCCAATGAACTCAAGACGCGTCTGGCGGGCGTGCCGGAGTCGATGTTCGCGACTGGCGGGCCCGGCGCGGTGAGCGGGGCCTGTGCGTTGGCGTTGGCGCGAGGTGGCGTGGAGCGACTCGGCGTGCACCACGCCCTGGCGATCACCGGCGTGGCCGGCCCCGGCGGGGGGAGCAAGGAGAAGCCCGTCGGCACGGTCTGGATCTCGCGGGCGAGTCGCGACGGCACGAGCGACACGCGGCGGTTCCTCTTCAGCGGCGATCGTGCATTCATTCGCGACCTCGCGGCCAAGTCCGCGCTGGCGATGATGCGGCTGCGGCTGGTCGGCGCCGAGGCGCCGCTGCTTCGCGAGGCGGAACGATTCACGCCGTGAGATGCGTCAGTCGTTGACGGCGTCTTCCTCGTCTTGCACTTCGTCGTGGGCCTTGCAGGCCTCGAGGATGCCGATGAGTTGCAGGTCGGGCACCACGTGTTCCACGAGTTCGTCGCGTTCGAAGAGGGCGGCCGCGTCGCCGCCGGTGGCGATGATCTGGGGGTACGCCTCATACGCCTCCGCGTAGGCGTTGATGAGGTGGTGCACCATGCCCACCGCCGCGGCGGTGACGCCCAGGTGCATCGCGTGCGTCGTGTCCTTGCCGAAGGCGCCTTGGGCGGGGTCGGGGGGCGTGTACGTCAAGGCGGGCAACGCGGCGGTGCCCGCGTGCATGCTTCGGAGCATCATGTTGACGCCCGGGGCGATGGCCCCGCCCTGGAACGTGCCTTCGCCATCGACGAAGTCGACGGTGATGGCCGTGCCCGCGTCGACGACGATGCACGCCTGCTTGGCGCGTCGCCACGCGGCGAAGGCGCACAGGATGCGGTCTTGCCCCAGCGTGGTGGCGTCGTCCAAGGCGTGATTCATGGGCACCAGCACGTCCTTGCCGATGCGGAGCACCGGGCCGTGTCCGGCGTCCTCGATGGCCCTGGCGATGGCCTCGGCGCGAGGGGCGTTGACGCTCGACATGACCACCGGCAGGCCGTGGCGTTCGGCCGTCCACTCGGCGGCGGCTTGGGCGGCCGCCGCGGCGTCGTCGCTGGCGATGGTTCGGGTCGACGAGAGGTCGCCATCGATGAAGAGGCCCATGCGGGTCCGGGTATTGCCCACGGCGATGGCGAGCAGGTGCGTCGAGTCGCTGGTCATGGGGGCAGGGTAGGGACGACCCTACCATCTGCACCATGAGAGGGTCCTTCCTGCCGTGCGTCGCGTGGTGTGCCCCGACCGTGCTGGTCGCCCTCGCGGCGGCCCAACCTTCGGTCTCGATCGACCTCGCCGGCGTGAGTGTCTCCTCCCTCTCGACCAACCCGCCCGACGTGGTGCGGACCAGCGGGGCGGCCACGGTCGATGCCGCCTTCGGCTATCGCTATACGTTCAACCCCATCGTCCGAGGGACGGGCCTGCTCGGGGGCGTGGTCATTCCCAACCCGACACCGCTGGGCGACGTGCTCAACTCGTTCGTGGCCGGGCAGTATCGCGTCGTGACCGGGGCGATGCGCCATCCGCCTGGAACCAGGCCCTGCCGCGTCTTTCAGAATGCCGTCGGCGGGACCTTCTCGGGCTTGGCGATCAACCTGACGCTGGCCCTCGACGTGCTCGACGGGGGCGTGGGGCAGGCGGGCGTGAGGAACATCAGCAAGCCCAGCGGGCTGGGCCTCTCGATCGTGTCGGGTGCGGCGACCATCACCGCGTGGACGCCGCCGCCTCCGGTGCGCACGGAATGGCACTTTGATGGTGATCTGCGGAGCGTTCGCGAGACGGGCGACGTGCCGCAGTCGGGCCCGTCGCGACTGCGATACCTCGACGACCCGGCGTTTGGCCCGATTCTCGGGGGGCCGGGTCAGGAGACGCAGTACCCCTCGCCCCCGACGCCCACGGGCATCACCCGCGCCCAGTCGGCCTTCGGCCTCGCGTCGTCGTTCGGCATTCCGCTCCCCGGGGGCGAAGACGACGTCGTCTATCGCACCAGCCCGACACGAAATCTCGCCGATCCGACCAACCGCGCCAAGTCTCGCGGGATCGGCTTGGCGCTGTGGCCCAACACGCGCGACTTCTGGCCCGACGACAAGCTCAGCCAGTGGACGATGGTCTGGGATCTCTACATCCCGGCCGCGGCGTGGGCCGCCGAGTTTCCCGTGGCGCTGATCGAGGACAATCACAACAACGACGCCGCGGCCGATTGCCTGATTCGTCAGGCCTCGGGCGCGGGCTCCATGGGCCATTCCGTGCAACCGGGCGCGTACGTCGCCTCGTCGCGGCTTGCGCCCGGACGTTGGATGCGGCTGGCGATTGCCAGCGACGGCTACCGAACCGGGCAGAGTCGACTCTACGTCGACGGCGTCTTCATCGGCGTCACGGGCGGCGACTGGGTCTACAACTCCACCAAGTCGGGCGATCCTCGCTATGGCGACGTGTCGACCGCGCAGCCCGTCGGCACGCCCGTGGCGCCCGCCACGTGGGCGTCGTGGGGTTCCTTCCCGTCGCCGTGGGCCATCGCGCCTGTCGCCTCCAACGCGGCTCCGATGGCGAGCACGGTCTGTCTCTTCGCCGACCTGCAGGGCCGCGGCGAGAGCGTCTTTGTCGCCAACATGCTCTTTGCCGACGAGGCGATGACCGACGCACAGATCGCGGCCCTTGGCGCCACCTCCGCTCGCGGCATCATGTTCCCCCGGCCCCCGACGCGGTGCATCGCCGACTACAACGCCGACGGCGGCGTCGACGGCGCGGACATCGAGTCCTTCTTCCGCGATTGGGAAGCGGGGGCGTCCGCCGCCGACGTCAACGAGGATGGCGGCGTCGACGGCCCCGACATCGAGGCCTTTTTCGTCGCATGGCAGTCCGGAGGGTGCTGATGGCGACGCCTCCCGTGACGCCAGGCGATGAGCGCCGTTATCACCGCCAGCGGATTCTCCCCGTCGTCGGCGAAGCGGGCATGCAGGCCTTGAGGTCGTCGCACGCCTTCGTGGTCGGAGTGGGGGCGTTGGGGTGTCAGATCGCCGACCTGCTCGCACGCGCCGGCACGGGCACGCTCACGCTGGTCGACCGCGACGTCGTCGAGTGGACCAACTTGCAGCGTCAGTGCCTGTTCGACGAGGATGACGCCGCGTGTTCGCGGCCCAAGGTCGAGGCGGCTTCGCGTCGACTGCAGGCGGTGAGCTCCGGCGTGCGCGTGCGAGCCATCGCGGCGGACTTCTGCGCCCGCAACGCCTCGAAACTGTTCGCCGAGGCGGCGGCGGAGCGGCCGGTCGGCGTGCTGCTCGACGGCACCGACAACTTCGAGACCCGCTATCTGCTCAACGACCTGTCGGTGCACCTGGGCGTGCCGTACGTCTACGGGGGCGCCATCGGCACTCGCGCGATGGCCGCGACCTTCAACGCGGGGGCCGATGCGCCGTGCCTGCGGTGCGTGTTTCCCGAGCCGCCGGCGCCTGGTTCCCAGCCCACGTGCGACACCGCGGGCGTGCTCGGGCCGGCCGTCTCGCTGGCCGCGTCGTGGCAGGCGGCGATGGCGATGCGATGCCTGATGGGCGCGCCCGCGGGCGAGTTCGTGTTGCACGACGTCGACGTGTGGCAGGGATCGTCTCGCGCGATGCGGATGCGCCGTGCGCCCGACTGCCCGTGCTGCGGTGCGGCTCGCCGCCGCGACTTTCTGGAGTGCATCCACGAGGGACGCACGACGCTCTGCGGCAGCGACGCCGTGCAGGTGTGGCCGCGGCCGGGCCTCGAGACGACGATCGACTTGCATGGGCTGGCCTCGCGTCTCGCCGGCGCGGGTCGCGTGCAGGCCTCGGCGATGATGGTGCGATTCACGCCCGCCGAGGGCGGCGTCGAGATGTCGCTCTTTGCCGACGGTCGGGCCATCGTTCGCGGCACGCGCGACGAGGCCAAGGCCCGGGCGGCCTACGCGAAGTACGTGGGCGTCTGACCGCGTCAGCCGCGACGGTTGGCGCCCGGCACCCAGAGCACGTCGGAGACGCCGTTGGCGTTGGCGCACCGGGCGAGCACGAAGAGCAGGTCGCTGAGGCGGTTGAGGTACTTGATCGCCTCGGGGTTGATCTCGCCGGGGCGCGACTTCATGAGCGTGACGCCGATGCGTTCGGCGCGGCGGACGATCGTCCTGGCGAGGTGGAGTTGGGCCGCCGCCGGCGTGCCGCCGGGGAGCACGAAGCTGTTGAGGGGGGCGAGCCGCTCGTTGCGGGCGTCGATCTCGCGTTCGAGGCGGGCGACCTGCGCGGGGACCACGCGAAGACGCGTGCCGGGCTGTTCGTCCTTCGTCAGGGGCGTGGCGAGGTCGGCCCCGAGGTCGAAGAGGTCGTGCTGGATGGAGCGGAGCAGGCCCGCAAGACCGGCGTCGTTGGCGGCGTCGGCGGCGAGCACGGCCAGGCCGATGGCGCTGTTGGCCTCGTCGGCGGTGCCGTAGGCCTCGACGGCCAGATCGTCCTTGGAGACCCGCTGGCCGGTGGCCAGGCCCGTGGTGCCGTCGTCGCCGGTCTTGGTGTAGATGCTCGTCAGTCGAACCATGAATGCTCCGGGTCGTGAATGCTCCGGGTCGGGCGGTGGCAGGATACGCTCGCCCGAGCAGGCGCCGGGTCGTCGTTCGCCCGGCGGAACAGGTGCGGGGGTTGCGTGGATGGCTGACTACGAGCACGAGTCCGGTTCGGATTCGCCGGTGCAAGGCTTCCGCAAGCGGTGGGAGCGTCGCGCCGGAGGCGACGCAGCCGCTCCCGGGGCGTCGCTGGTGCAGCGGGTGCTGGCGGCGCGTGGCCTGTCGGATCCGGCGACGGCCGAGGCCTTCTTGTCGCCGTCGCTGGGGCGGCTGCATGCGCCGTCGCTGATGCATGATCTTGATCGTGCCGCGGCACGGATCCTCGAGTCGGTCAAGGCCGGGCGGCGGATCGTGATCTACGGCGACTACGACGTCGACGGCATCACCGCGACCGCGATCCTGCACCACGTCATCAAGGCGCTGAGCCGCGACGCGATGGTGGAGTCGTACGTCCCGCACCGGCTGGAGGAGGGGTACGGGCTCAACGCGCAGGCGATCCGCGAGCTCGCGTCGAGCGGCGTCGACCTGATCGTCACGGTCGACTGCGGCGTGAGCGCGAAGGCCATGCCCGCGGTGGCCCGCGAGTTCGGCACCGACCTGATCATCACCGATCACCACGCCTTGCCGGCCCGCGTGGAGGATCTTCCCGACGCCTACGCCGTGGTGCATCCTCGCCACCCGCTGGGGCAGTATCCCTTCGGCGACCTGTGCGGGGCGGGGGTGGCGTACAAGCTCGCGTGGCGGCTGTGCACGATGTGGTGCGGCACGGATCGCATCACGCAGGACCTGCGGGAACTGCTGCTCGACCTGCTCGGTCCCTGTTCGCTCGGGGTGATCGCGGATGTGGTGCCGCTGCTGGGCGAGAATCGCATCATCGCCTCGCACGGGCTGGGACGCGTCAGGCACTCGCGGATTCCGGGATTGAAGATGTTGGTGGAGGCGAGCGGCCTGGCCGGGGAGAAGATCAGCGAGCAGGACGTAGGCTTCAAGCTCGCGCCGCGGCTCAACGCCTGCGGGCGCATGGGACATGCGCGCGAGGCGGTCGAGTTGTTGACGGTGGCGAGGGGCGAGCGGGCGATGGAGATCGCCCGGCAGTTGTCCACGTTCAACGACGAGCGGCGGAAGGTCGAGCGTCGGATCGTGGAGCAGGCCATCGAACTCGCCGAGATGAAGGGCATGACCGGTCCCGATCGCCGGGCGATCGTGCTGGCGCACCCGGAGTGGCACGCGGGCGTGGTGGGCATCGTCTGCTCGCGCCTGGTCGAGCGGTTTCATCGCCCGACGTTCCTGATGGCGGCAGGCGACGGCACGTGTCACGGATCGGGCCGGTCGATCCGCGGGTTCGACCTCGCGGGCGCGCTCGACGCGTGCCGCCATCTGCTGATCAAGGGCGGCGGTCACGCGATGGCGGCGGGATTGGAGCTCGAGGCGGCGAACCTCGAGGCCTTCAGCGAGGCCTTCACGTCGCTGTGCAACGAGCGGATCGAGCCGTCGATGCTGACGGGGCACGCGGCCTACGACTGCGAGGCGACGATCGAGGACCTGACCCGCGAGGCGATGGGATGGCTGACGAAGCTCGGCCCCTTCGGACGCGATTCGAACCCGGAGGTGTGCCTGCGGCTTCGGGGCGTGCAGTTGAGCCGACCGCCGATGCCCCTGGGCAAGGACGGGCGGCACATGAAGTTCGATGCCTTCGCGTTCGGCGCCTTGGCGAAGAAGACCGGGCTTCGTGCGCTGCGGGTGGTGGCGTGGGACGGCGCGGAGCTGATCCCGGAGGTGCCGGTGGGACGGCCCTTCGATCTGCTCATCCATCCCTCGATCAGCGACTTCAGCGGACAGGTCGAGGGGACGATGGTCGACTTTTCCCGCTGAGGCGGAGCGATCGCATCGCGATCAGTTCTCGGGAACGGTCGCGAGGAGCGACGCGGCGTTCGAGTGGCCGGGTTCCTGCCGGAGCGCCTCGCGATAGCTTTCCTTGGCCTTGCCGTTGAGGCGGAGTTCCTGCTGGACCATGCCCAGGAGCACGAGCGTGTCGCTGTCGCGACGCATGGCGATGGCCTGCTCGAAGCTCGAACGGGCGGCCTCGAGATCGCCGGCGCGGCGTTGCATGAGGCCGCGGAGGATCCAGCCGTCGGGCGCCTTGGGCGAGATCGCGATCAGGCGGGCGGCGCACAGCTTGAGGCGGGGGGTGTCCTTGAGGACGAAGGCGACTTCGCCCAGGCCCCGCCACGCCTCGATGTCGGCGTTGCCGTCGCGGTCCTTGGTCAGCTCGAGGTAGACGTCGCGAGACTCGACCAGCCGATCGAGCCGCACCAGGCACTTGGCCCGCATGTGGCGAAGATCGCGGCGATCCTGCATCGAGCGGTCGGAGAGGAGCTTGGCGAGGTTGACTTCGGCGTCGGCGAACGCGGCGTTGGCGATCTGGGCGCGGATGAGGTTCTCGACGATGGCCTTGTTGTCGGGCGCGAGCAGCCGGGCCTCGCCGTAGAGCGTCTGGGCCGCGCGGGTGTCCTTGCGGAGCATGGCGATGTTGCCCAGGACCTGCTTGATGCCCGCGTTGTTGACGAACCGCTCCTGCCGCTCACGGAGATAGGCGTCCGCCTCGTCGATGCGGGCGAGGTCGATCATCATCTCGGTGGCGGCGATGCAGTACTGCGCGTTGGAGGGTTCGAGGTCGGCGGCCTTGCGGTAGAAGGAGAGGGCCTCTTCCTTGCGGGCGACGCGCTCGGCGAGGACGCCCTGGTAGTAGGCCGCCTCGACGTTGGCGGCGTCGATCGTCTCGGCGTGCTGGAAGCAGGCCACGGCCTTCTCGAGGTTGCCCATCTCCATCATGATCCGGCCGCGGAGCACGTGCGACTTGACGACGTTCTCGTTGAGCGTGATCGAGTAGTCGATGTGGTTGCTGGCCTTCTGCAGGTCGCCGGCCATGAAGGCCTGGAAGGCCATCTGGTACTCAGTCGCCGACTTGAGCATGTTCATCTTCGCCTTGGCGGCGTTGGTGTGCTCGGTGGTGTACTTGCCCTTGCCGCAACCCTGCAGGCCGAGCAGGCCGACGATGGCGACGGCGCAGGCGAGCGGACGGAGGTTGGGGGTGCGGTTCATGGATCGGTGCTCCTGGCCTGGCGTTGCCGCCGCGGCCGGTTCGCGAAGGGTCCGGGACGAACGTGCGGCGTGAACGCAGCCGCACGTCCGTCCGGATTCGTGTCCGGGATCAGTTGCTCTGCTCGGCTTCGCCGGCGCCCGCGACGGTCTGCGACTCGTCGATGCCGCCCTGGTGGCCGAAGGTGCGTCCGAGGAAGTGGCGGGGGTTGTACCAGGCCTGGGCGTACTTCCATTCCGCCTGCTGCAGGGCGGCGGCGAGCTCCTCGGGGCTGAGCTCGCGGAAGCCCGGGGCCTGCGCCGGGTCGGCGGCGGCGGCGGGGCGGGCCTTGACGGGCTCGGCCGCGGCGGGGGCCGGTTCCGAGGGCGTCGCGTCGGAGCTTCGCTTGCCGGTCTCGCGAAGTTCCTTGTCGACGATGCGGTTGAGCATGCTGCGATCGTGGTAGTCGCTGCGGTTGCCGGTGAGGCGTTCGCGCATCGCGATGACCTCGGGCTGCGAGGGGTCGAGCGAGAGCGAACGCTCGATCTTCCAGAGGGCCTTCTCGGTGTTGCCCTCGGCGGCGAGCTTCTCGGCCTCGACGTTGAGCTGGCTGGTGATGCGGTCGCGGCTCCACTTGAGGACGCCCGCTCGGGCGCCCGCCTGGGCCTGCTCGGTCATCTTCATGCCCGCCTCGCCCGCGGCCGTGAGGGCGGCATCGTCGACGATGCTGGGGGTGATGAGGAAGATGATCTCGCTGCGCTGCGTCTCGTCCTCGTTGCCGCGGAAGGCCGAGCCGATCAGCGGGATGTCGCCCAGGAGCGGCCACTGGCGGCGGGTGGCCGTGGTGGCCTCGCGGAACAGGCCGCCGAGCACGATCGTCTGGCCGTCGCGGACGATGACGTTGGTGGAGAGTTCGTTGGTGATCTCGTCGGGGATGGTGACGGCCGCGCCGGTGGCGTCCTTGACGTCGCGGATGACGGCCTCGGAGACCTGCGGCTTGAGCTCCATGCGGATGGTGCGCTGCACGGGGTCCACGAAGGGGCGGAAGTAGAGCTGCGTGCCGGTGTCGAGGAACTCGACGGTCTGGGTGGTCGCCGTGTCGGTCGAGGTGGTGTTGAGGTAGCCCACCTTGCGGCCGACCAGCACGCGGGCGGCCTGGCGGTTGAGGGTGAGGAGCTTGGGGTTGCTCAGCACGGTCGAGTCGGTCACTTCGTCGAGCATGCGGAGGAAGACGGAGACGTCGTTGCTGACGATGCCCAGCTTCACGCCGCCCGCGCCGGCGGTGTTGCCGACGGTGCTCGAGAGGGCGGTGCCGCCGCGGTCGGCGGGCAGGACGCTGGTGCCGGCCTTGCCGCCCTGGAGGGCGTCGGGGCCCTTGAGCGGGCCGCCGATGGTGACGAAGTCGCCGAAGGCCATGTTGCCGACGATGGCGAAGTCGACGCCGAAGGCGTTGGATTCGTTGAGGCTCGTCTGGAGGATCGTCGCCTCGACCAGGACCTGCGACGGGCGGGTGTCGATCTGCTTGATCAACGCCTCGATCTCCGCCACGTTCTCCTCGAAGTCGTAGACGACCAGGGCCGAGTTGAGCGCGTATTCCTCGGCGCCCACGGGCGTGTCGCCCAGCGTCGGGAAGCTGGCCGTCTTGCCGGGGGTCTTGATCTGGCCGGTGTCGCTCAGCAGCGGCTTGACGAACTCCGCCGCATCGGTGGCGGCGATGTACGAGAGGGCGATCACCTTGCTCACCCGCTGGCGGTTCTGCTTCTGGATCGAGGCGATCTCGTCGAGCGTGTAGACGTAGATGAAGTTGCCTTCCTCGATGAAGCCGAAGCCGTTGACGTTCAGGATCGCCTCGAGGGCCTCGTAGAACGTCACGCCGTACAGGTTCGCCGTCACGCGGGCCGTCACGCTCTTGCTGGCGACGATGTTCCGCTGACTCTGGATGCTCAGCATCTCCAGCACCGCCGAGAGGTCCTCCTCGTTCACGTGCAGGTCGACGATGTTGTTCTCGTCGATCGAGAGCTTGATGTCGGAACTCTTGGTCTTGGCCGGCGCGCCCGCCGCGGGGGGGAACGCGGCCGCCGGGAACGCCGCGCCGCGCGGCTGCGGGGCGATCGGCGACATCGTGCTCGGCTGACCGCCGGTCGGCTGCGACATCGGATCCGCCTGCGGGGGCGGCGTGGGGGCGTTCGTGAAGGTGGCCGGGCCCGACAGGGCGGCCCCCTTGGCGTCATCCTTCTTCTTCGACGCGCTCGACTGTCCCAGCGCGGTCGACGTGCCCGCGACATGCATCACCAACGCGGCCAACGCGATGCGGGTCGCGAGACCGGAGGTCGTGGAACGGTTCGACTTCTTCGTGAGCATGGGAGGGCCTTTCCCGCCGTGTGGCATGCCGCTGCATCCAGCGGCGACTCTGACTCTGACGAACGAACGCAGTCGGAAGGGGGCGCCTGCGCGTCCCGACCCTTCGACTCCTCGTCATTCGACCCGAACCAGCGGCGACTTTCGCGCATCCGTCGTCATCGGAACGAACCCGACCGTCGGGTCTCGTAATAGACCCACTCCCCTTGCAGGGTGAGGGCCCCGTCGGCGAACCGACGCGGCGACCCCGGCGCCACCCCGGCCCGGGGACGAGCGGCGGCCGCAGGAGGCCCGGGCGGCAACCCCCGACGATCCGATGACCGATGGCTATACTTGGGCCCGCCGGAGAGGTGGCCGAGAGGCTGAAGGCGGCGGTTTGCTAAACCGTTATACTGGTTTAGGCCGGTATCGGGGGTTCGAATCCCCCCCTCTCCGCTTCGAGCAGCCCTTGCGATCGCAAGGGCTGTTTTCGTAGGGAGTTCAGCACATGACGGCGCACGAACGCGGGTCGCGTTCCCCGTTGTCGCCTCCGGTCGAGCGAGCTTCGGGGTTGGGGCGTCGCGTGGCTGCCGAGATCGCCCGTTGCGCCGCGGCCATCAGCCCGCGGCGTGGACCGGTCCGGTCCACTGTCGCATCAGGTGTTCGGCGAGGCCGGGCGACAGGCTCATGCCGTTGCCGCCAAGGCCCGTGACCACCTTGACGCCCTCGAGCGGCTCGGCCTCGACCCACGGCCGGGTCGGGTGCTTCGAGTACACGCCGTGCCACCGCGAGGCGATCGTCCAGTCGGGGATCGCGATCACTTCCCGCAACTCGCGGAGGATCAGGTCGTCGATCAGCGGCTTGTCGAAGGCGTCCACGTCGGCGTCGTACTCGTGCGAGTCGCCGAGAACCACGCCGCCGTCGTCATGCTGGGACGCCATCACGTGGATGCCGAGTCGGTCCAACTCGGGCTTGGTCGACGCGATCCTCGCCTTGAGCGTCGGCAGCGAGGGGCACCGATCGAAACTCCGGTAGTGACGCAGCGTGAGGCCGCTGGCGACGTGCGGGCCAAGTCGCCACGCCCCGGGTTGCGGGACGGTCTTGAGCATCTGGAGCTTGCAACGCCGCAGGTCCAGCGAGGCGTGCAACCCGGGAAAGATCGAATCGATGTCCGCCCCGCCGCAGACCACGGCGAGGTCGAACGGGCATCGCTCGCCCCCCGCAAGGACCGCCTCGCCCCCGTCGAACCCCGCCACGGTGCGGCCGAATTCGATCCGAACGCCGCGTTCGGTCGACAGCCACGAGGCCAAGGCCGCGATGGCCCGCCTCGGATTCACGCACGCCTCGGCGCTGCTGTGCAGCGAGCCCCGAAGGCCCCGCGGGTTCACTCCCGGCGCGCTCGCCAGGGTCGCCTCTGGTCCGAGAAGACGGCAGTCGATGCCCGCCTCCGGGGCCGACGCGGCGAACTCCTGCAGCACCGCCCATTCGTCGTCATGATGTGCGGCGTGCACGGAGCCGCACGGGGCGAGCCAGCACGCCCCTCGGTCCGCGAGCAGGCCCCAGCGGCCGCGGGCGGCCGTGGCGATTCGGTGGAGCTCCCCCGAGGGCTGACCGATCGGCCAGATCATCCCGAAGTTCCTGATCGACGCCCCCGCGGCGACGTCGTGACGCTCGAAGACCGTCACGTGCGCCCCCCGCTCCGCCGCACTCCACGCGAACGAAAGACCAACGATTCCGGCTCCGACGACGACAATCCGCTGACCTGACGCGTGGTTCGACATGAGGTCGGTCCTCCCGTGTCGCGAGCATAGTGGCGCGACCCCCTCGTTCGCCCGGCGTCGGGCCCGTCGCCCCGCATCTTTGCGCGTTCTTCGCGTGATCACAACGAGCGTGGGAAGGCGGCCGTCAAGGATGCTTCTCCATGAAGGCCGCTCGTGGGACGTGGCGCACGTCCTGGGCGGCCGGATCGATCCCGGATGCCGCGTGCGGTACCGCCTCGCGATTCTCGATCTGGAGGGAACGCTCGTGCCCGACGCGGACGAGGCGGTGGCCCACGCGCTGTCGGAACTGGCCACGTCGTGCGGGTTGACGATTCCGCCCGCCGAGGCGAGGCGATTGGCGGGGATGAACGACGGGACGATCGTGCGAGGGTGCCTCGAGCAGGCCCTTGGGCGCCCGGCTTCGCCGGGCGTGGCTGCACACTTCGAGGCCGAACTTCGACGCTCGCTGCGCGATCGCGCGGCCAACTTCAGCGGCCTGCGCGCCGCCGCGGGCGCGTCGGACCTGCTGTCGGCCCTGGGCGTGATGGGCGTTTCGGTGGCGATCGTGAGCGGCCTCGATCGTCGCACGGTGGCCACGCTGCTCGAGCGCATGCGGTGGGAGGCGTTGGTGCATCACCGCGTGAGCGCCGACGATGTCGAGGAGGGGCGGCCGTCGCCGGCGATGCTTCACGAGCTCATGGGCAAGGCGGGCGTCCGGGACGGCGCGGAGGTGGCGATGGCAGGCGACAGCCCGCACGACCTGGCGGCGGGGTTCGCGGCCGGGTGCGGGCTGGTCGCGTGCCCGATCTTCACGCGTCACGGCGCGGCGATCGAAGCCCTCGAGGGTGTGCGGATGCTGGCGAACCTCTCCGACCTCGCGACGGCGATGGGCGACGCCGCGGGCGCGTCGACGCCCATGCCGCCGCGGCGGGGGCGGTGACGCTCATCGGCCGCCCGCGGGCGACGGCTTGACGAGCTCCATGACGTCGAAGAGCCGCCCTTCGAGGTCGAAGGCCTGCATGGTGAGCGAGCGGCCGCTGATCATGATGTGAGCGGCATGGTGTCCCCGGTAGACGCGCTGCGTGAACCACGGGCGCGTGGGGCTGGCGGATTCGAGACCGCCGCCGCCGCCGCCCGCGACGACATAGCGAACGCCGCGTTCCATGTCGACCTTGCCGTCGCGGATGGGCCACGTGCGCTCGTAGCTGTGGACGTGGCCGCTGAAGACGATGTCGACGCCGTGCTTCTCGTAGAGGGCGGCGAGATGGCGGTGGCGAGGGTCTCCGTAGGTGGAGGGCCCCTTGTAGGTGTCGCCGTAGTCGTCCTCGTCGGAGGAGTAGACGGGGTGGTGGTGATAGGCGAACTTCCACGTGGCCTTGGAGGCGGCCATGGTCTCGTCGAGCCAGCGGTACTGCTCGCTGGCGGGATCGACGGGCTTGTTGGAATCGATCGACCAGAACTGGGCGTTGCCGTACGTGTAGGTGTAGCGGTACTCGGGCGCGGGCAGCGAGAAGTACTTGTAGTAGTTCGAGTGGTTGTCCTCGTGGTTGCCCAGGGTGGGATACATGCAGACTCGGCCCATGAGCGGCCACGACGCGTCGAGCAGCTCCTCCGTCCATTCGGCCTTGTCGGCGCCGGTGTTCACGACGTCGCCCAGGTGGATCTGGAAGTTGGGCCGCTGGGAGAAGCAGAAGGCCTGCAACTGGGCGATCACGGGCTTGTTCTTCTGCGTGTCGCCGATGATCGCGAAGCTGAAGGGAGTGCCCTCGTTCACGGCCGTCTGAAAGGTCAGGTCGTCGCCGAGCAACTCCGCGCCGCCCGGTTCGACGCAGCGAACGCGGTAGAAGTAGGGGGTCTCCGGCTGGAGGCCGGAGAGTTGCACCTCGTGGAACTGCGAGGGCTGGCTCGACTCGGCGCGGGCGGTGTACGGCAGCGAGACGCCGTACTCGACCGTCGCCGTGCACGGCCGCGAGGTTTCGAAGAGGATCGTGGCGCCCGTGCGGGAGACCGCCTGCAGGTACGGCCGCGCGACGAACCGCTGCACGGCGTCGATCTGGGGCTCGAAGCTCGCGAGCCGCGCGCCGGGGGCGTACTCGTCGGCCACCTGCGGCGGGGTCAGGGCGCGGCCGAGGATCTTGGCCTCGAGCAGCACGCCGTCCATCGGAAACCGCTCGTCGCTGTCGATGTAGCACGCGATGGCGCCATGATCGACGGCCGGGTACAGGATGTCGCCCGACTGCTCGGAGGAACTCGCCTCCTCCTTGCCGTTGACGAACAGGCGCATCATCCGCCCGTCATACGTCGCGGCGACGTGGTACCAGCGGTCGGGGCGAATCTCGGACGCGCCCTTGAGATACGTGAGCCTGCCGTTGCCGTCGTCGGCGCCCTTGCTCGCGAGCGCGAACGTGAAGGCGTCGTTGGTGTATCCGAGCGACCATCCCTGCTCGGAGTCGCCCGTGTCCTCGATGTTGCCGATGATCGAACCGGACTTGGCGGTCGAACGCAAGCTGACCCACGCCTGCACCGTGAACGCGCCGTTCGGGAGCCACGCGCGGGTCTGGGCCGATCCGTCGCCGATGGTCAGCCAGTCGGTGCTGCCGTTGAATCGGAACCCCTCGCTGGGTCCCAGCGTCGTGCGCATCGGGTTGCCGACCACGGCGCCCTTGGCCTTGCCGGTCTTGTCCACGAAGGCGGTTCCTCTCACCTTGCCGGCCGTGACGCCCAGATGAAGCAGGAGATCGGGGTCGAGCGGTGCGTCCTTCTTGGTCGGTTGGAGTCCGGCGGCGGACGGCCCCAGCACTCCGACGGCGAACACGGCGGACAGGACTGCGAGCGAGCGGAAGGGCTTCATGGTGCGGGCTTCTCCGGAAGAGGTGCGACGCCGAGCGACTCGGCGAGACGATCGATGTTGCGATTCATGACGGCGAGGAAGTCCCCCTCGCCTGGCCGTGGCGGATGTTCGCACGGGTCGTAGACGACCGACTTGAGGCGGGGCCGGGCGGCCAAGGCGGCGGCGACGGCGGCCTCGGGCGGCTGCTCGAAGAGCACCACCCAGCTTTTGGCGTCGCGGGCCAGCGACTGGTCGAGTTGCGACAGGGCATCGGCCGACGGCGTGCCGTCGGGCGGCAGGTCGATGTCGATCAGGTCCCAGCCGTGGCGACGCGCCAAGTACGAATAGGAGGGGTGCGAGGCGATCACCACGACGCCCTTGAGCGAGGGGGCGAGCGAGGCCAGACGCGCGTCGAGGGCGGCCAGATCCGCCGCGAGCGAATCGTGAGCCGCGGCGAACGCCTTCTCATGGTTCGGCCATGTCCGCGACATCGCCTCGAGGACCGACCGGGCCTGCAGCGCGAGCAGGGCCGGGTCCATCCACGTGTGCGGGTTGACGCCCCGGTGAACGTGGGCGACCCCTCCGCCGTGAGAGTGGGCCACTTCCTTGGTGTCGAGCAACCGGTCGGCAATCGTGCGCGACAGCGTGCAGGTGCGAAACTCCGGAAGCGTCGCCGAGGCGGTCCACGGTTCGAAGCCCGCGCCGTTCACCACGATCAGACGGGTCCGTTGCAGTCGCTCGATCGCGTCGGCGTCGGGACTCCAGTCGGCCACGTCGACATTCGAGGGCGTGAACTCCCGGACGGGCACCAGGCCGGCGGCGATCCGACCGGCCACGTACGCGGCGGGATGGAAGCTCGCGGCGATCGTCTCCTCGAGGGACCCCGTCGATGCGGGAGACGTCGCTTGCTCGCAACCAGGCAGCGGCCACGAGATGGCGCAGCCGCCCAGCAGCAGGAGCGGGACGATGCACAGTCGCAGGGGTCGGGAGCGGCGCGTCACGGGATTCAATGTTGGCTTCGAGCGGGTGGCGGTGCAGGCATTCACGGATCATTCACAGAAGTTTGACCAGGTCCGGCGGATGCCACGCGATGAAGAACGCAGCCGTCGCGGCGAGCATCAGTCCCGCGCCGGTCAAGATCGCGGCTTCGGTGGCGAGCAGCAGCACGACCTTGACGCGGGAGACGCCCAGCCGCTCGAGGGTCTGGAGTTCGCGGCCTCTGGCCCTGGCCGACATGGCGAGGATCGTGCCCACCAGCAGCGAGGTGAGCACGGACACGGCCGCGGCGATGACGTTGGCGGCCCGGGCGAACCTTGCCACGTGGCCCATGATTTCGCGGACGGCTTCGCCCGGTTCCACCGCCTGGAGCTTGTCGCCTGCGTTGATTCGAGACCGGAGCAGGGTTCGGTCGCGGTCATCGAGCGAGAGACCGACGATGGCAGTGAGCGGAAGCGTCGTCTCGTCGGCGTGGAGGTGAAGCGAGGAGGCGTTGGCGGGGGTGACTTCGTTGTCCTCGACGAGCGCTTCGCTGACGACGACGCGCTCCCGGGCGCGTTCGAGGAGGAGCGATTCGGGAATCACGCGGGCCGCGTCGGCGTGGCCGTGGGAGAGTCCGGAGAGCAGCCACGCGGTCTTGATGTCGGTGAAGATGGCGTCGTCGTCCGGTGTGCCCGTCGGCCGGAGCGTTCCCGTGATGCGCAGGCGGATCGAGGCGGGGGCGGCGATGGCGAGGGAGGCGACCTGATCGGAGTGCACGAACGAGCCGGCGACGGTTCCGAGCCGAGCGGCGGCGCGGGCGCCGATGACGGCCTGCCCCACGAGCGTCGGCAGGCGACCGGTCGCGAGGGCGGCGTGCCGCGTCTCGAGGTAGTCGAGCGGGGTCGCGACGACGGGCACGCCGCCGGCGGTGTGCTGGACGTTGACGGGCAGGAGTCTTCCGGGGAAGTCGGCGTCGAGGCGTTTCCAGTCTCCCATGGTGACCGGACGGATGCGAGCGGGGCGGAAGTAGAGGGCGGCCAGCACGAGGTCGATTCGCCCGCCAAGGCCGCCGATCACCAGCGAGGTGGAGTCGGCCCGACGCAGCAGGGCCGACTCGAGCGAGGACGCGATGATCGAGGTGGCCACGGGGATGAAGGCGGCGACGGCGATGGAGACGACGATCAGGGCCGATCGGAGGCGAGCGTGAAGCGCGTGGGCGAGCGAGAGCCGCAGGATGCCGCTCATCGCGACGCCTCCGTGCGGGCCCGAAGGTCGGCGATGTCGACGACCCGGTCGAAGGCGCCGAGCGAATCGTGTCGGTGGGTGCTCATGAGAAGCGCGGCGCGGTGGGCGCGGGCGTGCTCGAGGAGCATGGCGGTGACGATGTCGGCGTTGACGGGGTCGAGGTTGCCGGTGGGCTCGTCGCAGAGCAGGGCCACGGGCCTTGTCGCGAGCGCGCGGCACGCGGCGACGCGTTGACGTTCGCCCTGCGAGAGGGCGGCGGGCTTGCGGTCGAGGAGCCGGGCGATGCCCGCGGCTGCGGCGAGACGCTCGGCCTCCGCGGCGAGGGCGAGCCCGTCGATCGAGGCGTCGAGGCGTGCGGCGAGCGTGATGTTGTCTCGCACCGTGAGATACTCGAGCAACTCGAACTCCTGGAAGACCATGCCGACGCGTCGCAGTCGCATCTCGCGGCGGAACGCCGCGGTTTCTCGCGCGAGGTCGTGCCCCGCCAGACGGACCGAGCCCGACGTGGCGAGAAGCACGCCGCCCGCGAGCAGGAGCATGGTCGACTTCCCCGAGCCGCTGGGTCCGATGAGGGCGACGCGTTCGCCCGGGGCGACCACGAGGGACGGCACGTCGAGGGCGAACACGTCGGTGCCCGCGTAGGCGAATCGGACATGGTCGAACTCGATCACTTGTCGGGCTTCCATGGGGTCGAGCGTGCCGGCGGGCCCGGGGGTGATCCAGCCGGATCGGGCGGAGTCGCCGCCGCCGCGGCCGGGGAGATCGCGGCTTGATCGGCGGTGGGGATGCGGCGTTGGGCGGTCATGGATGCCTCGACGATCCGCCATCCCTGGGGGCGGGGCGCGAGCGCGAACGTGGCACGGTGTTCGTTGCGGCGTTCGTGCGAGTGTCCCCAGTGGTAGACCACGCCGTCGACCGTCCACGTCGCGTCGATCCGCACGCGATCGGGCGGCGCGTCGTGGAGCACGCGGGCCTCGATCATGTCGAGCGAGCGGACGCGGGAGACGGCTCCCCCTTCCTCCTGCATCACCAGACTGCGGTAGATCTGCTCGTGCAGGTTCGAGAGGATGGGACCATCGACGCTGCGGGCCAGGGCGTCGAAGACCTCGGTGTCCCTGGTGAAGTCGAAGGCGCGATAGATGTTCTCGTGGAGCGGACGGAAGATGGCCAAGGCCTGCGCGTCGTCGAGCGAGAGGTCCCCAGCGGGACGAAGGGTCGCGGTCCAGGCCGCCCACGCCACCGCCACGGCGCCGGTCATCACGGCGAATCGTCCGGCCAGGCGAGCGACAGGGCGGGCGGGCCGGACGCCAAGGCCGATGGCGATGGCGAGGAGGCCGACCGTCGCAGGGAGGATGGCGGCCCCGCGGCCGGCGGGATCGGGGGGCGGAGGAACCGCAGCGAGCCGGTCGGGCGCGGCCTGCGGCGCGTGCCACGTGTACTCGGGCTCGGTGCGGGTGAGGCGGATCAACTCGAAGGAGGGCCCGGCGGTGAGGATGGCCTCGACATCGGAGAAGGGGGCGACGTCGCCTTCGAGCCGAACGAAGTCGCGGGGGAAGGTGCCCCATTGGAGCGAGATCGATCCGGGGCGCGACTTGCTCGGGTAGTGGATGCGGACGTGGACTTGAGGGATGAGCAGCGCGGGGTTTGGCACGAAGCCCGGGCGGGTTTCGGGCTCGGGCTCGATGACGCGGATGGACTCGATGCGAGGGGCGACCTCGACGCGATCGATGAGCAGCCGGTTGGGTCGGTCGAAAAGCGCCGTCATAGCGCCCTCGCGGGCGCCGCCGAAGTACTCGGCCATGGAGCCGGAGAGCGAGTCGGCCTCCGCCGGTTCGATGCGGTCGCGGGCCGCCCTGGTCGATCGCACGAGTTGATCGACGAAGAGCAGGTTCATGAGGCAGTCCATGTGGACGCCGTCGGGTTGCACGGAGATGCGCACGTCGGCGTGGGCGCCTGGCTTGGGGTGGGCGTGCGCCGACGGCACGAACGCGGCGAGGGAGGCGAGGAGAAGGGCGAGCCAACGTCGCGGGGATGATGACGGAGCGGGGGCCAAAAGCGTCGCCCCGGCCGGCAGGCCGGGGCGACGGGAGTGTCGAAGGAGGGGAGGTCCGATGGACCAGCCCCGGAAGCGGGCTCAGCAGCCGCCCGCGGTCCACACGCCGAAGAAGGACTCGATGTCGCCGCCGTCGATGCCTCCGTCGAGGTTGGCATCGCCGCAGGACGCGCCGGAGGCCCAGGCGCTGAAGAAGGCCTCGATGTCGGCGCCGTCGACGCCGCCATCGTTGTTGAAGTCGGCGGCGCAGGCCGGGCAGGGGTTGGAGCCGATCTCGCCGGTCAGGGCGAGGTCGGCGAGGGCCCACCAGCCCGAGACGCCGTCATTGAAGCGGACGCGGACGTTGGTGGCGCCGAAGGGGTTGTTGAGGGGGATGGAGACGAGCTCGTCGCCGGCCGTCGGCTTGCTGGCGGCGTTCCACGAGAGGACGCGGGTGAAGGCTGCGCCGTTGTAGGAAACCTCGATGCTCGAGGCGTGGCCGGGCATGGAGGCCCAGCTGCTGCGGAAGGAGAGGACGAGGGAGTAGGGGTTCAGCGAGCCGATGTCGTAGGCGGGCATGTTGAGGCGAGCGAAGCCGCCGCAGCCCGACTGGTCCATGTCGTTGATGAACGCGGTGGGCGCGCCGAAGGCGTCGCGACCCTCGCCGCCCGCCATCGCCCAGGCGTCGGTGAGCCAGGCGTTGAAGCCGTAGAAGTCGCCACCCGCGGAGCAGCCGGAGAGGCCCGCGTTGTCGACCGCGAGGTTGCCGCCCTGAGCGGCGACGGTCGAGAAGTAGGAGCACTCGGCGACGGGGGGACGCTCGGTCGGAGCGGCCTGCATGCCGGGCACGCGATCGAAGTTCTCGGTGAAGACGGCCGCGCCGTTCACGTTGAAGGCGACGTTGTCGATGGCCCACCACCAGTCGTTGCGCGCCTTGGTGAGGGAGAACTCGAAGCGGACGGACGACGCGCCCGCCGGAGCCTGCAGCGCCGACGAGGGGATCGACACGGACTCGTTGGTGCTATCGGGCTTGAAGAAGGGGCCGTTCTCGTCGGAGTCCCAGTGGAGGACGTCGAAAGCGAGTTCGTCGGCTCCGACGGTGTAGATGGCGCGGACCATGGCGGTCTGGTTGTTGAGGCGGGCCGCGGGGTCGGCGTTGCAGGAGCAGCCGTCGTCGAAGCCCTCGGGACGCCACGAGGAATCAAAGTTGAGCGAAGCGTTCAGCGAGCCGGCGGGCAGGGAGATCGAAGGCGTGGTGAGGAACGCGTTGAACTCGCTGCGGTTGTTGGCGAAGTCGTCCCACTCATCGGGGTCGGCGATGGCGACGAAGCCCTTGCCCTTGGTGAACTCCTCTCGGAGCTGCGTGTCGACCTGGGTCGACCACCAGCTGCGCGAGGCGAACGACCAGCCGCGCCATTCGGGGCGACCGCACTCGGCGGGGCAGCCGCCCGAGGGGAGGAACTGGCTGGCCCAGCCCGTCGGCGGCAGGGGCGACCACGGGGCGAAGCAGGCCGGGTAGTCGGTGCTGCCGGCCACCGCCATGTTCTCGCGGAGCGGCGTGATTCCGGCCACGGGCACCTGCGCGACGCCCTCGAAGACGGAGAGGTTGTCGATGGCCCACCACCAGTTGTTGCCCGCCTCGTAGCGGAACTTGAGGGTGACGGCGGTGGCCCCCGCGGGGACCAAGAGGCCGGCGGCGATCCGCTCGTTGACGGCGTCCTGCTTGAAGAAGGGGCTGCTGGGGTTGGACTCGAAGCGGAGCACCTCGCTGACGGTGTTCGCCGGGTCGTTGTACTGCGCCACCAGCCACGCGGTCTGACCCGATTCCCAACGCCAGCTCGAATCGAAGGTCAGCACGAGCAGCGAGCCGATGCGACCGGAGATGTCGATGACGGGTGTCGAGAGCGTCGTGTCGAGCTTGCCGGCAAGGTGGCGGATGTCATCGAACTCGTCGCCGTCGGCCACCGCGAGCAGGCCGCTGGAGTTCGTGAACGCGTTGCCGTTGGGGCCGCCGCTGGCGCAGCGCCAGAAGTTGCGATCGACGAAGCTCCAGCCCCGCCAGTCGGGAACGCCGTTGAGCGCGCCGGGGGCCGGGTCGAAGGCGGGGCTGGCGACCGTGACGCCCACGCCGTTGGGGCCGGCGTGGGTGTGGGTGAAGTCGCCGCAGTAGGTGATGCCGCAACCGGTGGGGAGTTCGTCGACCGGCGGCTCGAGGACCACGCCTTCGAAGCCCTCGGTGAAGAGGGTGGCGAGGCCGCCCGCGGCGCTGCCGGTGACGCTCAGGTTGTCGATGGCCCACCACCAGTCGTTGCCCGCGTTGGTGAGGGAGAACTCGAACTTGACGGCGGTGGCGCCGGCGGGGACCTGCAGGGCGGCGGCGTCGAGGATCACGGTCTCGTTGGTGCTGTCGGGGTGGAAGAAGGGACCTTCGGTGTTGGAGTCCCACTGCAGGACGGTGACCGGGGCCTGCGCCACGCCGCCCACGGTGTAGGTCGCGCGGATCTTCGCCGTCTGATTGTTCGTGCCGTCGCCGTCGTCGAAGCCTTCGGGCCGCCACGAGGAGTCGAAGGTGAAGGAGAGGGAGGCGGCGTCGACGCTCGAGAGGTTGATGGCGGGCGTCGACATGAAGGCGTTGAAGAACCCGCAGTTGTCAACCGGGCCGCCCTTGTCATCCCATTCGTCGGGATCGGCGATGGCCACGTTGCCGACGCCCTTGGTGAACTGGCTGCGGTTCTGGTCGCCCGCGACGCGGACCCAGAAGGCCTTGTTGGCGAAGCTCCATCCCTCCCACTCGCGCACGCCCGCGGTGGGGCTGCAGGTGGAGCAACGGGTGGAGGGCGACGTGCAGGAGCGCGTGCGGCACTCGAAGGTCGGCACGCCGCAACCCGTCCACGACCACCCGGCGGGCGGGTTGTGCGTGAATGAAGGCCCGTTGCCGCTGCACGCGGAGGTCACGCGGGGGTCGCCGGAGAGCTGGTTGCGGACGGCGGAATCGAAGTTCTCGCTGTAGAAGACGGTCTGGGCGAGCGAGCTCGCCGCGGGGATGGCGAGGCCAGCGAGTGCGCTGAGCAGCGACGCGCTACGGAGGAATCGTCCGGCGTTGGGGATCATCACTCTTTCTCCACTGTGCTTGATGACGCGAGCGAGAAGGCGTCGACGTTCGACACCCGTCCGCTCGGCTTCCAGAGTTTACTTGAGCCGAAACGATTCGCGATCTCGCGAGCGTCAAACTCGCTTCAATGGTTGGTTAGGCCCTCGCGAAGGAGGCATGCGCATCCTTTGCGCAAGCTTGATTCGAAGCTGAACCGACCGCGAAGGTTGTTCACTATTCTGGATCGTCGACAAGGACCGCGACATCGCCACCCCGCATGGAGCCGACATGATCGTGCACCGACTTCGTCACGCCCGCCGCGCCTTCACGCTGATCGAACTGCTGGTTGTCATCGCGGTGATCGCGCTGCTCATCAGCCTGCTGCTGCCCGCCCTGGGCAAGGCCCGCGAGTCGGGGCGGCAGGTGATCTGCCTCAACAACGGGCGGCAGATCTTCTCGGGGATCTCGCAGTACATCGCCGACTTCAAGGAGTATCACCACGCCAAGCGGCTCAACTACGGCATCCGCTTCGCCCGCATCAACCCGTCGGGCCCGTACGACTCGGTCAACCTCCGCCTGCTGCGCCCTTACGTCCCCAACTTCACCTCCGACGGCGCCGACACCGACTACGCCTACTGGGGTTCGATCTACGACAGCTACTTCGGCATCTCGATCGATCCGGCCTGGTACACCGCCCGCATGCCGTGGGTCTCCATGACCAACCCGCCCTTCCCCGGTTGGAAGATGTGGCGTTGCCCGTCGGCGAAGTTGATGGATCCGTATCCCGACGGCACGCAGTTCGATCCCGACCACATGTACCAGAGCTACGGCTTCAACGGCGTCGAGAGGAACCTTCCGGGCACCAACAAGGCCGCGCCCCTGTGGTGGAAGCGGGTGTACGCCCCCGAGTACGGCCGCGTCGTCTCCAAGCCCAGCCGCCTGAGCGAGATCATCCAGCCCTCGGCCCTGATCATGTTCCAGGACGCGTTCGAGCACATGCTCGACGCCAACGGCGACACGCTCAACGACCTCTCCCAGTACAACCCCGACGTCGATCAGGGCGATCCGCGGTTCCGCGACTGGCAGAAGGAGTACTTCCGCCACAACCTGGGTTGCAACACGACCTGGGGCGACGGCCACGTTCGGGCGGTCGGCAAGATCGAGTACAACGAGGCCCTGCCCATGTACACGGGCTTCATCAACTGATCCGAGGCGTTTGGGCGCCCGAACTCCGAGGGATCACCAGTGAACAGGCAGGATCACGCGGTCGCGTCGAGGTCGGCGTCTGGCGAGGCTTTCTGGGCGGCATGGGCGGTCGTCGCGGCCTTTGGCACCTACTTCTGCATGTACGGCTTCCGCAAGCCGTTCACCGCCGCGGGGTTCGCGGGCGACCCGGTGATGGGCGCGGACCTCAAGGCCGTGCTGGTCGCCTCGCAGGTGATCGGGTACACGATCTCGAAGTTCGCGGGCATCAAGATCGTCTCCGAACTCCCGCCCCGCCACAGGGCGATGGCGATCGTGGCCCTCATTGCCTTCGCCGAGGGCGCGCTGGTGCTCCTGGGATTGCTCCCTCGCTCGTGGAGCATGATCGCGCTCTTCCTCAACGGACTCCCTCTCGGGATGGTCTTCGGACTGGTGCTGGGATTCCTCGAGGGGCGACGCCTGACCGAGGCCCTGTCGGCGGGGCTGTGCGCAAGCTTCATCCTGGCGGGCGGCGTCTCCAAGTCGGCTGGGCTCTGGCTGCTCAAGGCGGGAGTTCCCGAACAGTGGATGCCCGCGGCCGCCGGCGCGATGTTCGCCGTCCCGCTCGTGCTGGGCACGTGGATGCTCGGCCGGATCCCGCCTCCCTCGCCCGCGGACCTCGCCGAACGAAGCGAACGCACCACCATGAACGGCGAGGACCGTCGCGTGCTGCTCAAGCGGCTCGCGCCCGGGCTTGTGCCTTTGGTGCTGATGTTCGTGCTGCTGACCGTCATGCGAGGGTTGCGCGACGACTTCGCCCCCGAGATGTGGCGAGGGCTGGGCGTCGAGGCGGCTCCGAGCGACTTTGCCGTCTCCGAGTTCTGGGTGGGACTGGGGTGCTTCGCCATGGGCGGCGCGTTCGCCCTCGTTCGCGACAACCGAAAGGCGTTCTTCGGCTCGCTCGCCGCGTGCGTCTTGGGGTTCGTGCTCCTTGCCCTCGCGCTGGTGCTGCGTGACGAGTCGGTCATCAACCATGTACCCGACGGCCGGGACTTCGCCGTCCGGGCATCACTGAGTCCGATGGCGTTCATGGTGCTCATCGGCCTTGGGATGTACGTCCCCTACGTCGTCGTGCACACCACCGTCTTCGAGCGGCTCCTGGCCGTCACGCGGGAACGGGGCAACCTCGCCTTCCTCATGTCCATCGCGGACTCCTGCGGCTATCTCGGGTACTCGGTCATCGTGCTCGGCAAGGGCGTCATCGCCCGCCGGGCCGACTTCCTCGCGTTCTTCACGACCTTCGCCTGGATCTCCATCGGCGTGTCCCTCGTCTCTCTCGTCGGCGCGTGGATCTACTTTTCCCGCCGCTCCCGTGTACTTTCCGCCGTCCCCGCAGTTTCCTGAGCGATCCCGATGCCCCTCGAACTCTTCGTCTTCGACATGGCCGGCACCACCGTCGACGACGCCGGCGACCATGTCGCCGCGGCGTTGGTCTCGGTGCTCGAGCAGGCCGGCGTTCATGCGACCGCGCGGGAGGTCGATCCCGTCATGGGCATCCCCAAGCCCCTGGCCATCCGCGAGTTGCTCCGTCACGCCAGGGGCTGCATGCCCGATCCCGATGAGGTGCACGCGGTGCACGCCGAGTTTCAGGCGGCCATGGTCGATTTCTATCGCATCGATCCGTCCGTCCGCGAGATCCCCGGAGCTTCCGGCCTCTTCAGGCGGCTTCGAGACGCCGGCGTGCGGGTGACGCTCGACACCGGCTTTGATCGCCTCATCGTCGACGCCATCATCGAGCGGCTCGGTTGGAGCGGGTTGGTCGACGACTCGATCGCCAGCGACGAGGTCGATCGGGGCCGCCCGGAACCTGACATGATTCGAGCCCTGATGCGGCGGGCGGGCGTCACCGATCCCGTCAGGGTCGGCAAGCTCGGCGACAGCGTCAGCGATATCGACGAAGGACTCAACGCCGGCTGCGGCTTCGTGGGGGCGATCGTCAACGGCCGCACCTCGCCATTCCTCGCCTCCTACCCGTCGGTGGTGCCTGTCCGGTCGCTCGAGGCATTGCCAGAGGCGATGGCCGCTGCGGGATTCGTCCTGCCCGCCGCAGAGGCTGATTGATGCGACCCGAGATCGAATCGGCGGTGGCCGAAGCGAGGTCGCGGGCGCATTCCGCCACTTCGCTGGTGGACTCGCTGTCGTCGTTGCCCCGACTGCTCTTGCATCACGACGGTCGCCCCATCCTGGTCGTGGCCGATGCAGGCGTGCACGCGTGGCACGATGCGGTCGTTCGGCGGTGTCGCGGAGCGGCGGGTCGCGAGGTGGGGACCTTCTCGGAGTTCACCGTCATCCCGACGTCGGGGCAGTGCATCCAGGGCGCACGGGCTGCCATCGGCATCGACGCCGCGGCGATCGTGGCGCTGGGGGGCGGGACCGCGATCGACGTGGCAAAGGCCGCCGCGCTCGGTGCGGCTCATCCCGCCGATCCCGCCCGGGTGATCGAGGGGCGGCTGGCTCCGGAGCGAGACGCGCTTCCAGTGATCGCCATTCCGACGACGGCGGGCACGGGAAGCGAGGCGACGCACTTTGCCGTCGTATACGTCGATGGCGTGAAGCGGTCGCTTGCGCATGCGTCGTTGCTCCCTGCGGGCGTGGTGCTGGATGTCGAGGTGTCCGCCACGTGCCCAGCCCGCATCGCCGCCGCGGCGGGTCTCGACGCCCTGTGCCAGTGCATGGAATCGCTGTGGGCGTCGGGTGCCGACGATCGATCGAGGGCCGACGCGAGGCTTGCGGGGCGTGTCGCGGCTGCTTCCATCGTCGATGCGGTCCGCGGGGACGCCGATGGCCGTCGGGCGATGATGTGGGCATCGCACCTGGCAGGGCATGCGATCAATCGAAGTCGCACCACTGCGCCGCACGCCGCGTCGTACGCGATGTCGGCTCGCCATGGGGTGCCGCACGGCATCGCCGTGGCGTTGACGATCGGGCACTTCGCCCGGCGGCTCTCGACCATGGACGAGCGGGCGTGCAGGCACCCCGGGGGGATCGAAGCGGTCCGCGGCTTGGCGACCGAAGCGGCCTCGTGGCTGGGATGCGACGTGGACGGGCTGGCCGGCGCGATGCGATCGCTGCTGGGAACCCTGGGCGTTCCTGATTCGCTGCGGGCGGCGGGGATAGCGAGCGAGGCGCTGGCCGGGCTTGCCGCGGCGGCGGATCCGCTCCGGCTCTCGAACCATCCCGAGCGACTGGACGAGGCGACGATGCTCGAGACGCTCGCGGCCGCCTGGTGACTTCAGCGGGCGAGGACGTCCATCAGCAGGCTGAGCGAGAGGCCGTCGGCGTGGGGGAGGAAGTGGTCGGCGTGGAGCAGTCGCTCTCGAGGGAGCGTGTGGCCCACGGCGATGGCGCGAATGCCCGCCGCCTTCGCGCTGGCCACGCCCTTGTCGGTGTCCTCGACGGTGATGCACCGATCGGGCCGCGCGTTGAGGCGAGCCACGGCGGTCGCGTAGGGTTCGGGATCGGGCTTGCAGCGAGTCACGTCGTCGGCCGAGATGATGAACGAGAGCGAACTCGCGAAGCCCAACCGCTCGACCACGGCGAGGATCTCGTGACGGCGGGCGCCAGAGCAGATCGCCAGCGGGACGCCCGCCTGCTTGACCTCCTCGATGAGCCGCAGCGTGCCTTTGTACTCCGGCACCTCGCCCCGTGCCATCGCCTCCTGCGCGAAGATCCACTTGTCGCGGGAGACGGCCGCGAACTCCTCGTCGCTGGGCGTTCGCCCGTGCATGGCGCACACTGCGCGGTAGGTGTCGCGGTCGGCGAAGCCGACGAGCGACGCGGCGTTCATCTCGGGCGTAAGGGTCATGCCCAACTTGGCGAAGCCGGCACGGAGACCCGCTTCGTGCATGGGTTCGCTGTCCACGATCACGCCGTCGAAGTCGAGCAGCACCGCGTCGGGCTTGGTCATCTGTATCACTCCTTGGGCGTCACGATACAGTCGCCTGATCCAGCAGCAGCGGCGTGCATGCGCGAAGATTCGGCAAAGGGCCGCAGCCTCGGCGGCTGCAGGAGACGAGCCTCAGGCGTTGTCGCCCGTGCAGTCCCACTCGACATAGGTCCCGTCGTGGTTGATGGTCTCCTCGACCATGGCCTCCACCTCGTCGAGCGCGGCGTCGGGATCGACGGCCTCGGTGCGAACGGCGTGCACCTGGAAGCCCGCTTCGTCGACCGGGTCGCCCTTGGCGACGGTGTAGCCGCGAGCTTCGGCCCAGGTCTTGAACGACTCGAAGCGGGCCTGATCGGGGAGCAGGATGGTGTGGCGGACCGGCCGCGGCGTCGAGAGGTTCGCGCCCTCGTCCTCGAGCATCCAGATGCACATCAGGGCGTCGGACATGGCGACGTCGTAGCTGTCGGGCAGCATCCGGTCGAAGGCCGCTTCCCAGTCGGGGTCCTCGAAGCACTCGACGCGCTGGGCCTTGGCCTTGAGCCGGCGCATGACGTCCGCGATGGTCGGGCCGGGGGCCTTGCCTCGAGGGATTTGGAAGTGGAAGGCGTGCATCGCGTCGGTCGTGTCGACACCGACGAAGTACGCCCCGATGTCACGCGCCAAGGCTTCGGCCAGCGCCTCGGCTATCGCCTCCATGGCGTCGTGCTGCTCGTCGGTCTCGGGGATGCCGGATTCGGACTCGCCCTTGAGCGGGACGTGCACGATCAGGGTGAAGGGCAGGTCGTCGTTCGGTTCGAGCAGTTCCCACCCCGGCTCGAGGCAGGTGATGCGAGGCAGCGGGTCGGCGAATCGGGTGAAGGTCTCGAGTTCCATGCCCGACTCTAGTTCGCTGGTGGGGCGGTCGGGGCTTTCCTAGAATCTCGCCCGGTTTTTTCCCACTTCACCCGTTGCCCGGAGCCGCACGATGTCGCATCCCGTGATCCTCGCCGCCAAGCGCACCCCCATCGGCAAGTTCTTCGGGGGGCTCTCCAAGGTTCCCTCGCCCGTGCTGGGGTCGTACGCGATCAAGGCCGCGCTCGAGGGCGTGCCCGGGGCGGCGGCGATGGTCGACGAGTGCATCATGGGGTGCGTGCTCCAGGCCGGTTTGGGCCAGAACCCAGCTCGTCAGGCCGGGCTCAAGGCGGGCCTTCCCGACACCCTCAGCGCCGTGACCGTCAACAAGGTCTGCGGCTCGGGCCTCGAGGCGGTCATGCAGGCCTGCCGCTCCATCAAGGCCGGCGACAACCGCCTCGTCGTCGCCGGCGGCTTTGAGAACATGACGGCCGCCCCGCACTTTGCCCGCATTCGCGAAGGCGTCAAGTACGGCCCGGCCACGATGGAGGACGTCATGGCCTACGACGGCCTGCGCTGCGCCTTTGAGTGCTGGGCGATGACCAACGGCGCGGATCACATCGCCAAGCGGTTCGGCATCACCCGGGCCGATCAGGATCGCTTCAGCGTCCAGAGCCACCAGCGGGCCGCCCACGCGGCCAAGGAAGGGTGGTTCGCTTCCGAGACGGTCGCCCTCACCGGCGAACAGTGCATGGACAAGCGGAGCCCCGGCGTGGCCGCCGATGAGGGCGTGCGAGCCGACACGTCGATGGACTCGGTGGGCAAGCTCAAGGCGATTCCCGGTCACGAGACCATCACCGCCGCCAACGCCAGCCAGATCAGCGACGGCGCGGCGGCCCTGGTCGTGGCGTCGGCCGACGCCGCCTCGAAGCTCGGCGCGGCCCCTGTGGCGAAGGTGCTCGCGTACCACACCAGCGGCGTGGCGCCCAAGGAGATCTTTGCCGCCCCCATTACGGGCGTGCAGGGCGCACTCGCCAAGGCCGGGCTGTCGGTGAAGGACATCGATCTCTTCGAGATCAACGAGGCCTTCGCGGCCCAGGTCCTCTGCAACATCAAGGAACTCGGGATCGACGAGTCTCGCCTCAACATCTGCGGCGGCGGCATCGCCTTGGGGCACCCCATCGGCGGCAGCGGCGCCCGCGTGCTCACCACGCTCATTCACCAGCTTCGTCGCACCGGTGGCAAGCGAGGCGTCGCAGCCTTGTGCCTGGGCGGCGGCAACAGCGTGGCCATGGTCGTCGAGGTGTGATCGGGCAAGGTGTGGGCTTTGGTGGGGGCCCCGTCAGCCCTTGATCTCGGTGCGAACGTCCCAGAGTTCCGGGAAGAGCCGGTCGTCGACGCGATCGCGGAGGTAGGCCACGCCCGCGGTGCCGCCGGTTCCTCGCTTGAAGCCGATCACCCGTTCGACCACCTTCATGTGACGGTGCTTCCACAACGAGTACTGCTCGTCGACGTCGACGAGTTTCTCGCACATCTCGTAGAAGTCCCAGTGCTTGGCCGGGTTCTCGTAGATGGTCTTGAAGACTTCGATCACGCCCGCGTGGGCCTGATAGGGCTGGGTGAAGTCGCGGTCCACGCACTCCTGCGGCACGGGCATGCCGCGACGGGCGAGAAGCCGCAGGAACTCGTCGTAGAGGCTTGGCGCCCGCAAGATGGCGTCGAGCCGGCCGTGGATGTCGGCGCGATGCTTGAAGAGGGGCATCATCCGCGGGTCCTTGCGGCCCAGCAGGAACTCGATCATGCGGTGCTGATAGCTCTGCAGGCCGCTGGCGGGGCCCAGCACGTGCCGGAACTGCACATACTCGCTGGGGGTCAGGGTGGCGAGCACGCTCCACTGGCTGAGCAGCTGGCCCTGAATGTGCTTGACGCGGGCGAGGATCTTGAAGGTCGCCTCGAGCTGGTCGGCACGCGTGAGACGAACGGCCTCGACGAGCTCATGGACGACGAGCTTCATCCACAGCTCGCTCGTCTGGTGCTGGATGATGAAGAGCAACTCGTCGTGGTGCTGCGGCGAACTGAGCGGCCGTTGCGCCGTCAGCAGTTGGTCGAGCGCGAGATACGACGCGTAGTCGAGCTTGTCCTTGAGATCCGTGACCATGCCGGTGGCATGCGACGTCGCGGCGGCGGAGGCGGGTTCGGGGTTCGACATGGCGGGGGTTTCTCGGGGTGTCGGGTCAGGCGCCGGCCGCCTTGGGGGTCGAGTGGTCGATCGGGAGCGTGATCACGAAGTCGGTGCCGCGGCCGGGTTCGCTGACGGGCTCGATGCGGCCCTGATGGGACTCGATGATGCGGCGGGTGGTGGGGAGGCCCAGGCCGGTGCCGCCGGCCTTGGTGGTGAAGTAGGGGGTGAAGAGTTTCTCGCGGACTTCCGGGGGCATGCCCGGTCCGGTATCGATGACGTGGATGCGGACGCACCGTTCGACGGTTTGGCCCATGAGCTTTTCGTCGAAGCGTTCGGTGCGGAGGATGAGTTCGCGGTGCCCCGTGCCCGAGGCGGCCATCGCCTGGATGGCGTTGAGCATCAGGTTGAGCATCGCCTGCTTGAGCAGGCCCACATCGATGGGTGCGGTCAGCGGGCCGGAGGCCAACTCGGTGCGAAGGCGGATGGACTGGGACTCGGCCTGGGGCAGGAGGAAGTCGGCGAGCTCCTCGACGACGGTGTTGACGTCGTGGGGGCGCAGGTCGAGACGCATTTCACCGGCGTAGGCGAGAAAGTCGGTGAGGATGCCGCGGAGGCGTTCGACTTCCCTGCGGAGCGACGCCAAACGCTTGACCATTCGGTTTCGGGCTTCGGGCTCGGCGGGGCGTTCGGCGGGAAGTTCGTCGAGGGCTTCGGCGAGGAGCTGGGCGTTGAGGCCGATGGTGGACAGGGGGTTCTTGATCTCGTGGGCGAGTCCGCCGGTCATGGCCCCGATCTCGGCGAGCCGTTCGGCGGCTTTGGCCCGGCGTTCGGCGATTCGAGCGCGGACGATCGAACGTCTGACTTGCCAGCGAGCGGCGACGGCGACAGCAAGTCCGCCAGCCACGATGCCGAGGGCGAACATGACGAGGGGAGAATCCAACTTG
>JBAXFU010000024.1:0-36677 GCA_037139735.1 Phycisphaerae bacterium
GTTCGGTCACCCGTGGCAACATTCGTCCGCCCTCCGGGCGGCGTGCACTTTGGTGAGGTTGTGAGGCTTCTCGCGAAGGTGCGTGGGGCCTGATTTCTCGCCCGCTTTGGGGCGCACCAGGTGGGAGCCCCTGGTGCGGGTGCGTTCGGCTTGGTTGTTCAGTTGCAGTTGCCGTTTTCCCAGAGGATGAAGAAACGCTCGATGTCGCCGCCGTCGACGCCGCCGTCTTGGTTGACGTCGCTGCAGGGCTGGCCAGCGGTCCAACTGGAGAAGAAGGCCTCGATGTCGCCGCCGTCGATGCCGCCGTCTTGGTTGAAGTCGGAGGGGCATGCGGGGCAGGAGGAGCAGTTTTCGTAGCAGAAGCGGACGGTGGCCGAGAAGCGGGCGCCGCCGGCGAGGGGCTCGAGGGTGCAGGTGGTGGCGACGCGGCCGTCGTCGGCGAGATCGAGCCCGATGCCGACGGAGTTGTTTTCGGGAAGGTCGACGACGCGCCAGTCGGGGGTTCCGTCGCCGTTGACGTCGAGGAGGTCGCCGGAGGCGACGACGACGACGGACTGGGCGAGCGTGCCGCCTTCACCCACCACGAGCGCCTTGGGGGTCGGGGCCGTGGTGGTGCCGTATTGCCAGAGCATGGCGATGCGACCGAGGTTGTTGAGGGCGGCGGCGCGGACGGAGGCGGGGGAGGCGAGGGTGAGGCCGTCGACGGTCTGGTTTTCGTGGAGGGTGTCGACGCCGTTGAAGGCGACGAAGTCGTTGCTGGCGGGGTCGTCGTAGTTGCTGGAGGCGCCGAAGATGATCCAGTCGCCGGCGTCGTTGACGCCCACGCCGCTGAAGGTGTTCCACGCCTCGTTGGCGTAGATGGAGCCGGGGAGCTGGGTGGCGGGCTGGGCGATCCAGGTGCGATCCTTGAGGACCCAAGTGGAGCCGCTGCCGGCGCCGACGCCGGAGATGTGGATGAGGTGTTGTCCGTTGTTGGAGACGTCGTACTTGAAGGAGAGGTTGGGGGTGGTGAAGCGGATGAGTTGGCCGTCGATGGTGTCGCCGGTCTTGTAGAGCAAGGTGAGGCCGGGCACGCCGACGCGGCCCTGGTAGACGGCGCGGTCGGTGGTGGTGCCGCCGGGTGCGCTGGAGAAGCCCGCCATGAAGGTGAAGAGGCCGCCGGCGGCCATGCGGGGGCCGCTGGCGAACTTGATGTACTTTCCGCTGACGCCGGGGGCGGGGTCGCGGTTGGCGATGACATAGCCGCTGCTGGACCAGATGGCGTCATTGCCGTTGACGCTGGGTGAGTAGACGAACTGGCCGCCGGGGCTGACACCCATGGAGATCTCGCGGCCCGAGAGGGTGTAGCCCGCGGGGGCCGTGGAATCGATGAAGGGAGGGCTCGACTCGACGAAGACAAAGGTGCGATCGATGCCCGCGATGGTGGCCTTGCCATTGAGGCCGACCTTGCCGTCGGCGTCGACGACGGGGGTGTCGAGTTCGAGGATGGTGCCGCCGACGCCGGGGAGGGGCTGTCCGGTCGCGAGGAGCAGTTCGGCGGCGACGGTGCGTTGCCCCAGGGCCGGGGAGGCGGCGAAGACGACGACGGCGCCGGCGAGGAGCACGAGGCGACCGGCGGACGTGGAAGGGAGGGGCATGGGCATGGGGGGAACTCCGTTACAACCTACCACGGGCGGGGCGGGGTGGGGCCCCATTTCGGGGGCATGAAGGGATTGTTAGCGTCAAGCAGGCCGTGCGTGCCGCGGTTATCGGAGAGGGGGGCGGAAACCGAACGCTTCGGCGGCGGACCGCCGATAAGGTTGGACCCGCCGGGATACCGGCGGCGAACCTCTCTACGCCCGCGGCGACGCGCGGGTTGGCCCCGCTCGGGCGGGGATGGATCGAACACGCCATGGACGACATCTTCAGCGCACAGGAGATCTGGAAGCTCGGGGTGGTTGGCATCCTTGCCGTGGTGGCGTTCGTCCAGACGCTGCGGAGCGCGAAGTTCCCGATGGTCTTCATCGGGGCGATGCTCTTCATCTCGACGCTGGGACTGACCGAGGACGCGGCCCGCGGCTCGGAGTACCGCACGTGGCTCTACGCGTTGCAGACGAACCGCCAGACGGTGTACGTGCTCTGCGCGGCGTTGGTGACGCTGGGGGTCGCGATCCACGCCTCGCGCATCAACACCCGCACGGTGCCCGGGCTGGGGCTGGGCATGATGCTGCTGGGCGTGTACATGGGACTGATCACGATCTTCCATCTGGGGCCGATCGCGGGGTTGTCGGCGGTGGCGTTGTCGGTCTTCTCGATCGGCGTGATGCTGATCTTCCTGGCCTCGCAGATGCGGTCGTGGGAGGAGATCGTCTCGGTGCTCCGGGTCTTCGCGATGGTGGGGTGCATCTGGACGGCGGGATGCATCGTGCAGTTCCTGATCGACCAGACGATGTTGACCACCGGTTTCGGCGCTCGCCGCTTCGTGGGGCTGACGGGCAATCCGCAGCACGCCGCGGGCTTTTCGGCGGTGATGGCGACGGTTGGGTTCTGGCTCTACCTGAACGACACGTCCAAGCGGTGGCGGGCGTTGGCGGTCATCTGCTCGACGACGCACATCATCTTCGTCCTGTGGACGGCGAGCCGCACGGGGCTGGCGATGTCGGTGATGGGGTTCGCTGGGGTGCTCTACTCGCGGATCGGCCGCGGCGTCTTCCTGGCGCCGGTGGCGGTGGCGGTGGGGTACGCCCTGCTGACGCTGGCCGAGGCGATGGGCGTGCAGTTCGGCTTCGAGCGGCTCACGAGCACGGACGACACGCGGTCGCACAAGTGGGCGACGCTGATCGAGAACGGGTTCGCCAACCCGATCGTCGGCGTGGGGCTCGACAACGCGGGCGGCAGCGAGAACGGCTTCCTGTACGGCTTTGCCGCCTTCGGCATCGGCGTGCCTGTGATCCTCGCGATCCTCATGCTCGCCACGCTGGGCGTGTGCCTGCGGCTGATCAAGCTTCGCTTCGACACGCCCAACCCGGTGGGCAGGCGACTGATCGACCTGACGCTCGCCTTCTTCGCGATGTACTGGGCGGGCAACATGTTCGAGGGCTTCGGCGTGGCGCGCATCTCGCCGCAGCTGTGCTTCTTCGTGATCTTCGCGTGCATGGCCTCGTCGATGGTCGCGATCGTCCAGGACGAGGCGGCGATGGCGCTCGAGGAGCCCGTCCCGGCGCCCGAGGACGACTATCCGGCGCCGATTCGCGCCTGAAGGGCGCGGTTCAGCATCCGCCGGCTTCCCATGCGAGCATGAAGCGTTCGACGTCGCCGCCGTCGACGCCGCCGTCGCCGTTGGCGTCGCCGCAGGTGGCGCCTGCTTCCCAGGTCTCGAAGAAGGCTTGCACGTCCGCGCCGTCGACGCCGCCGTCGCCGTTGAAGTCGGCGATGCAGGGCGGGCAGTCGCTCGTGCACGCGCCCGCGCGGCGGAGGCCCGAGAGGGCGACGGCGTACTGACCCGCGAAGCCGCCCGAGGGGAGCCACAGGGCCACGGGCGACGCGGCGTCGGGCCCGTCCGGGGCGCGCTGGGCGCGGAAGGGCGCGTCGTTCCACAGCGGCTCGCCGCCGGGGCCCGCCGGTTCGAGGTTGTAGCTCGTGACGGCGAGGTAGAGCCGCCCGAAGAGCGTGCCCGCGGGGAAGGTCAGGCGACTCTGGACGCTGGTCGAGCGCGGGTCGTCGTCGTTCATCGCCACGCCGGTCCCGGAGGCGTCGAAGAGGAAGAGTTGCGTGTCGATCGAGGTCAGGCCCACGGTCGAGATGGCGAGGGCCCGGCCGTCGCAGGCGTCGAGGGCGTAGAGGTCGACGTCGCCCTCGAAGGCCAGGCGGCCCTCGATCGCCGCCGGGGCGTCGATGTTCACGGGCTGCGACGAGGCGGGCAGCGGGCCGGCATCCTCGCGTTCGATCCAGTGGTCGGCCGGCGGGGAGGCCTCGAGCGAGATGCGGAGGGCGAGCAGGTCGTCGGGGGGCCACGGCGCGGGCGTGCTTGCGCCCGCGACGGAGAGGCCGGCCTGGATGTAGTAGCGAGCGCCCGCGCGAACGTCGAAGGTCATTCGCGAGCGAAACGCGCACGCGTCGTCGTTGCACCAGACCGCGCTGAGCGACGTGCAGTCGCCGGTCTCGGATTCGTACAGCGCCAGCGTGGTGTCGGGCACCGTCGTGGTCGGGCTCGGACCTGCGCATGTCGCGATCAGGACGCGTGCCCCGACCGGAGCGTCGAAGCGGTACCAGACCGTGAAGCCCGCGGCGTTGCAGGGGTTGGCCGCCTCCGGTTCGCGGGCGGCCTGCGAGAGCGACACCAGGGGCGTCGTCAGCGGCAGCGTTGACCAATCGATCGGAACGGCCTGCTCGCACCGGTCGTTGGCGGGTTGGGCGTGCGCGGTCAGGGCGGAGGCCAGCAGAGCGCAGGCGAAATGGGCGCAGGCGAACGGGGCCGCGCCATGGCACGCCGCCGCCCGCTTCGCGAGGTGTCCGGACCTTCGCACCGTCGATCCTCCGCTCTCTGTGTCGTCCGGCGGGGCGCTCGTCCATCGCCGCGTCGGGCCGACCGGGCGGTCGAGGCGCCCGTCCGATCCCTACAGCCCTCCCCGGCGGCATCTTCCGCTTCGCGTCCCTACCCTCGCGGTTCCTATGCACATCAGCGTTTCATGGCTCAACCGCTGCCTCCAACCGGCCACCCTCACCGCCGACGAGGCCGAGCACGCCCTGATGAGTCTGGGCTTTCCGAGCGAAAGCCGAACCGAACTCCCCGGCGGCGACACGCGCCTCGACGTCGAGGTGACCAGCAACCGGGGCGACGTCTTGTGCCACGCGGGGATGGCGTCCGAGATCGCCGCGGCGTCGGGCCGCACGGTGAGGCTGCCCGAGGTCGCGATGCCGAGCCCCGACGCCGAGCCCGCGTCGGCGGTCATCGCGGTCGAGAGCGCCGACCACGTCGCGTGTCCCTTGTTCACGGCCCGGGTGATCCGGGGCGTGAAGGTGGGCCCGAGTCCGCAGTGGCTCCGCGAGGCCCTCGAGTCGTGCGGCCAGCGATCGATCAGCAACGTGGTGGACGTCTCGAACTTCATCGCGATGGAGTCGGGCAACCCCTGTCACGTCTTCGACCTCGCGAAGCTCGAGGGCGGGAAGCTGGTGATCCGCGCGGCCCGCGCGGGCGAAAAGCTGACGACGCTCGACGGCAAGGCGCGAACGCTCGCGGGCGACGAGTTGGTGGTGGCGGATGCCTCGCGGCCGCAGAGCCTGGCGGGCGTGATCGGCGGCGCCGACTCGCAGGTGACGGAATCGACGGTCGACGTGGTGCTCGAGATGGCCACGTGGGATCCGGTGGCGGTGCGTCGAGCGTCGCGTCGTCATGCGGTCAGGACGGAGGCCAGCCACCGCTTCGAGCGCGTGGTCGACGCCAGGACGATCGAGGCGGCGGCGGAGCGCGCGGCCGCGCTCATCGTGCAGGTGGCGGGCGGACGCCGGTGCGCCGGTTCGGTCGACGCGGGCGCCCCGCTCGAGCACCTGCGGGTGGTGTCGCTGCGGGCGGCGCGGTGCAACGCGGTGCTGGGATCGGGGTTGTCGCGGGAGGAGATGGCGTCGATCCTGCGGCGGCTGGGGATCGCGGTCTCGCTCGACGGGCAGGGCACGCTCTTGTGCACGATTCCGGCGAACCGCCGCGACCTGACGCGCGAGGTCGACCTCGTGGAGGAGATCGCGCGGGTGCGAGGGCTCGATGCCATCGACGTGCGCACGAGCATTCCCGTGTCGGTGCGGCCGCCGCAGGCGAGCGAATCGGCGCGTCGCGAACTCGGCGCGGTGCTGACCGGATTGGGGTTCAACGAGACGGTGTCGTTCAGCTTCGTGACGCGCGAGGCGGCGACCGGCTTCCTGCCCGAGGGGATGCGGCTGGTGGAGGTGAGCGAGGAACGACGCAAGGCCGAGCCGGCCTGCCGCCCGAGCGTGATTCCCGGTCTGCTCGCGTGCCGCCGCGCGAACCAGCACGGGGGCGTGCGGGTGCCCGGGGGCGTGCGGCTCTTCGAGATCGCCTCGACCTTCGCGCAGGACGCCAGGGGCGCGGCGACGGAGCGCACGTGCCTGTCGATGCTGGTTGACGTGCCGGTGTCGGGCAAGAGCGCGAGCGTCGAGGAGCGCCAGACGGGCCTGCGGCTGCTGCGGGGCGCGGTCGAGTCGATCGTGCGTGCCTTGGCGGGCGCGAGCGCGACGGTGCTGCTCAAGGAGGCCTCGCCCCGGTGCGCGGGGCTGGACGCGATGGGCTTCGCCTTGGTGATGCTGGACGGCCGCGAGATCGGCATGGCGGGGTTCGCGAGCGCGTCGCAACTGGCGGCGTACGAACTGGGCGCGCCGGTGGCGGTGGCGGAACTGGACCTCGCGACGCTGCTGGCGTCGTATCCGCCGCGAGCGGTGATCGCGCTCCCTCCGGAGTTCCCGGGCATCGAGCGCGACGTGTCGCTCATCGTCGACGAGCAGGTGACGTGGGAGCGGATCCGCGACCACGTCGACGCGTGCCGCTCGCCCATGCTGGAGCGGATCTCGTTCGTGGGCGCCTTCCGGGGCAAGCAGATCGGCGCGGGCAGGAAGAGCGTCACGGTGCGCCTGGCGTACCGCGAGCCCTCGCGGACGCTGCGTCACGAGGAGATCGACGGCCCGGTGCAGCAGCTCATCGAGTCGATGAAGTCGGGGCTGGGCGCGACGCTGCGGACGTGACGCCTCTTGCCATGCGAACCGCGCCGATCCGAACCGTGCCGATCATCGTGGGACCCACCGCGGGCGGGAAGACCTCGCTCGCGGTCGAGCTCGCGCTGCGGCACCGCGCCCGGGGCGGCGAGGCCGAGATCGTCTCGGCCGATTCGATGCTGGTGTATCGCGGGCTCGACATCGGCACGGCCAAGCCCACGATCGAGGAACGGCGGGGCGTCGTGCATCACCTCATCGACGTCGCCGAGCCGACGGAGGCGTTTTCGGTGAAGCAGTGGCTGACGCTCGCGGAGCGGACGATCTCCGAGATCAGGTCGCGAGGCGGGTGGCCGATCGTGGTGGGCGGGACGCACCTCTACGTGAAGGCGTTGCTCGACGGGCTCTTCGAAGGGCCGGGTGCGGACGAGGGCGTTCGGGCGCGGCTCATGGCGATGTCACCCATCGATCTTCGCTTGATGCTCGAGGCCAAGGACCCCGCGGCGGCGGCGAAGCTGCACCCCAACGACCTGCGGCGAACGGTGCGTGCGCTGGAGGTGCTCGAGTTGACGGGCATCCCGATGAGCGAGCACCAGAAGCAGTGGGACGCGTCGCGCGAGTCCGGGGAGTTCACGCTGGCGGGCTTGGAGTGGCCGGTGGAGGCGATCAACCGGCGGATCAACGCGCGGGTCAAGGAGATGTTCGCTCGCGGGCTGGTCGAGGAGGTTCGTTCACTGCGGGGCCGAGGCGCGCTGGGCCCGCAGGCCAGCGAGGCGCTGGGCTACAAGCAGCTGGTCGCGCACCTCGAGGGTCGCTGCACGCTGGAGGAGGCGTCCGAGGCGATCAAGATCGAGACGCGACGGTTCGCGAAGAACCAGCGGACATGGGCGAGACGCCTTCGGACCACCAGCGGCTCGACCTGGATCGACGCGTCGACGACGACGCTCGAGGGTCAGTGCGAGGCGGTGGAACGAGCGTGCGGGGTCGCCGCCTCCTGAGCCCGTTGCGGGCGAACGCCGGCCGAGGAGGCGCCCCCCGGGCGGGCGATGCGGGCGAGCGGCGGTCGTGGGTTTCGATGCAAAGCAAAGGGCCGCGCCATCGCGCGGCCTTCGGTGGATGATCCGAGCGGGCGCGTGGGGCTCAGCAGCCGCCGGCTTCCCACGCGGCGAAGAAGACCTCGACGTCGGCGCCGTCGACGCCGCCGTCGCGGTTGACGTCGGCCGAGTCGCCGCCGCTCTCCCAGGCGGCGAAGTACGACTCGATGTCGTTGCCGTCGATGCCGCCGTCGCGGTTGAAGTCCGCGTAGCAGATCGCGGGCATGCCCAGCGTGCCGTCGATGTTGATGTTCTGGGCCTTGATGTCGTCGCTGCCCGAGCCGTTGTCGCTGAAGGCGACGATGAACATGTCGGAGCCGGCGGTGCGAGTCACGCCCAGGCGGCCCTTGGAGCTGCCGGAGGTGGCGACGCCGAGGAAGGAAGGCCACACGTTCGCGCCGGTGTCGTCGAGGCGAGCGGCCTTCACGTGCATCGGGAAGTTCGCGCCCTGGTAGTCGAACCACGTGACGAGGGCGGTGCCCCCGGCGGCGGGCTGGACGTTCACGAACGACTTGTGGTTCGAGCCCGCGACGACCGGGTAGAGGACTCGACCCGAGGAGCCCCAGTCGATCGTGCCGTCGCCGGAGACGTGCTGGGCCGAGAGGCCGAACTGGCTCTGGAGGGTGTTGCTGGTCTCGAAGGCGACCACGTAGTCGCCCTGCGAAGCGTCGTAGCCGACCGAGGCCGAGAGGCGGTACTCGGTGGAGGACGGCGTGGAGGACATCGCCAGGCCGTTGGCCGCGAAGCGCTGCGTGCCGTCGCCCAGGACGTGCTGCAGCCACGCGTTGCGAGCCGCGCCGCCGTCGTACCAGGCGATGACCGCGCCGCCGGCGCTGTCGGAGACCATCGACGGGAAGTAGCCGTTGCCGATGCTGCGGGTCGTCGGGCTCGTGCCCGAGGCGTAGACGTCGATGGGCGTGCCCGCGTTCCACTGCGCCGCGCCCGCGCTGTTGAACTTCTGGATCTTGAGGCCCTTGCGAGCCGTGAAGCTCGTGGTTTCGCCCCGGACCCACATGGCGATCACGTCGCCGCCCGCGTTGCCGGGCTGCAGGTCGCTCGCGCTCAGGGCTCGGCTCGCCTCCGTGATCGTCCACGCCGCCCCGAGCGTGCCGTCCGCGTTGATGCGCTGAAGGTTCAGCGTGGTGCTCGTGGCGCCCTGATACATGCACACGACCGTGCCGTCGACGCACACGGCCAGGCGACAGTTGAGCGAGTTGGCGCTGTTGGGCATCGCCACCCCGGACGCACCCCACGCCAGCGTGCCGTCGGGAAGGATCTTGTGCACGCGGGTCAACTGCGTGCCCGTGCTGTTGTCGTCGAAGGCCGCATAGGCGTTGCCCGCGGCGTCGGTCCGCATGTCGGTGGTGTACGACGCCGTGTTGGTGCGGGCGGCCAGCACGATGCCGTTGCCGTCGAAGGCGCGATTGCCGTCGGACTTGAGACGCTGGATCGACGGCCGCAGCCCGGGGCCGGCGCCGCTCTCCCAGAAGTGGATCCACGCGCCGCCGTCCGCGGCGGCGCGAATGATCGGCGTGCCCTGGCTCGCCGAGCCGTCCGCCACCACCGTGTTGACCGTCGGATCGCTCGACCACTGGGCCATGGCCGTTCCGGCCGCCACCAGCATCGACAGCGCGGCCAACGAACGAACGGGGAGGGCGGGGGTCTTCATGTTCAATCTCCAGTGACGGCGGATGGCGACACAAGGGGCTTCACGAGACATCAAGGGAAGCCCCGGGACGGAGTTTAGAACACTTCATCGCCACGCCCATGGCCGCCGCACGTTCCTGAACCGGAATCTCTCGCGCCGTGCGCCTTCGGCCCGTTATGGGACGGCTGGCCGGCCCGGGAGCGGGGGATCCGTGGGGTGGCTCGGCGCGGTCGCTAGGATTGGCCCCTCTCGCGACGGGAGGGAGACCACCGAGAAGCCACCGGCATGACGACCAAGACCGACCGTCCCAGCGAACCCCGCATCGTGATCATCGGCGCCGGCCCGACCGGCTTGGGCGCGGGGTACCGCCTCAAGGAACTCGGGTACCGCAACTTCACCCTCTACGAGTCGCTGCCGTACATCGGCGGGCTCTCGCACAGCTTCCGCGACGAGGCGGGGTTCACGTGGGACATCGGCGGCCACGTGATGTTCAGCCACTACACCTACTACGACAAGTGCTTCGAGGCGCTGATGGGGGACGAGTTCACCCTCAACGACCGCGAGAGCTGGGTGCGGATGTGCGATCGGTGGATTCCCTACCCCTTCCAGAACAACATCCGGCGGCTCCCCAAGGAGCTGGCGTACGAGTGCATGGCGGGCCTCATCCGGGCCCAGACCGGCCGCGGGCCCATCAAGAGCCACCACGAGGCGAGGAACTTCGGCGAGTTCATCGACGCGGTCTTCGGCGAGGGGATCGCCAAGTGCTTCATGCGTCCGTACAACTTCAAGGTCTGGGCGCATCCGCCGGAGATGATGAACAAGCAGTGGATCGGCGAGCGAGTGGCGGTGCTCGACTTCGAGCGGGCGCTCAAGAACCTCGTGCTCGAGCAGGACGACTACGGGTGGGGGCCCAACAACCGCTTCAAGTTCCCGCTCAAGGGAGGCACGGGCGAGTTCTATCGTCGCTTCGGTCCCGTGCTGGGCCTCCGCGAGGACGGGAGCCAGACGCCTGACAGTCACATCCGCCTCAACAAGAAGGTGACGCGCATCGACGTGGACGCGAAGGCGATCCACTTCGCCGACGGCACCACCGACCGCTACGACCACCTCATCTCGACCAAGCCCCTCGACCGGCTCTGCAACGACACGCTGACGGGCGACGTGCCCGCGTGGCTCAAGAGCGAGTCGGCGCGACTGCTGCACAGCGGCGGGCACATGGTGGGCGTGGGCATCAGGCGGCCGTGCCCCTCGACCAAGAGCTGGATGTACTTCCCCGAGTCCAACTGCCCCTTCTACCGCGTGACGTATCTCTCGAACTACTCCCCGTTCATGACGCCGGCGGACAACACCAGGGGCGACGCGCCGTACTACTCCCTCCTGTGCGAGACCAGCACGAGCGCTCACAAGCCGGTCGACGCATCCACGATCGTGGAGGAGACGGTGCGAGGCCTCGAGGCCGCCGGGCTGCTCGAGCCCGAGGAACACCGCGACATCGTGAGCCTGTGGCACCACTACGCCGAATACTCCTACCCGACGCCCAGCGTGGAGCGAGACGAGATCCTCTCGAAGGTGATCCCGTGGCTCGAGCGACGGGGCATCTACAGCCGAGGACGCTTCGGCATGTGGAAGTACGAGGTGGCCAACACCGACCACTCGCTGATGCAGGGCGTCGAGTGCGTGAACCGGCTGGTGCTCGGCGAGCCCGAGACGACCATCGGCGTCGTGTACCGCATCACCGAGGACGGCCGCGAGGCCGCGGTGCACGAACGCAGCTCGGTGGCCGGCAGCGGCGAGAAACGCCTGGTCGAGGTCAAGCCCCGCGAGGAGACGGTGGTGATCGGCGAGGAGGAGAGCGGCGTCGGGGGATGAGCCGGCGACGTCGATTGCCCCTCCAGAAAATCCATCGCTCCCCCTTGCATCCGCGACGGCCGAATTCGATGCTATCGGTGAAGGCGTTGCGGTGAACGGGGGGCTTGAGCCAAGGGCCCGTCCCGGCCGCGAACGACCGGCGGACGCATGATGTCGGTGGTCGGTTCGGCGACCTCTCCGGTTTCGGCGGCGTCGGGTGCGGTTTCCGCGGCTTGGGCGTGCGTCCTCGTCGCCGACATGCATCCCGTCCCCCGTGCGGAAGGCACATGGCCCGGAGGGTCTTGGCCGAACCGACTCCCGTGAAGGCGTCCTCGCGGCGGGGTTTCAGGGGATGAAGCCCGAGTGTCGGGTTCTTGTCGGGTCCTTGTCGGATCCGGAACCGGTCGTCATGCCGCCTTCTGCGTGTTCCTTTTGCTTCCTGAAGTCGCTCGGCGACTCACGACTCGCGATGCCCCGGTCATGACGATCGGGGCGTCGTTGTTGTCGCGGACGATCGGTTCGGCACAAGCAGGCCAGCACGCAGGCCAGCACGCAGGCCAGCACGCAGGCCAGCACGCAGGCCAGCACGCAAGCCAGCACGCAGAGGCCATCACAGGTCTGACATCAGCCCATCAACTCTTCGGCGTCGATGACGCCCTGCGCCACTTCGACGAGCGGTCGCCGCGTGTCGCGGGCCTTTTTCTGCAAGAGGGTCATGGCATCGGGTTCGGTGATGCCGCGGCGGGAAACCAGGATCCACTTGGCCTTCTCGATCACGCGACGCTCCTCGAGCCGCTTGCGGAGCGAGTCGTTCTCGTCGGCGAGGAGGGCCAGGTCGCAGAATCGCTTCCACGCGACCTGGATGGCGGCGCGAAGCTGATCGATCGAGGCGGGCTTGACGAGGTACCCGAAGACGCCCGAGTCCCGCGCCGAATCGACGGTCTGGGGGTCGGAATAGGCCGAGATGATGATGACGGGAATGCCCAGGTCGGCGAACATCTCGCGGGCGACGGCGATGCCGTCGCGCTTGGGCATCTGCACGTCGAGAAGCGCGAGGTCGGGCATGGTGGCCCGCGCGATCGTCAAGGCGTTCTCGCCGTCGACGGCGGGACCCACCGTGACGAACCCGAGCGTGGCCAGGTCGTGCGTGACCTGGGCCGCGACCAGGAACTCGTCGTCCGCCACGAGGATTCGGGAGGGCTGGGCCGCAAGCGGGAGTCGCTTGGCGGCGGCCGCGATCGGAACGGCGTGGGGGGCCGAGGGCATGGACAAGGTTAGGAGGCGACGGCGGTCGGGCGGGGCGGGGCCGCCGAATCATCAAGCCGGGCCGTGATGGAGCAATGCCACGTACCCGGGCCCGCGCGGAAGGAGCAGTCGCCGCGGAGGTCGGTGCGGGCGAAGCCTTCGATCAGGGTGAGGCCAAGCCCTCCCTCGCGGTCGCGAGGCTCGGGGTCGAGCCGGGCGGCCGCCGGGAAGGACTCGCTCCATTCGACGGTGAGGGTGTGGGGGTCGGAGGTTGAGCGGGCGAGGGAGAGGTCGATGCGGCCTTCGTCGTGGTTCATGGCGCCGTGCTTGAGGCTGTTGGTGACCAGTTCCTGCACGATGATGGCCAGGGCGGCGGCCTGCTGGGGGCCCACGCGGAAGTGCTCGGTCGTCCGGATGCGGATCTGCGAGCGTCGCTGGTCGGGGAGCATGGTGTGGGCAAGACGCCCGCAGAGGTCGAGAAAGTCGATGTTGCTTCCGCCGGCCTTGGCGATCAGGTCGTGCACTTCCTTCATCGCCAGGATCTTGCCGCGAATCGTCGATGCCACCAGGGCGGCCTCCGGCGAGCCTCGCATGGCCGATTCGTAGAACGTCACCAGTCCCACCAGTCCGGCGAGGTTGTTGCGGACGCGGTGATCGAGTTCGCGACGGAGCGATCGCTCCCTGACGAGGGTTTCCTCGCGGTTGGAGAGGGCCTCGCGGAGCGCCTCGCGGTCGCGGTGGGAATCGGTCGTGTCAAGGCACGCGCCGATGAAGCCGAGCAACCGCCCCTGGGCGTCGCGGCGCGGCACGCCGTGCACGTGCATCCACCGATGTTCCAGGTCGACGCGACGCAGGCGGATCTCGAAGTCGAAGTCCCCCTCGCCCGCCATCGCCTCGCGCAATCGTCGCGCCGTCAACTCGCGTTCGTCGGGATGGACCGAATCCATCCACCGAAGTCCCAAGGCGGCCTCCCGCGAGCCGAAGAAGGCCTCCGCCGCCGAGTTGAGGAACTCGAAGTGAAACCTCGCGTCGGCCATGAAGACCACGGCGGGGGTCGTCTCGGCGAGCAACCGGAACCGCTGCTCCGACGTCTGCAACTCCCCCGTTCGCTCGCGGACCCGCAACTCGAGCGTCGCCGCCAAGGCCGACAAGGCGTCCTGCGCGCCGAGTTGGGCCGCCTCGGCGCGGTTGAGGCGACGCGCGCTGATCCACATGCCCGCCGCCAGAAGCACGACGCTGGTGGCCGCGAAGAGCGCCGACCCCAGGCGATCGTCCATCAGGTCCTGATTCTGGCCCTGCAGCCGCAGCCAGCCGATCGCCGGGATCGTCACCGAGGCGGCGAGCACCACCCACCGCAGCACGTTCCCTCCGGCCATGCGGCTGGTGACCTCGCCCGCCAGCGCCGGCTCCGGCTCGCGAACGAACGCCGCCAGACCCAGCAGGAACACGCTCACGGCCGATGGAAAGGCCATGTTCACGTCCCTCGCGAAGCCGTACAGCAGGTCCGCGCTGTACGCATGGCCGATGATCGCGATGTAGCCGATCGATGCCGCCACCAACCCGGCCCACTGCGACCACCACCATCGCCACGCGCCGGGACCCGAGTGGTGCGTGCCGCTCCGGGGCGTGAGGAACGACAGTCCCATCGCGGTCAGGGCCAGCGCCGTGTTCAGGCTCATCCGCATCCCCGGCGGCAGCGGCAGATTGACCACGCCCTGCTCGATCGCTCGCATGAGCAGCGACCCCGCCCCCAGCGTCAGCACGCATCCCCCGCTGATCATGCCGACCAGTCGCGACGTCCGGCCTCCCCCTCGTTCGCGCCGCAGGCCCTGCAGCGAGACTCCCGCCGCCACCAGACCAAAGGCCGTCAGGATCTTCACCGAATCCGTGACCCCGAAGCCGACCGTCTTGAGCGATGCTTCGTCCAGCACCCAGCCCGTCAGAGCGATCAGCCCCACCCCGACCCCCACGATCGTCGCCACGTTGATCAGCGGCGTCACGCGGACGCGTGTGGGCGACGGCGTGTGCCGCACCATCGGCGGATGGGAGTGATCGTCGGGCGACATGGTCGTCGGGGCGTGCACGCGCGGTTCCCTGTCCGTCAGGATAGGGATCCCGCCGCGGCCGGCCGTGCATCAGGCTCAACGCTTCTGCCGCTGGACGCGAAGCTCGCGGGCCGCCTGATCGATCATCCGGTCGAGCGCGAGGTCCAACGCCGCCGCCGCCGACGACGACGACCGTCGCCCGCTCGCGAGCGAAGGGGTCGGTGCGGGTCGTCCCGGGAAGGGCAGGGCCGCGGGGGCCGCCTCGTGGAAGCGAATGCTCGTGGGACGGGCGGGCGTGAGCGTGACGATCGTGGCGGGAACTTCAACGTGCGTCTGGAGGAGCGTCATGGTCCACCTTCCTTCGTGAGGTGGCCGATTCGCCCCCGCAAGCCCGGATCGATCCGCGACCATTCCGGGGCCCGGTTGCCCAGGCCCGGAACGACGACGCGAATCACGCCCGGACTCGAGGTCGAGTCGGCGCGGAACCGTCTGGTCCATCCGTGTCAAGAGCCCGGCCTTCCCATCAACCTCACGGGAACTCCGTGCGGCTGACTCGCGCTCCGCAGGTCCAACGGACCCGCCGGCCGGAAACGACGGCCTCCAGTGCCGTCGTACGTCCACGATGCCTGATTGATCGGACCTTGCGAGGGGCCGCTTGAGGAGCGAACCCCGAAAAAACCGAAGTCTCGCTCAAGCGGCCGCGGCTGCGGCGGACACCCCGTCCAGGGCATGCGCGAACCGCACGCCCACGTACTGCACCCCGTCGATGCGGGGCATCACTCGCTTGACCTCGGCAAGGACGCCTCCCCGCGTCGCCAGCACCGCGGCGGGCGACCAGGCCACGTGCACCACCAGCCGATCGCCCGGCTGCAACGCCCGCGTCGACTCGACCCCCAGCAGCATCCCGTGCCGCGACACATCCCTCGACTGCGCGTACCAGTACCGTCCCGACGCCTCGTGTCGCACCTTGCAGTCGCACGAGAGGGGCGAGCGAGCTTCGACGCGGCGATCCGTGACGGGAGCGGCCTGGCGGTTCATGGTGATGCCCTCGGCAGGGGAGCACGCCGCGCCGACGCCGGCGGGTGCCTCCGCTTGTGTCTCTATCGGTCCCCGGCGGCCGATACTCGTTCTCGTTTCCATGCACGCGTCGATCATCATCACCACGTTCAGGCGTCCGGAGAAGCTCGCCGCCCTCGTTCGCTCGCTCGCGAGCCAGGACGTCGACGACTTCGAGGTCCTCGTCACCGTCGACGGCGTCGAGCCCGACGCACACGCCGCCGCCCGCGAGGCCTGGGCCCCCGCCGATCCGCGAAGGCTCGTGCACGTCGAGGGCGACCGCCTGGGTCCCTGCGCCGCCCGAAACCGCGCCATCGAGCGCGCCCGCGGCGACGTGCTGATCTTCTTCAACGATGATGTCGTCGCCGCCCCCGACTGCGTGCGGGCCCATCTCGAGGCCCACCGCGAGAGGGCCGATCGTCCCGCCATCATCGTCGGCGACTCGCCCTGGAAGCGACGCCACCCCGATTCCCTCTTCGCCAGAATGCTCCGCGACACGTCGATGGTCTTCTTCCATCACCGGATGCGGGACGATACCGACCGCGAACGCGATTGGGGCTTCCGCCACGCGTGGCTGCTGAACCTCTCCGCGCCCGCCGCGTCCGTCCGCGCGGTCGGCGGGCTTCGCGTCATCCAGAAGACCTACGGCCGAGACGACGACGAGTTGGCCTTCCGCATGACCGGCGAACTGGGCATGCCCGTGCTCTGGCGGCCCGAAGCCCTCGTCACGCACGATCATCCCATGTCCCCCGTCGAGTACCTCGCCCGCGAGCACGAGTTGGGCGTTGGCGCCGTCGCGTTCGCGCTCGGCGCCCCGGCGTGCGCCCAGGCCATGTTCGGACGCGATGTCACCAGTCGCGACAGCATCGACGAAGCCGCCGCCCTGATCGAACGCGGCGAGCGAGAGGCGCTCGCCCTTCGGCCCTGGTTCCTGACGCTCGACACCCGCTTGCCCAACTCGCTTGATCCGCACGAGGCGTATGAACGCCATCTGCCGCTCAAGCGGTGGTGTTGGCGCCAGGGCTACCTCCGCGGAGCCGCCGCCGCGGGCCTGCTCGCGTCGCGAGCGGCTGCCTGAGGTCGACGCCGCGCCGAGTCGCCGCAGGTGCGGCTTATCAGACCGGCGGGGGCGGCATGTCCGTCGCAGGACCACCGTCGATCATGCCCCGGCGCCTCGCTCGCGTGCACCCCGCCCCCGATCGGGTCGAAGAGCCTTCCATGCGCCCGGGCCGGGCGGCGGTCGGGCGATCCCCGTGACGATCGCTCGCCGGCGTCGGGCCCGCGTGGCGGAGGATGCGGGTGCAGCAACACGCCGGATCGAGCACGGTGGCGAGACTTGCGGGCGACGTCCGCCGCGTGGTCGCGTGCGCCGTGATGCTCGTGTCGGCCTGCATCGCAGGGCCCGCGGCGGCCCAGTCGTCGTTTCCGGTCTGGTGGATGGCCACCAGCAGCGAGGCCGATGCGCGCGTCAATGGGTTCGAGTGGGGCGATCGGGTCCAGTTCGGCGAGGTGCCGGTGCGGCGTGACGCCGCGGTGCTCTACGAGCAGTTCTACGCCGCCGATGTGCGGGCGCAGGGGCTGTCCCTGACGCAGTCCGATCCGCGGTACTGGGATCGGTTCGAGCGGCTGATGGGCGAGGTGATCGGCCGCTCCGTGCCCAACCCCGCGTTCGACGGACTGCTGCTGATCGACACCGAGTTCCTCTGCCTCTTCTGGGGCGACCGGACGGGCGGACCGGGCATCTATCCGCCGCTCGATGTCGGCCGCAAGCCCTTCGACGATTGGTACCGGCACATTCGCGATCGGCGGCCCGATCTCATCAGCGGACGCTCCGACGCCGAGGTGGAAGAGGTGCTCCGCTCCACGTACGAATCGGCCGCGCGCGAGTGGACGGAGCGTCAGTACGCGATCGTGCGTCGACTTCGGCCGCACGCCAAGCTCTGCCGCTACGGACTTCCCGCCGGCTCGCGTCATGACCACTACAACGTGGCCGAGCCCAACCCCTGGCGGGCGTACAACGACCAGGCCGCGTGGCTGACCTCGCTCCAGGATGTCGTGCTGGTCGTGCTCTACCAGGACAAGTACACCCTCCCCGAGGGCGTCGCGCCGCGTCACGGCCGCGAGATGACCGTCGCGCAGTCGCGTGATTGGATTCGTTCGAACTCCATCGAGGCCAAGCGCATCTCGCAGGGCAAGCCCGTCTACGCGCTCGTCCACTTCAACTACCAGGAGTTCGTGACCGACCACGAGTCGCAGTTCCTCGAACCCTCGACGCTCGAAATCATGCTCGTCGGACCCAAGCAGGCGGGCCTCGACGGCATGGTGATATGGGATCACATCGACAGTCGGGATCGGTTCGATCGCACGCAGGCCTACGTCGACACCCAGGCCCTGCCGCTGCTCCGTCGCGTGATGGCGCCCGAACCGCTTCGTCCCCCCTCGCCGATCCCGCCCGCCCCGCCGTCACCCCCGTCACCCCCGTCACCCCCGTCCGACCCGCCGGCCCCCATGCCGCCCACGCCTCAACCGCCAGCCCCGACGCCTCCGCCCCCGCCAGAACCGGCCCCAGCCCCGGCCCCGCCGGTCCCGGCCCCCGTGCCAACCCCGCTACCAACCCCGCCACCCACCCCGCCACCCATGCCCGTCCCGCCGCCGCCGCGACCCGCGCCGCCGCTTCCGGTCGCCAAGGTCGTTGGAGCCAAGCGGTTAGGTGTGGTGTCGACGCCGCGGCCCAGCGCGTCCATGACGCGGGTGTTCACGGCTCCCAAGCTGACCAAGCCGCCGGTGGTGCGAGCGGGATCGCTCCCTCCGGCGACTCGGCTGCGGGTGGTGGCGTCGCCGCTGGTGCAGGCCACCCCGCCTCGCGTTCGGTCTGGACGTTGAAACCGGTGGAGAAAGTCGGCACCGTCCAACAATTTTTCGCGACCCGCGGAACACCCGGCCGCATCCCCTCGAATCGATGGGCGGCAGGGTCGTCCCCCCGCCCGACAACCGACCCCCACGAGACCCGGCACTTGGGTTTGTGACTGAGTGCCGGGTTCTTTTTTTTCGCCGGCCTCGGGCCCAGCGCCCGTCGCGGAACGGGGTGGCCGCGGACCTACACTCGGGGCCTGATGCTCCGAGCCGTGCTTCACAGCAAGATTCACCGGGCCGTCGTCACCGAGGCCAACACCGCCTACGTGGGTTCCATCACGATCGATCCGCTTCTGCTCCATGCCACCGGCATGCGGGCCAGCGACAAGGTCGCCGTCGCCAACTGCCGCAACGGCGAGCGGTTCGAGACCTACATCCTCTGGGGTCGCGAGGGCTCGGGGCAGATCGTCGTCAACGGGGCGGCGGCGCACCTGGTCGAAGTCGGCGACCACGTCATCATCATGCACTACGCCCTGATGAGCGACGCCGAATATGCCGCCCACAAGCCCCGCACCGCGCTGGTCGATGATCGCAACCGCCTGACGCAAGTGCTCGAGTACGACCCCCGCGGCCATCAGCCCGCCTGAGGCCTGGGCGCATGGCGGGGCGCGAATCCGGTCGCCACCCCGGTTCGTACGATCACGCCATGAGCGACACGGGTGTTCTGGATCGACTTCTGGACGTTCTCACCAGCCTGCGCACGCTGCCGGACCCGCTGCCGCCCGATCCGTTCCCGATCCTGAAGGAGTGGTTCGACGCGGCCCGGGCCGCGAAGCAGCAGCCCAACCCCAACGCCATGTCGCTGGCCACCATCGACGACGACGGCACTCCCTCGTGCCGCATCGTCCTGTGCAAGGGCCTCGATGTCGCGGCGGGCGCCATCACGTTCTTCACGAACTATCAGGGCCGCAAGGGTCGCGCGCTCCTGGCCAACCCGCGCGCGGCCGTCTGCTTTCACTGGGATCACGCCGAGCAGCAGGTGCGGGTCGAGGGACGCGTCGAGCAGATCTCGGCCGCCGAGAGCGACGCGTACTTCGCGACGCGTCCGTGGGATTCGCGCGTGGGCGCGTGGGCCAGCCGCCAGAGCCAACCCCTCGACAGCCGCGCCGCGTTGATCGCGCAGGCGCGTCAGACGCTCAAGGACCTGGGCATCTCGCTCGCGGAACTGGCGCTCAAGGGCAACGCGGTGTCGATCCCCCGTCCGCCCCACTGGGGCGGGTTCCGGCTCGTGGCCGAGCGGGCCGAGTTGTGGCTGGGCGGCCCGGGCCGCTTTCACGACCGGGCCGCGTGGATCCGCGAACCGGGCGGCCCTTGGTATGGCACCCGCTTGCAGCCCTGAGCAGGCCCTTGAGCAGGCCCGCTGTGCAGGCCCGCTGAGCAGGGCCGTACGACGCGTCAGGGCGTCAGGGCGGCGGCAAGTCGATGACGGCACCCGCGCCCGGCCGCCCCGTGAGCTGGGGCACCTCGACGGTGCGCTCGACACCGCCGCGACGAATCCGCACCAGACTCACGACCTGCAGGTTGCCCGCGTCGTCGAAGGTGATGGGAACCACCTTCTCCCACGGAATGCGGGCCTGCACCTCGCCCGGTTGGTTCGGGTCGGCCACGTCGTAGGGAATCCCGAAGGGCCAGATGAACCGCACCGCCTGATCGTCGGCGTCGAGGATCGGTTGCTTGCCTTCGGCGGCATACAGCGACCAGACGTCGTCGCGTCCATAGGCGAACTTGACGAAGTACTTCATCGACCACAGCCCGTCCCACGCGCTTCGCACCGCCCACTGGAACCCGCCGATGCTCGGCTGGCGGCGTTCGAGTTCACGCGGGACCTGCTCCGCCGTGAGCCACGGGTGCAGCAGCAGGATCTCTTGCGCGGAAAACGCCGGCGGACGCGGACGCAGGGGCAGGAAGACCGTGTCGGGGGCCGGGTGCGGCATCTGCTCCACCAGTTGCCGGGCATTGAGTTCGTCGAGGTCCACCACCCGCTTGAGTCGGGCCTGAGCCCCCACGCTCATGACGCCCCCGAAGAGCATGAGCGACAGCAGCAACACGCCGCCGGCGACGCTCCAGACCCGGGCCACCCGGGCGGCGATGAACGAGGCCCGGCCCATGCCGTCGAAGAGGCACGCGACCGCCAACGCCAGCATGAGGACGACGACGTACGTGACCCGGGAAAGGGCGGGATAGCCGGTGATGACGGCGACGGGAAGGCATGCCCCCGCGGCGGCGACCACGCCCGCCAGCGTCACGAGCCACGCCGCCGCGGGACGACGGGGCGGGGCCCCCGGCCCGTGCGAGGGCGTCGCCACCCAGTGATGCAGGGCCCATGCCGCCGCGCCCAGCAGCGCGAAGAGCCAGGCCAGGAACAGGGCGTTGGCCTGGGTCCACGATCGCCAGCCCAGCGCGAAGGCGGGGTACCAGAAGTCCTGCATCGAGATCGTGCGGGCCATGTCGCGGAAGACCTGCAGGCACCGAGGCCAGAGGTGCAGCACGGGCACGTACGACTCGGCCGAGACGCCCAGACCCTTCTGCGCCGTCGCTCGCACCAGCAGCACGTAGAGCGGCGGGAGGATCCACAGGATCGCCGCCGGCGTCAACGCTCGGGTCAGGCGGGCGCGGAGCGGCGTGGCCTTGTCCGCGACGGCGAGGTGGATCAGGGGCAAGGCCGCGAGGCCCCCAGTCGCCTGCTCGTTGAATCCCAGCATGGCGAGGGTGAGCAAGACCATCAGCAGCGTTCGGGGCCACGGGCGTGCAGCGGGGTGGCGTGCGAGTCCCGTCATGCAGAGCATGACGCCCTGCAGGAGCAGGGCCGAGGTGACGCTTCCCATCGCGCTGGGCCACAGCCACGCCTCGTGCGTGGCGGCCCAGCACAGGACCAGTCCGCAGGCGGCGGCGGCGGCGTGCACGCTGCGTCCAAGCCGCCTGAGCAGCACATACAGGATGACGACGTTGGCCAGGTGGAGCAACGCGCCGATGAGGTGGGCGATGAAGAATCGGTCCCACGCGAAGGTGATGATCCACGTGACGACCGTGAAGAGCAGGGGCCGCCATGTGCCCAGATGGCCGGTGGGGGGCAGGTAGGGTTCGCGGGCGGTGACGGCCCAGCCGGTGAGTTCCGGTCCGGCCGGATGCCGCAGGGTGAAGAAGTAATCGTCGTTCCAAGGGCCGATGTGCCCGAGGTGGAAGAAGGTGGCGAAGGCCCAGAAGACCAGGAGACAGCAGCAGGCCGCCAGCCAGGGTGCAAGGCGTCTTGACGAAGGTGGCGGCGGCGCGTCGGTCACGGGGGAATGTAGCAACTCGGACGTCGAGGGCCCGACGGAGGGAAGATGCCTGCGTCCTACCCTTGAGGACCATGAATCTCATCGTCACCGGCGGCGCAGGTTACATCGGTTCCCACGCCGTGCAGCAGTTGCTCCGCGGCGGCCACAAGGTCGTCGTGCTCGACAACCTCTTCCGCGGGCACAAGCGGCCCCTTGAGCTGCTGGGCCTGGGCTCCAACCCCGCCCTCTCCTTCGTCGAAGGGTCCATCACCGACGCGTCGGTGGTCGAGGCCGCCTTCTCGAAGGGGAACGTCGATGCCGTCCTCCACTTCGCGGCCTTGGCCTACGTGGGCGAGTCGGTGGACCAGCCCCTTGAGTACGTCAACGCCAACATCACCGGCCTCGCACGCGTCCTCGAGGCGTGCGCCCGTCATGGCGTCGAGCGGTTCGTCTTCTCGTCGAGCTGCTCCACCTACGGCAACCCGCCCGAGGGGATGATCCCGGTGCCCGAGACGTGCCCGCAGGATCCCGTGAGCCCCTACGGCCGCAGCAAGCTGGTGGGGGAGTGGGTGATCCGCGACTTCGCCGCCGCGCAGGCCCGCGCCGGAAAGCCCTTCGGGTTCGCCTTCCTGCGGTACTTCAACGTCTGCGGGTGCGATGTCAGCGGCCTCCTGGGCGAGGACCACACCCCCGAGAGCCACCTCGTGCCCATCCTGATGCAGGTGGCGATGGGACAGCGGTCCCACATCGACCTCTTCGGCACCGACTATCCCACCCCCGACGGCACCTGCGTCCGCGATTACGTCCACGTCGAGGACCTCATCGCCGCACACATCCTGGCCATCGAGAAGCTGCAGCCGGGCGACGCCCGGGCCTACAACGTCGGCATCGGCCGGGGCTACAGCGTCCGCGAGATCATCGAGGCGGCTCGGCGGGTCACCGGCAAGCCCATCCCCGTGAAGGAAGGCCCCCGCCGCGCCGGCGACGCCTCCATGCTCTACAACGATCCGCGGCTCGTGAAGTCCGAACTGGGTTGGAAGCCCGTGCATACCGACATCGAGCAGGTGATCCGCTCGGCGTGGAACTGGTTCAGCCGCCACCCGAAGGGATATCGAGCCTCGTGAGCGTACGTGGTTCGTTCGGATGTCGGTTCGGGCCGGAACCTGCCGATGATCCAGACGTACCACGGCTGCCCGCCGAGGGCCCGCCCCGGCCTCCAGGAAGCGTCCTCATGAATCACCTCGCCCGCTCGTTCTTCCCTTCCATCCTGTCTCTTGCCTTGGTCGCGGGGGTGGCCGCCCCCCGTTCCGCGGCGTGGGCTCAAGGGCCCGCCGCCAAGTCCGGGTCGAAGCGACTGGGCGTCGGCGATCCTGCGCCCGCGCTGGCGGTGGCCTCGTGGGTGAAGGGTGAGCAGATCAAGGCCTTCGAGCCGGGAACGGCGTATGTGGTCGACTTCTGGGGCACCGACATCGGGCCGTGCCGCAAGTCCATCCCGCACCTGGGCCGCCTGGCGGCGAAGTACAAGGACAAGGGCGTCAAGGTGATCGGCGTGTCGATCTGGGAGGAGACCGTCGAGAAGGACGGCAAGACGCCTCGCTCGCCGCTGCCGGCCATCGAGAAGTTCGTGGCGGAGATGGGCGACAAGATGAACTACAGCGTCGCCTACGGGGGCGACGACGCGGAGATGGTCCGCACGTGGATGACGGCGGCGAACCGGGTGAGCATCCCGACCGCCTTCGTGGTCGACAAGCAGGGCCGCATCGCGTGGCTCGGTCATCCGATGGAGGGGCTCGAGGAGACGCTCGAGGCGGTGACCAGCGGCGCGTTCGATCCCAAGGCCGCGCAGGACGCGGCGAAGAAGAAGGAGCAGCAGATCGCCAAGGCCCGCGAGCTCGGGGCCCGGCTGCGGCAGGCGCTCCAGGGCGGGCGGGCCAAGGAATCGACCGAGATCTGCCGCGAGATGCTCCGGGTCGATCCCAAGCTCTTCCCCAACGCCTGCGGCATCGCCTTCCAGCAGGTGGCGGTGAACATGGGCGAGCAGGACCTCGCCTACGCCTTCGCCAGGGACGTCTTCGCGGGCCCGCTCAAGGACAGCGAGCAGGACCTCAACACCATCGCGTGGACGATCCTGACCGAGCCGGCCATCAAGAAGCGGGACCTCGATCTGGCGTTGGCGATGGCGACCCGCGCGGTCGAGATCACGCAGGGCAAGGACGGGCCGCTCCTCGACACGCTGGCAAGGGCGCACTGGGAGAAGGGCGAGGACGCCAAGGCCGTCGAGGCGGCCACGCGGGCCGCGACGGCCGCCAAGGCCGATCCGAAGCTGCCCGCGGCGGCCGTCGAGGAGATCGTGCAGGCCCTCGAGAAGTACAAGGCCGGACGCAAGTGAATCGCGCGGGGCGAGGGGCCCCGTCCATCGGGAGACCTTCGTGACCGCGGCGGCCACTTCGCCCAGAGAGGCAGCGCTTTCGATCGTCCGTCATCTCCGCGCGTCGGGGCAGGTGGCCCTCTTCGCCGGCGGATGCGTGCGCGACGAACTGCTGGGCCGCGAGCCCGACGATTACGACGTCGTGACGACCGCGACGCCGGAGGTCATCGCCAACCTCTTCCGCGGGCGGACCTCGCACGTGGGCGCGCACTTCGGCGTCGTGATCGTCCGCGAGCGAGGCGTCATGGTGGAGGTGGCGACCTTCCGCACCGACGGCAGCTACACCGATCGACGCCGCCCCGACGCCGTGACCTTCAGCACCCCCGAGCAGGATGCGCGTCGTCGCGACTTCACCGTCAACGCCCTCTTTCTCGATCCGCTGGGAACGCCCAACCTTCCTCGCGCCCGAGGCGAGGTGATCGATCATGTCGGCGGGATCGAGGATCTCCGCGCCCGCCTCATCCGGGCGGTGGGGGACCCGCACTCGCGACTGGCCGAGGATCATCTGCGGGCCCTGCGGGCCGCGCGTCTGGCCGCGAAACTCTCCTTCGAGGTCGAACCGGCGACGGCGGCGGCGATCCGCATGCATGCGGGCGAACTCTCCGGCGTGAGCCGCGAGCGGATCGGCGAGGAGGTCCGCATGATGCTCTCGCACCCGTCGCGGGCGATCGCCGCAGGATTGATGCGCGAGTTGGCCCTCGAGGAACCGGCGTTGCACCGCGTCTCGCCCGGCGGGTCGGGCTTCCCGCTCTTGGCGGGGCTGGCGCCGTCGGCCTCGTTGCTGGCGGCGTTGCCCGCCTACGCGATCGACCTGGGCGCGGCGCCGACGGCCGCCGGCGCGGCGGAAGTGACCGCCGCCTGGCGGACCGCCCTGTGCCTGAGCAACGAGGAGCAAGCCGCGATCCGTCATTGCCTGGCCTCGCTCGAAGTGCTCGAGGGCGGCTTCCTCGAGATGGCCGTGGCCCCCCAGAAGCGCACCGCGCAGAAGTGGATGTTTCCCGAGGCGCTCGCGATCGCCTGCCTCCGCGACGCGGTGCGCGGCGAGACGTTGCGGCGTCGCCTGCGCGAGCTCGAGGCGCACGCCGGCGGGATCCACGCCCCGCCGCTGATCGACGGCGACGAGCTGATCCGCGCGGGGCTCAAGCCCGGACCGGCGTTCAAGAAGCTGCTCGAGGCGATCTACGACGCCCAGCTCGAGGGACGCATCTCGACGATCAACGAGGCGCTCGCGATGGCGAACGCGATCCGAACGCCGTGAGGCCCGCCACGTCCACGGACGGTCGATCTTGATCGAAATCCCGAACGCCACGTGCAAGGTCCGGGCCGGGGCGACGCACGCAGGTGTCGCAGGAATCCCTTGCACTCGCCGGGCGAGTCTGGTAAGGTGGTCGCCGGAAGTCGCCTGTGCGAGCGGCGACGTCAGTTCTCAGTGGATGGAAAGGAGCCAGAGCATGCATCGTTGCGTCGGTTTCGTGAGCGTTCTCGTGGCGGCGGCCCAGGTCGCATGGGCCCAGCCCGTCAACCCCAATCCGGCCAACGCGCCCGTGCGGAGCGTCGACCCCGACGCGTCGTCGCCGGGGCGGGTGCTCGCGCCGGTGTACAGGGCCGGGATCGATCCGCCGAGCAACCGGCCGAAGTTCCCCGACGTCGACCTCAAGTCGATTCCGCCGATGCCGATGCCCGAGTGGAGGCCCACGCCGCCGATCCCGCCGCAGGACGTCGATGACACCGTGACGCTCTACGACGCCTCCACGGGCCGCGTGCATCGCCTGCCCTTGGCGGGAACGGGCATGCCCAGCGCGACGAGCGATGCGCCGTACCAAGGCGAGGGGCCGTTGGCGGCCGAGGGAGCGACGACGGACTGGTCGGCGACGATGTCGGCCGTCAGCGCGGCGACCCTGACGACCTACCCGGCGCGGGCGAACGTCAAGCTGATCATGCAGTTCACCGACACGGGCGGGACGGTGCGGATGTTCACCTGCTCGGGGTCGATGCAGGACGGCGGGGTGGTGTTGACGGCGGCGCACTGCGTGTACGCCCGCAATCCCAACGGGCTCAACATCTTCGACTGGGCCGACCGCATCTGGGTGATTCCCGCCTGGGACGGCGCGGGGAACAACGGGTTCCAGGATCCCTCGGGCACCACCCTCGAAAACTACGGCTGGGCCTCCGGCACCGAGTACATCGCCGGCACCGACTACGTCAACAACGGCAACTGGGACCGCGACGCCGCGATGATCCGCCTCAACCGCACCAACTCCCGCAGCGTGGGCATGCTCACGGGGTGGTACGGCTGGTCGTGGGGCAACTGCAGCACCTCGACGACGCATTACAACTACTCATACCCGGCCGAAGGGTGCAGTTCGTCGCTCCACACGGGGCGACAGATGTACTTCTGGGCCGACCAGCCAGACGGATGTCCGGGCCTCTTCTCCAACCAGTACTCGCTCTCGACCCCCGGCGGCTGCCTCAACGCCGTCTGGGGCGGCATGAGCGGCAGCGGCATGTACTACATCAGCAGCGGCAGCCGCTACGTCGGCGCGGTCTGCTCGACGTCCAACCGCTCCACCAGCGGCAACTACTGCGGCCTCTGGGAGCAGTTCACCATCGATCTCGAGACCTTCAAGACCAACACCCGCGGCGCCACCTTCGATGTCGAGGCCCTCGACTACACCGTCGGATCGGCTCAGCCCACCGTCCGCCAGGGCGATGACATCCCGGCGGGCTCGGTCCTGCTCGCCAACACGACCAACAACAATCCCGCCGCCCGCAACTTCACCCTCCGCGTCTACCTCTCGTCCAACGACGACATCTCGACCGCCGACACCCTGATCGGCACGTACAACTACAGCAACGTCGACTTCGGCGCGATGGACTCCATCCGCTTCAACATCCCCGCCACCACCGTTCCCTACGGCACGTCCACCGGCACCAGGTACGTCGGCGTCATCATCGACTCGGCCACCGACGGCAACAGCGCCAACAACGACACCGACCTCTGGGACGCCCAGCCCATCACCGTGCAGGCGTGCCTCCTTCCCGCCGCCCCCACGGGTCTGATCGCCACCGATCAGGAGTTCTGCGACCGAGTCCGCCTCACGTGGAACGCCGCCGCCGGCGCGACGCAGTACAAGATCTATCGCAACACCGTCGTCAGCACCTCGGGCGCGTCGCTCCTGGGCGTCACATCCGCCCTCCAGTACGACGACCTCACCGCCTCGTCGACGGGCACCGGGTACTACTACTGGGTGCGGACCGTCGACGGCTGCGGCGAAGGAACGGCCTACAGCGCCAGCGCCTACGGATACCGCACCACCGCGCTCCTCACCGCGCCCTCGGTCGTCGCCGCCACCGACGGCGCCAGCTGCGCCGACGTGACCGTCACGTGGAACTCCCAGGCCAACGCCGACATCTACTACGTCTATCGAAACACCGTCAACTCCTCCACCGGCGCGGCCTACCTCGGCTCCTCCCTGAGCCTCGCCTACACCGATGCCTCCGCGTCGGCCGGCGTCATGTACTACTACTTCGTCCGTGGCGGCAACGAATGCGGCATCGGGCCCTTCTCCGCCTCCGATGCCGGCTATCGCCAGGCCATTCCCGTCGCGCCCGCCGCCGTCAGCGCCTCGCAGAACAACTGCCTGGGCGTCAGCGTCTCGTGGGGCGCCGTCTCCAACGCCACCACCTACTCGGTCTATCGCAACACCGCCAACACCACCCTGGGCGCGACCCTCGTCGCCTCCCCCTCGAGCACCTCGTACCTCGACACCGCCACCAGCGTCGGCGTCTCCTACTACTACTGGGTCCGCGCCGGCAACGCCTGCGGCACCGGCCCCTACAGCACGTCGCTCGTCCGCGCCGGCCTGCGCATCGGATCGCTCCTGCCCCCGACCAACGTCGTCGCCATCGACAACACCGTCTGCGCCGACTCCACCAAGGTCTCGTGGGACCCGGTCTCCTTCGCCGCAACCTACTCCGTCCACCGCTATCGCGTCGGCGTCGGTCCGCTCGAGACCCTCGCCGCGAATCATCCTTCCACCACCTTCTTCGACTCCACCGCTTTCTCCAACACCCAGTACATCTACTACGTCAGGTCCGTCAACGCCTGCGGCGCCACCGGCGACTTCAGCGTCGGCGACACGGGCAACCGCGGCGGCATGCCCAACGCCGTCACCAACCTCGCCGCCTCCGACGGCTCCGCTTGCAACAGCGTCGTCGTCACCTGGACCAACTCCGCCGGCGCCACCTCCTACCGCATCACCCGCAACACCGCCAACAACTTCGCCACCTCGGCGACCCTGGGCACCTCGCCCTCCAGCTCCTTCGTCGATTCCACCGCCGCCGCCGGCACCACCTACTTCTACTGGGTCGTCGCACAGAGTTCCTGCGGCAACATCACCGGCAATCCCGACACCGGCCGCGCCGGCGGTACGGTCGCCTTCTCCTCCCACCCCTCGCCCGTCACCGTCGATGAAGGACAGCCCGCCTCCTTCAGCGTCGTCGTCGGCGGCGCCACCGCATGGCAGTGGCGACGCAACGGCGTCATCCTCGCCAACGGCGGCGCCATCTCCGGCGCCACCGGCCCGACGCTCACCATCAACCCCGCCACCCCCGCCGATGCCGGCAACTACAAGTGCATCGTCACCTCGCCCTGCGGCAGCGCGGCCTCCAACGACGCGGCCCTCACCGTGAACCCCGCGCCCCCGTGCTTCGCCGACTTCAACTCCGACGGCGGCATCGACGGCGACGATGTCGTCGCCTTCTACATGGCCTGGGAGGCCGGCGACTCCGCTGCCGACGTCAACCAGGACGGCGGCGTCGACGGCGGCGACAGCGACACCTTCTACGCCGCCTGGGAATCCGGCGGCTGCTGAGCCGGCATCGCCATCCATGACTTCCCGCGGGGCGGGCCCACGTCAGGGCCCGCCCCGCGTCGTTTTTCCCGGACACGCAGCCGAACCGCCGCGTCACGCCCCGTCACTATCATTCCGTCATGCGATCGCTTCTCGCCGCCGCGATGGTTTTCGCCGCCGCTCCCGCCGCCCACGCCACGTGGTCGATCGTGCTGGTCGACACCCGCACAGGCGAGATCGGCATCGCCTCGGCCACGTGCCTCACCGGCTTTGACCTCCAGGTCAACAGCCCCGTCGTGGTGGTGGGCAAGGGCGCGGCCGCGGCACAGTCGTATGTCGATGTCGGCGGCGCGAACCGAACCATCATCCGGGCCCGCATGAGCCAGGACATCGATCCCGCCGCCATCCTCGCCGAACTCGCCGTCACCGACTCCGGTCACCAGACCCGTCAATATGGCTTCGCCGACGTGCAGGGCCGCACCCTCACCTTCACCGGCGACGAAGCCTCCTCGTGGGCCGGTGGCACGACCGGTTCGTTCACCTACACCCACGGCGGCATCGCGGGCACCATCCGCTACGCCGTGCAGGGCAACATCCTCACCGGGCAGCCCGTCGTGGATGCCGCCATCCAGGCCATGCGCACCACGGCGGGCGACCTGCCCGAACGCCTGATGGCCGGCATGCAAGCCGCTCGCCAACTCGGCGGCGACGGCCGCTGCTCGTGCACCGGTGGCGGGGCCACCTCCTGCGGTTCGCCTCCCGCCTCGTTCGTGCGTTCGGCCAACTGCGGCTATTTCATCGTCAGTCGCACCGGAGACGCCGATCTGGCCGCCTTCACGCTCCCGACCTCGTCGAACACCGCCGCGACGGCCGCCGATCTCGACGGCGACGGCCTTGCGGAACTGCTCACCCCGGTCTCCGCGACCGCCGCCGGCGCGTCGATCCTCGTGCATCGCAACCGCACCATGCTCGGCGGCGGCATGCCCGTCTTCTCCTCGCCCGCCGAGTACCCCTGCGTGGTGAATCCCCTCGTGGTCGCGACGGGTGACTTCAATCGAGACGGCCGCGCCGACGTGGTCGTCGGGGGCGGGTCCACCGCGACCGGCGCGGCCGGATCGCTGACGCTCTACCGAGGCAGGGCCGACGGATCGCTCGATTCGCGGGTCGAACTTCCCTCGCCCCGTCGCGTCACGAGCGTGGTGATCGCGGACTTCGACGGCGTCAACGGCCCGGACCTTGCGTATTGCACCTCGTCGCAGGTCCTCGTGCGGCTCAACGACGGCGTCGGCGGTTTCGGCGAGCCGGTCGCGCTGGGCAATCCCGTGTCGCCCTCCTTGCTCACGGTGGGGGATGTCAACGCCGACGGACGCGCCGACGTGGTCATCGGCGCCGGTTTCGCGGGCGTTCGCTACTACACGGGTCGCGGCGAGGGCACGTTCAACGCCATGGCGACCATCGCCCTGCCCGCGACCGCTCGCGGCACGGTGCTGCAGGACTTCGACGGCGACGGACGGCTCGATATCGCCGCGGTCACCTCCTCCTCCGTCTCCTCGGTGGTCATCGTCCGCAACACCCCGACCGGGTTCGTCACGCAGCAGACGCTCGCGCTGGGAGCCATCGGCTCGTCGCTGGTCGCCGCGGACATCAACCGGGACGGTCGCACGGACCTGGCCTGCCTCGACAGCGGCGTGCGAGTGGTCACGATGCTCGCGGACGCCTCGGGCGCGTTCTCGATCGCCGCCAGAGCCGCGGCGCCGGCGTCCGGCGGGGGCCTGATCGTCGCCGATCTCAACGGTGATCGCTGGCCCGAGGCCGTGGCGAGCACCGGCACCACGCTGGTGATGGGCAACGTGGGGGGCGTCTTCGTCAACCCTTCGGGGTTCGCCGCGGGCCGCTACTTCATGAACATCAACATCGCGAACCAGACATCGACGGCGGTCGACCCGGTGATCCAGATGCAAGGGGCCTTCGACGCGATGCGGGCATCGATGGCGGGCATGCCCGATGCCACGCGGTCGCGGATCTCGCTGGGGGCGGCGTCGGGTGGCGTCGAGCCCGGCAAGGCCTTCCAGATGACCGTGGAGGTTCGTGATGCCGCCGGCGCCGCCGTGACCTCGGCGGTCCGATCGATCCGGGCCGTGGCGAGGCCCGACGGCGAGGTCAATGTGGCCGTCGAGGGGGCGGCGACGTCCTTGGGGGGTGGCCGCTATCGGTTCACCCTCCGAGGCCAACTCCCGGGCCGCGATCGCCTGCTCGTGGTCGTCGACGACGGCCGCGGCCCGGTCACGATCATGCCCGAACCGATCATCGACATCCTGGCGCCGCGAGCCCTGCCGGGGCGGCCATGAGGAACGGGTCGTGTCGTCGGGGCTCCCGGCGACCATTCGCGAGGCGTGCGGCGGCTCCCAGGCCCGTCTCCCGTGCCGCCGAGGGGGCCTCCCTATCCTCATTTCCCGAGGGCGCCCGTAGCTCAGCTGGATAGAGCAGCGGTCTTCTAAACCGCAGGTCGACGGTTCGAATCTGTCCGGGCGCGCTTTCGCTCCCCCTTTCTCCGCGACGTCACCGATGCCCATTCTTCCACTGCCACAGTTTGAAGCAGACCTCAAGGCCCACCTCGACGAGGAGGACCGCAAGGCCTACGAGGCCCTCAAGGCCCCCAAGACGATGGTCGTCCGCTTCGGCGTGATGAAGATGGTCGGCGAGTTCCCGTATGCGGGGTCCGTCAAGCCCGGCTGCGGAAGCAAGATCGTCGTCAAGACCCATCGCGGCACCGAACTGGGCGAGATGCTCACCAGCACCTGCCCCAACTCCGGTTGCTCCAAGAGTGTCTCTCGCAAGGAGATGCTCCAGTACATCAGCAACAGCGGCGGTCGCGAGTACCCCTTCACCACCGAAGGCCGCGTCCTCCGCGTTGCCGAGCCCGCCGACATGCTCAAGCAGCAGGAGCTCGAGCAGAGCCGCCACGGCCTCCGACTGGCCGCCAAGGCCGCCGCCGAGCGCGTGGGCGTCAATGTCAAGATCGTCGATGCCGAGCCCATCCTCGGCGGCGAGACGCTCACCTTCTACTACCTGTCCGAGGAACGCATCGACCTCGCTCACCTGCTGGGCGAGCTCCGTCGCGACTTCCGCCAGCATGTCGAGCTCCGCCACGTCGGCGCCCGCGACGAGGCCCGCATCTCCGCCGACTACGAACGCTGCGGCCAGTACTGCTGCTGCAAGAACTTCCTCAAGGTGCTCAAGCCGGTCTCGATGAAGTCCGCCAAGACGCAGAAGGCCACGCTCGATCCGCTCAAGATCAGCGGCCGCTGCGGGCGGCTCATGTGCTGCCTGCGCTACGAGGACCAGACCTACGAGGATCTCAAGAAGAATCTCCCTCGCAAGAAGTCGCGCGTGGGCACCCCGGAGGGTGACGCCACCGTCATCGACTCGCAGATCCTCACCCAGCTCGTGCTCGTGCGCCTCGACAACGTCGCCGCCGACGGCAAGACGTGGGAGATCGCCGTGCCGGTCGAGGATCTCACGCCCCCGGTCAGCAAGAACCCGCCGCCCCCGCCCGCGATGGGCGAGGGCGCGTCGCGTGACGGCCGCGGCACGGTCGACGGCAGGCCGCCGCGTCAGCCCGGCGGGCCCGGTCCTCGCGGTGACGGTCCCGGCGGGTCGCCTGCCGCCGGTTCAGCGCAAGGGGCACGCCCCGAAGGTGGCCGCCGTGATGGACAGCCGCCCCGCTCGGGGGACGATCGGCGTCGACAGGGCCCATCGCAGGGTCGAGGTCCCGCGGGAGGTCGACCTCCCGCGAAGGAGCCGCCCGCCAGAGGACCGGCATCGCCGGTGGGTCGCGCGGATCGGCCGCCCCAGCCGCGGCCGATGCCGCAGGACGGCGCCGGGGTCGACGATGGACCTGACGATGGACCCATCGAAGGTCCCGGCGACGGCTCGATCGACGCGGGGAACGGCTCCGGACCCTCGCCGTCGCGTGGCGGCGGCGGGCCCAACGGCGAAGGTGGGCCGCGCCAGGGTGGTCGTCGCCGTCGTCGTCGACGCGGCGGGCCTCCGGGCGGCGGCGGCGGGCCCCAAGGCGGGGGTCGCTGAAAGGCGTCGCCCCTGCGGGCCGATATCGAGCAATGCACCCAGGAGGGGCTGCATCCCCCACGCATGGACGACACGAGCGGGCCAATCACGCCGGAGAAGGAGCTGCAGGCGTCGACGCCCCGAAGTCGGGCCGACGGAGCCGCCGCGAACCTGTCGCTGGGTCACACCGTCAAGGAGACGGTCACGGCGGTCATCATCGCCTTCGTGATGACCTTCGTCTTCCGCAGCTTCGTGATGGAGGCCTTCCTGATCCCCACGGGCTCGATGGCCCCCACGCTGCTGGGCGCGCACATGCGGTTCACCGCCCGCGAGTCGGGATATTCGTGGACGGTGGGCCCGTGGGACATGCTCCCCGACGGCATCACGCCCAAGGCCGTGCAGGGCGGGGCGGGCGCCGATGATCCGCCGGTGGTCGTCCACGATCCGATGACCGGCGAGGAGATGAGCGGCAGCGGCATCCGCACGCGGTGGGGCGATCGCATCTTCGTCTTCAAGTACCTCTACAGCATCTTCGATCCGCAGCGGTTCGACGTGGTGGTCTTCAAGAATCCCAGGGACCCTTCGGTCAACTACATCAAGCGACTCATCGGCCTGCCCGGCGAGATGCTCGCGCTGGTCGACGGCGACGTCTTCTCTCGCACGCCCCGGAGCGACGACGACCCCGCGACGGATCGCTGGTCGCTGCCCGGGTGGCGGATCTGTCGCAAGCCCGACCGGGCGCAGCTGGCGATGTGGCAGCGGCTCTTCAGCAGCGAGTACACGCCCTTGGACGACACCGACGACATGGGCCGTCGCTGGTTCGTCTCGCCGTGGATCGGCGTCGGATCGGGCCCGGAGGGTTCGGACTGGCGCATCGAGGGGCGTCGCACGTACGAGTACTCGGGCCAAGGTCCGACGCGATTGGCATGGAACGCGCGGGAGCGGCCGGTGACCGATTCGCTGGCGTACAACGAGTCGCCCATCCGCGCGAGTCTGCACTTCCCGGTCAGCGACGTGCGGATGTCGATGGGGTTTCGTCCCTCGTCGGCCGGACAGCGGGTCACGGCCTTCCTCGAGGCCCGCGGGCACACCTTCCGCATCGACGCGGGCGGGGGCGTGCTGCTCATGGCCATGGGGCCGGGGACCGGCAAGGACGTGCCCTTCACGCCCCTCGCGGTCGAGGGCGAGGACTCGGTTGACTTCGAGCAGGGACGCACCACCGACCTCGAGTTCTGGTTCGTCGATCAGACGCTGCAGCTGTGGCGCGATGGTCGCCGCGTCGCGAAGGCGACCTACGAGTGGACGCCCCGCGAGCGCATGCTCCACGCCACCGGCGAATCGCTCGAGCGGATCGCCGCGGGGCCCGAGTTCCTCGTGGTCGAGGACAACTACCGGCGTCCGCAGCTCTTCCTCGAGTTCGACGGCGGGCCCTTCACGCTCTCGCGGGTGGCGCTCGACCGCGACGTGCACTACCAGGCCGACCTCTACCGCTACCACTCGGGCGACGGCATGTCGGTCCACTCGCAGGCGCGACGCCCCGCGCTCGCCACGCACCCGCTCAACACGCCCACGCTCGCGAGCGACGAGTACTTCGTCTGCGGCGACAACAGCGCCCAGAGTCTCGACAGCCGCCTGTGGGATCGGCCTCACCCCTGGATCTCCGCCATCGACCCGGCCATCGGCGTGGTGCCCCGCGACCTGCTCATCGGCAAGGCCTTCTTCGTCTACTTCCCCGCACCCTTCCAGGCCGGACGCATCCCCGTTCCCGACTTCGGACGCATGCGCTTCATCTGGTGAGCGGACGACCGACGCCACTACGATGGCGTCATGCCCGTCACGCTCGAGATGCTCATCGCCCTCCTCGGCCGCACGCATCCGCTCGCGCTGCACCTGCCCATCGGCATCTTCGCCGCGCTCGCCCTCCTCGAGGGGTTGGCGTGGCTTCAAGGGCGACGACTCGAATCACACGTCCGCACGACGCTCGTCGCCTCGCTCGTGCTCGTCGCCGCGTGGTCGGTCGCCAGCGGCCTGCTCCTCGCCTCCGAGCCCGGGTACGCCGGCACGACGCTGGATCGGCACAAGATCCTGGGCATCGCCTTCGGCGCAGGAACGCTGCTCCTGCTCGGGGCCGCCGCCACCGGCAGGTCGGGCGTCTATCGAGCGGTCTTCGTCGCGTGCGCGATCGTGATGACGCTGGCGGGCCACCTGGGCGCGACCATCACGCACGGCGATGACTTCCTCACCGCGGCTTTTCGCACGCGAAGCCCGCGCGACGGCGTGGCAAGCCGGAGCGAGACATCCGCCGACGGGGTCGCTTCAGCGCACGCGACGGGCGCGCAGACCGGCGGCGTCGATCGCTTCCGCGACCAGATCATGCCCGTGCTCGCGACCACGTGCGTGGGGTGCCACAACGCCACCAAGGCCCGGGGAGGGCTCGCCCTGCACGACATCGAGGCGATCCGGCGCGGCGGCGACACGGGCCACGCGGTGACGCCCGGCGACCCGGCGAACTCGGAAATCCTCGTCCGCATGAAGCTCCCGCTCGAGCACGACGATCACATGCCCCCCAAGAACAAGCCCCAGCCGACGCCGCAGCAGGTGGCGTTGATCGAGGCGTGGATCCGCGAGGGCGCGCCCATGGGCGCGGCGGCGAATCGTGCCGCCCCGGGGACCTCGCCTGCGTCGGTTCCGGCGCGGGAGGAACCCTCGCCCCCGGCCCCCGTACAGACCCCCGTGCAGGCGCCGCGTCCCGCGGTCGCCGCGCCCGCGTCACCCGAGGCGATCGCCGCGCTGCGAGACGCGCTGCTCCACGTGGAACACCTCGAGCCCGGACCGTCGCTCCTCTCCATCTCGACCGGCGGGGCCGACGGTCTCGACGCCCCGCGCCTCGCGGCGTTGCTCGCCCCCGTCGTCCCGCACGTCGGGACGCTCGACCTGTCGCGACTCCGCCTCGACGCCGAAGTGATGCGGCGGATCGCGGCGATGATGTCCCTGCGACGCCTCAACCTCTCGCAGACCACCTTCAGCGACGAAGACCTCGCCATCATCGCGCCCACCTCGCGGATCGAGACGCTCGTGGCCTCGCAGACGCGACTTTCCTCCAAGGCGGCGGAACTGCTCGGCGACATGCCGTCGCTGCGAGCCCTCTTCGCCTGGCGGACGGGCCTCACGGAAGCGGACGTCACCGAACTGATCTCGCGGGGCGTGCGGGTGGACCTGGGAGCGTCGAAGCCCGGCGAGCCCCTGGAGACCGAGGACGCGCCCACGCTGACGAGCAACGCGACGCCAGGCGGCGCCCAGCCCGCCACCGCCGCGAAGGTCACGGCCGTCAACTCGATCTGTCCGGTCGCGGGCAAGCCCGTGAACCCCGACGTGATCGTGGTGTTCAAGGGCCGCGCCGTCGGGTTCTGCTGCACCAGGTGCGCGGGGACCTTCCTCGCCGATCCCGCGGCGTACGAAGCCAAGATCCGGTGAGATCCGCGGCGTTCGTGGGCGTCAGCCCGCCCATCCGCGTCGCAGGCGCGTC
>JBAXFU010000025.1:0-35870 GCA_037139735.1 Phycisphaerae bacterium
GGGGGCTACCCTGTGCGGCCATGACGATCCGCTCCGAGGACATCCTGAACGTCGATCCCAAGCCGATGACGGCGACGGAAGCCGTGTACCTCCCGAACATCATCAAGGGGTTCGGGACGACGATGCGTCACTTCTTCACGTCGTTCGGGCAGGGGAAGACGAGCCGCGTGATGCAGTATCCGGAGGTGCGTCGCGAGGACCTGCCTTTGGAGAAGGGCGGGCAGTACGCAGCCAACTTCCGCGGCGTTCACCGGTTGAACCGGGACGAGGCGGGGCGGGTGAAGTGCGTGGCGTGCATGATGTGCCCGACCATCTGCCCGGCGCGGTGCATCCACATCCAGGCGGCGGAATCGCCGTGGGACGACCGGGAGAAGTACCCGGCGAAGTTCGAGATCGACGAGCTGCGGTGCATCTACTGCGGCATGTGCGAAGAGGCGTGCCCGGTGGACGCCATCGAGCTGACGACCGAGTACGACATCGTGGGCGCGAGCCGCCAGGAGATGATCTTCGACAAGGAGAAGCTCCTGCACGTGTACGACGTGACGATCGGGAAGAAGCCGATGTGAGGAACGGGGCTCCTCGCTGATCGGTTTGAGGGACGATGCGATCCTACTACTCGGCCAGCATTGAAAAGTTCCTCGCGGAACCGAGCCCGTCGATTCTGGGGACGCTGTGCGCGAACAGCGAGTTTGCGGTCGAACTGACTCAGCGGTCGGCGTGGCAAGACGAGATTCAGCTGCTCAAGACGACACTGCCGCCCTATGCCGGGCGAGGGAGCGTCTATCTCGAGTTTGTGATCCCTCGCGTTGGCAAGCGAGCCGACGTGATTCTGACGATCGACGGCCGGGTGTTTGTTGTTGAGTTCAAGGTCAACGAAGGCAAGTACGCCGCGGCAGACCTGCACCAGACCATTGACTACGCCCTCGATCTCAAGAACTTCCACGAAACCAGTCACGACAAGGTGATCGCACCGATTCTCGTGGCAACAGCGGCCACCACATCGAGTATTCACTGCACACCAACCAGTCGGGACGACGGAGTGCTCAAGACTCAACGCGTCGCCCCGGACGATCTGGGCACTGCGATTGAAGTCGTGCTCGAGACGATCGGGAACACCGAGGTCGATACGTCGACGTGGGAGTCAGGCCGGTATCGCCCGACACCCACGATCATCGAGGCCGCGCGAGCGTTGTACGCAGGACATCGGGTCGCGGACATCACGCGAAGCGACGCCGGGGCGACCAATCTCACCTCAACGTCTGAGACCGTCCTTCGCCTCATTCAAAAGGCTCGTGCTGACCGGAGAAAGATCATCTGCTTTGTCACGGGGGTTCCGGGCGCGGGCAAGACACTCGTGGGGTTGAACGTGGCAACGCACCACCGCGACGCCTCCGACCCACTGCACAGCGTGTATCTGTCGGGCAACGGTCCACTGGTGAGCGTGTTGCAGGAAGCGCTCGCGAGAGACCAAGTCGCCCGCACCAATATCAACCAACGCTTGCTCTCGCTGGGTGAAGCTCGAAGTCGCGTGAAGGCTTTTATCCAGAACGTACACCACTTTCGCGACGACGGTGTACGCGATCCCAAGGCCCCGATCGAGCACGTCGCCATTTTCGATGAAGCTCAGCGAGCGTGGAATCGAGAACAAACTGCGAAGTTCATGCGCCAAAAGCGCAACCAGCCGAATTTCGACCGGTCCGAACCCGAGTTCCTCATCGACTGCATGGATCGTCACCCTGATTGGGCACTGATTGTGTGCCTTGTCGGAGGCGGCCAAGAGATCAACTCCGGCGAAATGGGAATTTCTGGCTGGATCGACGCCATCACAACACGATTCCCTCACTGGCACGTGGCGATCTCACCCAATCTTTTCGACTCCGAGTATGGTGCTGGAGCAGCGCTCGCCCAGCTCGCCTCTCATGGGCACGTGACTCAAGAGTCCTGCCTCCACCTCGGAACGTCGATGCGCTCGTTTCGGTCTGAGCATGTCGCTCGCTTTGTCAAGAACCTCCTGGACGGAGAGGTTGACGGCGCCCGCTCGACGTTTCACGAGTTCCGCGAGCGATATCCCATCATGCTCAGTCGGCATCTCCCGACTGCAAAGCGATGGGTTCGCGAGCAGTCGCGCGGCTCGGAACGCTACGGCATCGTGGCCTCTTCGCAGGCACTCCGGCTCAAGCCGCTGGCGGTTGATGTGCGAGTCACAACTGATCCCGTGCACTGGTTCTTGAAAGACCGTGGCGATGTGCGGTCGTCGTACTACCTCGAAGACGTGGCGACCGAGTTCGATGTCCAAGGACTCGAACTCGACTGGACTTGCGTGGTCTGGGATGGAGACCTTCGCAAGTCGCCCGATGGATGGGGCTATTCATCCTTCTCCGGCGACTCCTGGAAACTGATCCGCAAGGCCGAGCGACAGCGGTATCTGAAGAACGCCTACCGAGTGCTCCTGACCCGCGCCAGACAGGGAATGGTCATTGTGGTCCCCCGCGGCAGCAGTCGCGACCGCACCCGACAACCCGCGATCTACGACGAGACATTCGAGTATCTGAAATCGCTTGGGCTGCCGGAGTTGCCGGTGGCCTAAACCGCCGACCGAGGAGGGCTCGAAGAGCACGACACTCGCGCGAATCAGCCCACGTCCGTGGGCTTGCTCGAAGACTCGCCGCGCCGCACGGCTGCCGCTGGTGCGCCCCGGAGCGGGCGACGAGCGCCTCCCTCTCTGTCCCCCACGCTCGCCTTCAACGACGAAGCCCCGGCTCGGTGGCCGGGGCTTCGTGGGGATCGTGTCGCGATGGCGGGAGTCGAGCCGGGCTCAGCAGCCCGCCTCCCAGTGGCTGAAGAACTCGCTGACGTCGGAGCCGTCGATGCCGCCGTCCTGGTTGACGTCGGCGGAGGCGTCGCCGCCTTCCCATGCGTGGAAGAAGGCGTCGATGTCGCCGCCGTCGATGCCGCCGTCCAGGTTGAAGTCGCCGACGCAGGGCGGGCAGGGGTCGCCCAGTTCCATGTGGACCGAACCCGAGGCGCCGCCGTAGCCGCCGATGCGGATGAGGTACGACTGGCCGTTGGCGATCGGCACGTTGACAAGGGATCGGAACACGGGCGAGGAGGGGCAGCCGTCGTCGTCGCAGGCGATGGCCGTGCCGCCCGCGGTCGGGCAGGTCGTGCCTCGGTAGACGACGATTTCGGTGTCGAAGCTGCTGCCGCAGGTGGAGATGGGGAGGATGCCGTCGCAGGTGGCGTCGAAGCGGAACCAGACATCATTGTTCGGCGCGAGCGAATAGATGTAGCAGCCGGACTCCGTGGGTCCGTCGGTGTTGGCGAGCGTGGTGCAGAAGTCGTACGCGCCGATGGTCACGAGTTGGGCGGATGCGCAGCGGTCGTTGGCGGGTTCATAGAAGGCGTTGAGGGTCACTTGCCCCGTGCGCGTGGTCAGTCCGTAACGCGATGCGCGGATGTAGACCGTTTCACCGGGGGCGATCACGGCCTCGACGGCCGAGTCGAGGGCCCCGCCCGAGTCGCTGCCGCTGCAGCCCGCGACGGAGGTGCCGCTCCAATCGTCGTTGCAGGTGATGGCGGGCATGCCGCAGCCGCGGTGCATCGAGAGGACGGTATCGACGCCGGCATCGACGCCGCCGATGTCGTTGGTGCCGCAGGTCGTGACGCGGAGGCGTCCCATGCCGCACGAGGCGGGGGCGGTGAACTTCCACCAGAGGTCGGGGTTGGCGTCCGCGCCGCCGCAGCTTGCGACGGTGCCTTCGCTGGTGGCGCCGAAGAGTCCGCTGACGAACGTGCCCGAGCCGCTGGAAGCGACGCTCGAGATGTCCCTCGCGTTGGCGCAGTCGTCGTTCACGGGCGTGAAGAAGGCGTTGAGCGTGAAGTTGCCGGCGGCCGACCCGCCGTACCGCATCACGCGGATCTTGACCGTCTGCGCCGCGGCGAGCGTCACGACCACGGCCGAATCGCGCGCCAAGCCGGCATCGGACCTCGAGCAACTCGGGATCGTCGGCGCACTGATCCAATCGTCGTTGCACGTCAGACTGGTGCCGCCGCAGCCGTCGAAGACGGAGAGAACGGTGTCGATGCCGGCATCGATGCCGCCGGTGTCGCTGGTGCCGCAGGTGGTGACGCGGAGCTGGCCGGCGGCGAAGGAGGGGGCGGTGAAGGAATACCAGACGTCCGCGCCGTTGGAGGGGTAGCTGCAGGCGGCCGCGCCGTCGGCGGTGGTGAAGGTGGCGTTGGCGAGCGACCCGGTGAAGGTGCCGGTGGCCGAGACGTCGATGGCCGCGCCGCAGTCGTCGTTGGAGGGCCGGGGCAGGGTGGCGCGAAGCGCACGCCAGGCGTCGGGAATGCCGTAGCCGTAGACGGTGTCGTAGCCGACCGCGCCGCGATCCTTGCAGGTGGACGACAAGACCGTCTCGACCTGCGAGGCGTTCATCGCCGGGTTGCGGGAGATCACGAGCGCGGCGACCGCGGCGGTGTTGGGGCACGCGAAACTCGTGCCCTGCACGGTCGCGTAGTCGCCGTTGACGTAGCCGGCCGAGCCCGTCTGGTCGGTCGAGTTGATGCCCACGCCCGGCCCCGCATAGTCGGTGCCCGGCCCGTACTGGCTGAAGCTGGCCTTGTTGCCGTTGCTGTCGATGGCCATGACGCCGTTGACCGAAGGGCTGCTCGCGGGGTAGCCGATCGACGCCGCACCGGAGTTGCCGTTGGACGCGAAGTGGACCATGGCGTTGGTGTTGCGGGTGTTGGTGTAGGCGGTGTCGATCGTCGCGGAGGTCGAGCCGTAGCCGTTGCTGTTGCTCGTCACGCGGTAGCCGTTGGTGGCGGCCCAGTTCAGCGCATCGACCGTCCAGCTGTAGCTGGCGCTCCACGTGCCGTCGCAGGCGAGATTGGAGACAAAGCAGCGGGCCGACGCGACGCGGCACCCGCCCGCCACGCCCGCGATGCCCACGGCGTTGTTCGTGCGAGCCGAGATGCAGCCCGCGCACGCCGTGCCATGCTTGTCGCACGCGTTGCCCGGGTTGCCCGCCGAGCCGTTGCCGGTGAAGTCGGAGCCCGCCGCCAGGTTCAGGTCCGGGTGGTTCATCTGCACGCCCACGTCGATGACCATGACGACGACGGATGAACTGCCCTGCGTGATGTCCCACGCCTCGGGCAGGTTCATGTCCATGTCGTTGGCGTTGTTGAGCGTCCACTGCGTCGAGTAGAGCGGATCGTTGGGCACGAAGTCGCCCATGCCGCCGATCACCATGTCGGGCTCGGCGAAGCGCACGTCGGCCCGCACGGCCATCGTGTTGGCCGCCGCGAGGACCTCGTACCCGTTCTTCGTCGCGGCACGAATGCGATCGACCCCCGCCATCACGCCCCAGTCGCGATCGACCAGTCGCCCCTTGGCGAGCGCATCGACGCCCGCCACCGCCGCGGCTCGCTGAGCGGGCGCGGCGCCCTCCTGGAACCCGACGAAGACATCGGGGGAGGGGAAGATCGGCAGTCGCTTGTGCTCGGGTCCCAGCGGCAGGCCGAGGAAGACGGGCGTGGCGAAGGACACCTCGGGCATGGCGGCAAGCCTCGCCACCGCGTCGCGGATGTTCACGCCCGCCGGAGCGTCGATCATCCACCAGCCCGCGAGGGTGAACTCCCGCACCGCGCCCAGGCCCGCCTTCGCCGCCGCCTGTCGGATCGCCGCCACGTCGCCGCCGCGGACGGCGATCTGCGACGCGTCGAGATCGAACTGCTCGAAGGTCTTGAAGTAGTACTTGCCGGTCGGCGGTGCGTGGGACTGCGCGTCGACGACGGCGGCAGAAGAGGATGCCACGATGCCCAAGGTCACGATGGCCAACGCCGCGAGGATTCCCGATCGCATGTGATGCCTCCTTCAAGGAACTTGGCTGTCCACCGCCGCAGCGCCTGACGTCGACGGCAGCCGGTGACGACGGAACATCCGTCGAAGCCTGTCGCCGCATCAACCTCCGCCCACGCGCCCGCAGGGCGGGCGCCTCCGCCTTGCCGAGTCTAACGCATCGATGGGCGATTCCGTCGCCACCGCTCCGACAATTTGGTGGCGGGGCCTGACGCGTGGGCAGGATTTCGTCAGGGTCCGGTGGGGCGAAGGCCATCAGGTCGATGGACGCCGCACGAGCGGTCATTTCACGAATCGTGCGACCCTTCCGTGATCGGGCCGGCCACCAAGCCACGTCCGCCCGGTCGTCGCATCGGGCATGAGGGATCGAACGCGGCTTGATCGATCGCCCGAAGACCCGCAGGCCGCCGCAGTGGCGCCGCCTCGTGCCCGGTTCGCCCGCGTTCCGTACACTGCGCCCATGGCCGACACCACCACCGCCTCCATCGTGCACCTGCAGACGTGGATCAAGCAGAACCGCAAGAACCTGCTGCCGCCGGTGAGCAACAAGCAACTCTTCCGCGAGGCCAAGGACGCGGTGATCTTCGTGAGCGGCGGCCCCAACACCCGCAACGACTTCCACGTGAACCCCACCGAGGAGATCTTCTACCAGCTCAAGGGCACCATCGCCGTCCGCCTGCGGCCTCTCGACGGGAGCAAGCCCTACGAGCAGATCATCAAGGAAGGCGAGCTCTTCCTGCTGCCCCGCTGGGTCCCCCACCGCCCGCAGCGTCCGGCGGGAACGCTGGGCCTGGTGATCGAGTTCCCAAGGCCCGAAGGCCAACTCGACGGGCTGCGTTGGTACTGCCCTTCGTGCGACCACCTCGTGCACGAGGCCCTCTGGCAACTCAAGAAGATCGACGAGGACCTCAAGATCATCATGGAGGACTTCTGGGGCGGGCCCGTCGACCGCCGCACCTGCAAGAACTGCGGGCACGTGATCGAACGGGCCGGGGCCATCAAGGTGTCCGCAGGCAAGGTCTCGGCGGCCAAGTCCGCCGCCTCGCCCCGCAAGGCCGCCGAGAAGGCCGTCAAGAAGGGCGCCAAGAAGGCCGCCAAGAAGGGCGTGACGAAGAGCGTCAAGAAGGCGGCCAAGGCCGCCAGGCCCGTCAAGAAGACCAGCGGCGGTCGCAAGGCCAAGCCCGCGGCACGCACGAAGTCCTCGCGCCGATGAGGTAGAACCGACTGTCGCCCGACGAGTTCATCCACGTTCCCTCCCCTCACCCCGCGTGCCTCGACCCCGAGACGCTGCTGCGTGACTGTTCATGGGGCCGAACCCGCTCGACGGGGCCCGGGGGCCAGCATCGCAACAAGGTGGAATCGGCGGTGTGGATCCGGCACGAGCCCACGGGCGTCGAGGCGCAGGCCTCGGAACGCAGGAGCGCGGAGGAGAACAAGCGAGTCGCGCTCGGGCGACTGCGACGCCTGCTGGCGGTCGAGGTGCGATGTCCGGTCCCCATCGGCGAGGTGAGGTCGGACCTGTGGCGATCGCGGTGCACGCCCGCGGGGCGACTGGCGTGCAACCCCGAGCATGCGGACTATCCGACCATGCTCGCCGAGGCGATGGACGTCATCCATGCCGCGGGATGGGACGTCAAGCGGGCGTCGCTGCGGCTGTGCTGCTCGCAGAGCCAACTGGTGAAACTGGTGAAGGACTTCCCGCCCGCGTTCGGGAGGATGAACCAGTCGCGGACCCAGCGAGGCATGCACCCGCTGAAGTGATGCGCCGGGCGGGGCCATGCCTGCCCGGTTGCTACCCTGTCCGAGGCCACCGGCCCGCGAACGCGTCGAGGCGCGACATCGCCGACGAGCATCCCGCGACGTGCAGGCATCACTCATGAAGTCCATGCCCTCGGACGACTGGCAGTTCTGGATCGTGACGGCCGCGGCCGCGATGGCGCTGGGGTACCTGTTGCGCGGGTTGATTCCTCGCCGCTGGCGGCGCGGGAGCGGAGGCACGAAGGTGACGCTGACGATCCGCGGCCGGGAGTGAACGCTCAATCCGCGTCGATGTCGACGGGCGGCGGCGCCGTCTTGGCGCGAAGCTGACCGAGGATGAGCTCGAGCCGCTCGACCACCTGCTGCATGCTCGCCGGGCGACGAGCGGGGTCGATCTCCACGCACTGCATGATGAGGTCGCTGAGCTTCATCGGAATGCGAGGGTTGACGTCGATGGGCGGGATCGGCCGCTCGATGAGCGCGTCGTCGATCCTGCTGACCAGGCTGTTGTTCTCCTTGGGCATCGCCGTGGGGATGTTCCGCCGGGTCAGCGTCTGGTACATCGTGGCGCCCAGGTTGTAGATGTCGGTCTTCTCGTTGAGCGGGCGGCGGTGCACCTGCTCGGGCGCGATGTAGTCGGGGGTGCCCTGGATGCGGGGCTTGCTGGTGCCGATGGTGCAGGCCTGGCCGAGGTCGATGATCTTGGCGACGGGGCCGGGCGTCACGAGAATGTTGTTGGGCTTCATGTCCGCGTGGACATACCCGCGGGCGTGCATGTGGCCCATCGCGGCGGCGACCTGAATGAAGATCGTGACCGCCTCGTCGAAGGTCCGCGGGGGCTTGACGTCCATGCTTCGGCCGTCGAGCATCTCCATGACCAGGAGCACCTCGACGAGCCTGATGAGCCGTTCCTTGCGCTTGATGATCCTCGGGATGCGGCGGATGTTCGAATGGTCGAACTTGGAGGCGACCTCGTACTCGAGGACGGCCTGGTCGAGGAAGCGGTTGTCCTTGGCGTCGCCGCGTTCGACGTGCTTGAGGGCCCAGATCTGCTTGCTGCGCGGATCTTGGACGAGGTACACCGTCGAGGCGGCCCCCTGACCCAAGAGGGCCAGGACCTTGTAGCCCTCGACGTCGTCTCCTTCCTTGTACCTCGCCACCACGTTCATGCTTCGGACCCAACCAACGACACCTGCAGACTGCCAACCACCCGCCTCCGCGCGCCAGCGACGCGTCAGCGGTTCACGACTGAGCCGACGCACGGGCCGTCGACCTGTTGACTCCCAAGCGGGAACCCTGACCGGCACGCCGAGAACCGGCGGCCTCGACTCCCCCCCACTCGAAGAAGCCAAGCGTAGGCGAACCGAGCAAGTCCGGGCTACCCGCGACGCCTCCCGCGGGCGGCCGAGCCGGCCCAAGAAAAACGCCCCGGATCATGCCGGGGCGATGAAAACGGAGCGAAGGGACCGGTCACCGCTGCGCGGCCAGACCACGCCGCACGTCCGCGGCGGGGAAGAGGCTGCCCGGGCTGCCCACGGGCGCGATTTCGCGGTGCAGGTGCACGCGATCGGCGGGAATGCGGAGTTCCTGCTGCAGGGCGTCGACGAGCTGGATGAGCCGCGAGATCTGGGCCCGGGTGAACTTCTGGCGGTTGCCGTCGCCCACCAGGCAGATGCCGACCGACTCGCGGTTGAAGGCCTCGCCCTGGGCGCCGGCGACGTGCGCTCCGGCGCGCTGCTGATCCCACCGCGACGTCACGAGCAACTCGCCGTCGCCCATGCCGTTGCCGTTGCCGATCACGAAGTGGTACCCGATGCCCTTGAGCTTGCGGCGACGGGCGTCCTCCTCGATCGAGGCCTGATCGCCGTAGACCGAGCCCGAATCGTGAATGACGATCGACTTCCAGCGGGCTCGCTGCAGACCCGCGGTCGGCTCCAAGGCCATCTCGACCGTGGAGGGGGAGTCCGTCATCATCAGGGCGGGCAGCACGAAGCCGCCCTGACCTGCGACGGGCTTGCGGCTGACGGCGTAGAGCACCGCCGCGCCCAGCGTCATCGCCGCCACCAGCGACATGAAGACGTATTGCGACCGGTTCGGGGCGAGCGTGCGGCCGGCGGCCGAGGAACGACCCGACCCGCGACGGCGACTGGACTTGGAACGATCTTTCGCGGCCATGCTGGTCTCGTGAGAAGGGATGATCCTAGACCCTTGGACGGACACCAAGTCGTCCGCCCGATTCGCTGCGATCCCGACACGACCTGGTCTCGGGACCCGTGGCGACCGTCGCGACCTTGCGAGCGGCCCACGCATGAATTATCGACACCGTGGACGCGCCGCGTCCACACTTGAGGCGATAATTGTTCGGCACAAGCGGCGCAAGTCCCGCTCTTATCGGCACGACCGACAACCGGCGGCACGTACGAAGTCCGAACGTCATGCGAACACGCATCCGGACATCGTCCGAGCGACCCCACTTCTGGGGGCCCGGCGGGAGTCGGAACACGACGTCTTGTGGTGCCAGGTCCGTTCGAATTTCGTTCGTGCGTCCGGCGTCGCCGAAGGCGGGCGACCTCGGGCGGATTATCATCCGGCGAAGCGCCGCCCCAGGGCGAGCCGCGAAGCGCATCCCCGCATGAGGCGACGATTTCCATTCCTGCTCTGGCGTTGGATCGCGGCCGACATGGTCCGCCTGATTTCGCTGGCGGCGACCGTGCTGGTGGCCGTGATCGCGATGGCGGGCGCCGTCAAGCCGGTCTCGGACGGTCTGCTGCAGGCGGAGAACTTCGTCAAGTTCATCTTCTACGCCGTTCCGCCGATGCTCGCGTACGCGTTGCCCTTCGCCGCGGGATTCGGGGCCACGCTGGTCTATCACCGCATGGCGAGCGAGAACGAGTCGACGGCGGCGCACGCGGGCGGCGTGTCGCATGCCGCCCTGCTGTCGCCGGCGGTCTCGGTGGGCCTCGCGTTGGCGTTGCTGCTGACGGTGCTCAACGAGGTGCTGATCCCCGACTTCCTGCTGCGGATGCAGCGGCTCGTGACGCGGGACCTGGCCACGTGGGTGATCCAGGAGATCGACCGCGGACGGAGCGTGAACGTCGGCGGCATGATGCTGCACGCGGCGTCGGCCGAGCGAGTGCGTCCCGCGGCGGACTCGTCCGCGACCGACGTGGTGTACCTCACCCAGGTGGCGGCCATCGAGACCGATCGCTCCCTCAAGCCGGTGACGGAGGTCACGAGCGAACGCGCCTGGATCCTGGTCTTCCCCTTCGACGAGGGTGGCGAGGCGAGTTCCTCGGAGGCCGGCAAGACCAGGGTGGTGATGCGGCTCGAGAATCTCGTGGGCAGCCGCGACGGCCAGGGCGGCGGCGGCGCCCGCAAGAGCATCGACGTGGGCTGGAACGTCGGCAGCGGGTTCCGCGACAACGTGAAGTTCCGCTCGTACGCGGAACTCAAGGCCCTCAAGGACCATCCCGAGCGGATCAACTGGGTCGACGTGTCGCGCAAGGACCTGGCCGTGACCTTCGCGGAACGCGAATGGGCGAACTCGCTTCGCGAGTCCGTCAGCGGCGGCAAGCCGCTGACGCTCCGCGACGACCAGGGCGCCCCGGTGACGATCAACGCCTCCTCGATGAAGCCCGACCCCGCGGACGAATCCGGACGGGCGTGGATCCTCGAGGGAAGCGAGCGGTCGCCGCTGCGGATGCGGCTGGCTCGTCACGGCGTCGAACGCACGTCCACGCCCGCGATGATCTCCATCGCCGCGACGACGGCACGCCTGGTGATCGACATCGGCCCGGACCGCCTCGACCGCTCCCTCACGACGGCCGTCGAGATGCGCGACGTCGTGGTGACGGAAGAGGGCGGAAGCCAACGCAGCGAGCGGGCCCTCTTCCGCGCGGCCAACCTGGTGCCCTCGGACGACATCGTCGGCTCGATGCTCGCGAAGAGCGCGCCAGACCTGCTGGCCGAGGCCCGTGAATCGACATGGCGATCGCCCCCGTCGACCGCCCTGGCCGCCGCGATGGACGATCTCGAGCGATCGATCGCCCGCCTGGGACGCGAGGTGATGGCCAAGCGCCACGAACGCCTGGCGATGTCGGCCTCGTGCCTGGTGATGGTGCTGGCGGGCGCGGTCATCGCGCTGCGACTGAGCCGCCGCCTCCCGCTCACCGTGTACATGTTCACCTTCATTCCCGCCGTGGTGTGCATCGTCACGATCTCGGGCGGGCAGCAACTCACCGTGCAGTCCGGCGTGCCCGGCCTCTACCTCATGTGGAGCGGCGTGCTCGGACTGCTCGTCTACACGCTCATCCAGTTCCGCGCCATGGCCCGCCACTGAACGACGCCCACCCATCGTGAACCCGGACCAGCCGACCACGCACGCGACCACCGCCCCGACCGGGATCGACCCGTGGTGGCGACGCACGCTCCTGCTGATCGGCGGCGTCACGCTCGCCCGCATCCTCTACCTCGTCTTTCTCTGCCCCTACACGCTCATCGAGGACGAGGCGCACTACTGGGAATGGAGCCGCCGCCTCGAGTGGTCGTACTACACCAAGGGGCCGGGCGTGGCGTGGAGCATCGCCGCCGCGACGCGACTGCTGGGCGATCACGAGTTCGCGGTGCGGCTGCCCGCCGCGATCGGCGCGGGACTCACCACGCTGCTTGTCGCCCTGCTCGCTCGCGACGCGTACCGATCGGCCCGCACCGGATTCCTCGCCGCGTGCTGCGTGCTGCTGTGCCCGATCTTCCAGGTGCTGGGGCTGGTGATGACCATCGACAGCCCGTACGCCGCGTGCTGGGCGATGGCGATGTGGTGCGCGTGGCGGGCCTTCGAGGGCGGCGGTCGACGGTGGTTCGCGTTGACCGGGCTCGCCCTTGGCATCGGCTTCCTGTACAAGTACACGATCCTGCTCGCCATCCCCGGGCTGGCGTTGGCGGCATGGCGAGCCAACCGCGAACGCCCCGGCTCGGTCCGCGCGGCGTCCATCCCGCTCGCCCTTGCGCCCTTCGTCGTCGGCATCCTGCCGGTCATCATCTGGAACGTCCGCGAAGGATGGCCGACGGTGGCGCATCTGCTGGGACACCTCGGCGTCCGGGGGGGCGACATGCCCGTGACGCAGGGAGGCAAGGCGGGCTTCCACTACGACCCGACCTGGACCTTGGAACTCGTGGCGACCCAACTGGGCATGGTGGGCCCGATCCTCGCGCTCGCCGTCGCGCAGGCCGTCGCGTGGATGCGAGGACGCGCCTCGACCAACGCCGTCCCGGGCGCGGAGCGATTCCTGGTCCTCAACTCGGCGCCCATCCTCCTCTTTTACCTCGTCGTGAGCGTGATCGCCGAGCCCGAGGGGAACTGGCCGCTGGCGGGCTACTTGACGCTGCTGCCCATCGCCGCGGCCCGGGTCGCCTCGGCGCTCGACGCGAAGCGGACGACGCCCGCGACCGATCCCGCCGCCCCCTCGACGCGGCCCGGACATGCCACGCCCCTCTTCGCGTGGCGAGCGGCCGTGGTGATGGGCGTCGCCACGGCGATCATCCTCCCCCGTCTTGACCTCCTGGCGAAACTGCCGCTGGTGGGGCCGCTGATTCCGGTGCACCGATTCATGGGCGCCGACCGCATGGCGGCGGACGTGCACATGCGGCTCGATTCGATTCGACGCCGCACCGGGCTCGAGCCCTTCCTGGTCAGTTCGCACTACGGGCGGGCCAGCCAGATGGCCTTCTACCTCCCGGGCCATCCGACGACGTACTGCACCAGCGACCTGATCGGTCCGGGGCGGCACACGCAATACGACTACTGGGCCGACACCGACCTTCGCCGGCAACCCGGCCTTCTCGGACGCCCGGCCTTGGCGCTCGGGGCCGAAGCGGCGTCGTGGGACCGGTGTTTCGCGAAGGTCGCGACGGTCGGGCCCCTCGACGGCGACGGCAAGCGGGGCCGCGCCGTCCACGAATGCGAGGGATTCACGGGCTTTGGCGATCGAGCAGGGGGAGACCGATGACCGACCCGACCGCCCCCGCGCGTGCACGCTCCCTGGCATCGACGTTGATCCTCTCGACGGCGATCCTCCTCGGGTGGTTCGTCGCGTGCGCGGTCGACCGAGCCGCCTATCACGCGCTTCGCGTCGACGACTGGGACTCCGTCTGGGCGACGAGCGATCTGGTGCAGATGCTCCGAACCGCGGGGTACTTCCCGACATGGCTCTTCGCCGCCATCCTCATCGATCTGGGCGGGCAGGTTCCCCTTGCGCCCAGCGGCTTCGTGTCGCGACGGACGCGACCAGTCGCGCCGTTGGGCGCCCGCGTGCTGATGTCGGCGGCCATGGGCGGCCTGCTCGCCGAGGCGCTCAAGGTCGCCGTGCGGCGACACCGGCCCAGCATCGCCAATGACGGCCGGCACGTCTACGACTGGTTCGCGGGCGACGTCGAGGGGCGGGGCCTGGGCCTGGCCAGTTCGCACGCGGGCGTGGCCTTCGGCGCGGCCTTCGCGATCTGGAAGTGGTCGCCGCCGGCCGGCGTGGCGGTCTTCACGCTGGCGTTGGGCTGCTCGGCGACCCGGTTGCTGGCGGGAGCGCACTTCGTCAGCGACGTCTACGCCGCGGCGGTCATGGCCTGGGCCGGTTCGAACCTGGCATGGTGGGTCGTCGACCGCACGAGGCGTCGCGCCTCGTGACGCACGCCGTACGATCGGAGCCACGACCCGCATGACGATCCTCGACCGCCACATCGCGCGCCAGTTCCTGCAGAACTTCGTGCTGCTGGTGGGCGGTCTGCTGACGATCATCATGCTGATCGACTTCTCGCTGAACTTCGACGAGTACGCGGAGATCGGCGGGCGACTGGCGGCGGCGGGCGGGGGCCTCAAGACGGCCACCACCGTGTGGGTCTTCTGGAACCTCTGGTGGCCGCGGCTCTTCCAGCTCGTTGGGTTCCTGCTGGGGCTGGGACTGGTGGCCGCGATGGGGTTCACGGCGGCGCAACTGGTCAAGCACCGTGAACTGGTGGCCGCGCTCGCCGGGGGCATCAGCCTGCACCGCGTCGCCAGGCCGATGTTCCTCGCCGCCCTGCTGCTCACGGGCCTGCAGGCGCTCAACCGCGAGCTGCTCATCCCCTCGCTCGCGCCGCTGCTGGTGCGCGACAAGAAACAAGCCGGTTCCGAGCAGCTGGGCGTCATGTCGCAGCCCTTGTGCACCGACTCGACCGGGCGGCTCTTCTACGCGCAGGGGGTCAACCTCGACACGCAGACCATCGAGGGCCTGTACGTCTGGGAACGCAACGCCGCGGGACTCATGACGCGACGGATCACCGCCACGCGGGCCCGCTGGCAGGACGGGGCCTGGGTGCTCACCGAAGGCCGGGTCGTCGACCGTCGCGGCGGCGCCGCCGGCGGCTCGCCCGCCGCCTCGCCCATCGACCGCATCGAGACGGACCTCGACCCCACCGCCCTCAAGATCCGGCGTTTCGAGGGGTTCAGCCACAACCTCAGCTGCCGCCAGATCAACGAGCTGCTCGCACGGTTCGAGACCGCCAGCGTGGCGACGGACCAACGCCGCATCGACGAGCTTGAACGCGTGAAGTGGGGTCGCTTCGGGCTCATGGTCACGAACCTGCTGGCCCTGGCGGCGTGCATGCCCTTCTTTCTGCGGCGGGAGCCCTGCTCCATGGTCATTCAGTCGCTCAAGGCCGCGCCCGCCGCCCTGATGGCGATCGGATTGGGCTTCGTGGGCGCGGTGGGCAGCATCCCCGGACTGCCGCCGCACGTCAGCGTCTTCGTGCCCGCCCTGATCCTGCTCCCGCTGAGCATCGCCGCGGTGTCGGGCATGCGGACCTGAGCGACTTGGAGGCGCGCCGCGGGCCTCGCTTCGCTATACTCTCGCGGCGGCGATCGGCGCCGCACACGCCAGCACCCACGGAGCGTCCTTGTTCGAGCCAGCCGACAACCAGCGCCCGGCCGCGGGCACCACGCCCTTCGACACGACGGACCGCAAGATCCTGCTGCTCAAGCGGCGGCTGATCCGCGAGGCGACGATGGCGGTGTCGATGCTCGAACGCTCGCTCGAGGCCCTCTTCGCCCTCGACCTCGAGGCCGCCCAGTCGGTGCGGATGTCGGACGACAGCGTCGACAACGAGGAAGTGCTGATCGAACAGGACGCCCAGCAGCTGCTGGCCCTCCATCATCCCTTCGGTCGGGCCTTCCGCTCCCTCATCTTCATCCTCAAGGTCAACGCGGAACTCGAGCGGGTGGCGGACCACGCCTGTTCGATCGCCAAGCAGGTGCCCAAGATCCGCGACGCGTTGCCCCCGGGCGCGAGCGTGCCTTGGCCCACCGCCCTTCGCGAGCTGTCGGAACGCGTGCCGGCCCTGTGCCACCAGTTGATGCGGGCCGTGCTCGACGAGGACGTCCCCGCGGCCCGCGAGCTGGTGCGGGCCGACGAGATCATCGATCTGCTCGAGAAGCGTCTCTTCGAGGAGACCTTCGACCTGGTGGCGCGCCTCAAGTTCGGGGGCGACGAGCAGTCGTCGCTCACGATCGCCCTGCTGGTGCACCGCATCGGCCGTGAACTCGAACGCGTGGGCGACCTGATGGCCTCGGTGGCCGAGGATGTCGTCTACGTCGTCACCGGCGAGATCATCCGTCACGAGAAGCGACGCCGCAAGGCGGCCGAGGCGAACCAGAGCTGAGGCCAACAAGGGTTGAGGCCGCACGGACAGGTCCGTCGCTCACCCGCCGCCCGCACGCAGTCGCCGGGCCTTCCACATGCCCCGCAGCGCGTCGCCGAAACTCGCCGCGAATCGCTTGGCGTCGCACAAGGGCGACGCGGCGAGCATCGGCCGCAGCGAGGTCCGGTAGTGCGCCAACCGCTCGGGCGAGGTCGCCAGCGTCGCCGCCATGTCCAGCATCGCGTCGACGTCCGGGGCCACCAGTTCGCCCGCGCCGGCCGTTCGCAGCAGCGACGCGCTCACGCGGGAAGCGTGCGTCGCGCCCGCCACCGTCACCACCGGAACGCCCATCCAGAGCGCCTCGCATGTCGTCGTCGTGCCGTTGTAGGGCATCGTGTCCATCGCCACGTCGACCCGCCCGTAGACGGCCAGGTGCTCGGCCACGCTGGGAGCCGGGCCGAGGATCTCGATGCGGGAGGGATCGACCCCGCCTTGCTCGAAGGCCCGCCTCACCCGCTGGCGCGGGAACTCGTCCTTGAACTCGAAGGTCTTGAGCACGAACCGCGAACCCGGGACGCGGCGAAGCAACTCGGCCCACTTCTCGAGCAGCGGTCCCACGATCTTCTTGTTCGCGTTGAAGGACCCGAAGACCGGCCCCGGGAAGGCCGGGTCGCGCCGCGGCTCGGGCGCGTCCCGCGGGGGCGAATAGCAGAGAAAGCACGGATCAAGCCGCCAGAGCCGCTCGGTGCACCGCTCATCGAAGTCGGGCTGGCCCGCGCCGCGGGCGGCGACGGCCTCGGGCGAGTCGGGCGGCGGGTCGGTCACGGCATCGACGATGCGCCAATCGACGCCGCGCAACCCCGTGGTGTTCGGGTAGCCGCAGTACGTCGCCTGCACCGGCGCGGGCTTGTAGACAAAGACGGTGGCCGAGTTGTTCTGCGTCAGGCCGTTGAGGTCGATGAGGATGTCGATGGCGTCGGCCTCGATCATGCGGCAGATCTCGATGTCGATCAGGTCGCCGCAGCATCGCCACCCCGCGACGAGTTCCTTCAGCCGCTTCGACACCGCGTCCTCGTGTCGCGTGGTCGAGTAGGCGAAGACCTGGAAGCGGTCGCGGTCGTGGTGCCTGAGGAAGGGCTCGATGAAGTACGACACCGAGTGGGCCCGCAGGTCGGAGGAGACCAGCCCGATGCGGAGCGGACGCTCGTCGTCGTCGGATCCCTTGAACAGGAAGGTGGCGCCGGGGCGTTCCCGTTCGAGCCCCTCGCCGAAGGCCCGGTGCGCCGCCGCGGCCATCGCGGGCGTCGCGCTCCACGAGTAGTTGTAGTTGCTGCAGCGGTTGGAAAGCAGGAGCGAATCGTTCGGGAACCGCTCGATGGCCTGATTGCCGAAGACGATGGCCTGGTCGATCTCCCCCAGGCCCGCGAGCGCGGCCATGTAGGTGGGACAGATCTGCGGGTCCCACCGCCGGTCGAGTACGCGCCGACAGTACCTCGCGGACTCGGCGGGGTCGTTCTCCGACAGCGCGTCGTTCGCGAGACTGAGCAGCGCCTCGGGATGATCGGGGTTGATCTCGAGGGCCCGAAGATACATCGCCTTGGCCTCCTTGGGCTTCTGGTTGGCCATCAGGAGGAGGGCGAGGTTGGTGATGTAGTGCGGGTCGTCGGGCACCAGCGCCACCGCCTGACGGGCGTAGTGGAGCGCCTGGGGGTACTTGCGCTGGCGAAAGAGCACGATCGAGTGGAGCCCGACGACGTTGGGGTCGCGTGGATGGCGGACCGCGAGCGGGGCGAGGATTGCCGCGGCGGCCTCGACCTTGTTCTCGGCGAGCAAGCCCTGCGCTTCAAGGATCTTGGAGAGAATGACGCTCATGGCGAGGGCGGGATGCGGATGGTATCCGTCAGGGTGCCGCGGGCGGCGGGCGACGCGATGGCCTGTACATCGGCTGGAAGCCAGGGCCGGGCCGAGGCCCCTTCGTACGCACTTTGTTCGCATGCTTCGATGCGGGAGGGGGGGCCTGGGGACATCGTTCCGGGACGCTCGTGCTTCCCCTCGGGAGGCGTGTCACCTACCCTTGCCTCCCGCTCCGCCCGATTGCACGGGCGAGGCGCGGGGAAGGTCCGGTGGCGACAGCGTCGCCGGTTCAACGACCAACACCAAGCCAAGGGTCCAAGACGTGAAGATCAGAACCGACGAAATCGCGAGCGTGATCAAGCAGGAAATCGAGCAGTTCTCGGCGGCGCTCGAGGTGTCTGAGATCGGCCGCGTGGTGGAAGTGGGCGACGGCATCGCCCGCATCTACGGCCTCTCGAAGGCGATGGCCGGCGAACTGCTCGAGTTCCAGACCGCGGCGGGCGGGGTGATGGGTCAGGTCTTCAACCTCGAACTCGACACGGTCGGCGCGGTCATCTACGGCGACTACCTCGCCGTCAAGGAAGGCGACGTCGTCAAGGCCACGGGTCGCCTGCTCGAGGTGCCGGTGGGCGAGGCGCTGCTGGGCCGCGTGGTGGACCCCCTGGGCCGCCCGCAGGACGACCAGGGCCCGATCGCGGCCACCGAGTTCCGCAAGGTCGACATCATCGCCCCGGGCATCGCCGAGCGTCAGCCGGTGCACGAGCCCATGCAGACGGGCATCAAGGCCGTCGACGCCATGATTCCCATCGGCCGCGGCCAGCGCGAGCTCATCATCGGCGACCGCAAGACGGGCAAGACGGCTGTTGCGCTCGACGCGATCATCAACCAGAAGCAGTACTGGGGCACGCCCGACGCGATGGTGTGCATCTACGTCGCCGTCGGCCAGAAGGAGTCGACGGTCGCGGGCGTCGTCGAGACGCTCCGCAAGCAAGGCGCGATGGACTACACCATCGTCGTCAACGCCTCGAGCTCCGCCGCGGCGCCCATGCAGTACATCGCCCCCTACTCGGGCACGGCCATGGCCGAGTACTTCATGTGGAGCGGCAAGACGCCGGGCCAGACGCTCAGCAACGGCAAGCCGATGCCCAAGCACGCCCTGTGCATCTACGACGACCTTTCCAAGCAGGCCGTCGCCTACCGCCAGCTCTCGCTGCTGCTGCGTCGTCCCCCGGGCCGCGAGGCGTACCCCGGCGACGTCTTCTACCTCCACAGCCGCCTCCTCGAGCGCGCCACCAAGCTCTCCAACGAGAACGGCGCCGGCTCCATCACCTCGCTGCCCGTCATCGAGACCCAGGAAGGCGACGTCTCGGCGTACATCCCGACCAACGTGATCTCGATCACCGACGGCCAGATCTACCTCGAGCCCGAACTCTTCTTCTCGGGCATCCGCCCCGCCATCAACGTCGGCATCTCGGTCTCCCGCGTGGGCGGCAACGCCCAGGTCAAGGCCATGAAGAAGATCGCCGGCTCGCTGCGTCTCGACCTCGCCGCCGCCCGCGAACTCGAGGCCTTCGCCCAGCTGGGCACGGAGCTCGACAAGGCGACGCAGCGTCAGCTCGACCGCGGCCGCCGCATGGTGGAACTCCTCAAGCAGGGCCAGTACACCCCCTTCGTGGTGACCGACCAGATCATCTCGATCTACGCCGGCACCAAGGGCATCCTGGACGACGTGCCGGTGCCGGCCGTCCGCAAGTTCGAGCAGGGCATGCTCGACTACGTGAAGACCACCGCCAAGGCCACCTACGACGCGCTGCACGCCAAGAAGGCCTTCGAGGGCGACATCGAGAAGAACCTCGAGGCCGCCATCCGCGCGTTCAAGGCCCAGTTCAAGGCCTGAAGCCTTCAGTGAAGATCGATGCAAGGCCCGGGCGGCTCGCCCGGGCCTTGTCGTTTTTGGTGCCGACGCGACGAATCTCGCACGGCAAGCCCGCTTCGGGCGTCCCTTGGTTGAGCCGGGGTGCGCAGCCCGGCTCTGCGGGCAAGCCACCCACGGAGCTGATTCGCGCGGGTGGGCCGCGTGATGATGCGATCGGTTGACCATGCCCCCGTGAAGATCGACGTTCGAGTTCGGGAACCGCTTCGCGATCGGGTCATGGCGCGATCGGGTCATGGGGTTGATCGGCGAGCGGCCGACGGCGCGGATCGGCGCCCTTGCACCCGAGGTTGGCCCGCGGAGCGGGCCTGGAACGGGCTCGTGCCCCCGCCTCTCCAACATTCAACCCCCCGCAATGCAACGAAACCCTCGATCGTGACGAATCAGAAGTGCGGCGTCGGCGACGTTCCGATTCTCGGACGTGCCGGCACGACCACCGCCCCTTGCTTGCCATGAAGATCTTCGCCCAACTGCTCGCGCTCTGCTCGTCCTTCGCCGGCTCTTTCGCCGCGGCCGCCTCGTTGGATGAGGTGGTGCACCGCCCGTTGACCCGGGCATCACTCTCCGCGTCGCAGGGCAAGGCGTTGGTGCCCGCGTGGGCCGCCCCGCTCCGCATCGACGGCGACGCGCTCGCCACGATGGTCGAGGCGGGCAACATCGTGAGCGTCGAGTTGCCCCTGGGCCCCGGCGCCACGGTCGTCGCCGAAGTGCGGCGGGTCGACGTGCTGACCGAGGACGCGAGGATCGTCGTCGCGGGCCCCGGAGGCGTGGAGACGCCGCTGTCGCCCACGGTGTCGCTCTGGAGCGGCAGCATCCCGGGCGTCGACGGGTCCGACGTCTTCCTGGGCCTCTCGCCCTCGCAGGCGCAGGGGTGGATCACCGTCGGCGGCGTGACGCACCTGATCGCCACGCGTCCCTGGAGCGACGGTCCGCTCGCGCTCGCCTACGAGCAGGGCATGCTCGAGGTCGCCGGCGCGTTGACGCCCCCGTCGTGCGCGGGCGAGGTCGTGCCCGAGGGCGACGTGGCGCCCTCCACGACGACCGACGCGCCGTCGTATTCGTCCCGCGTGGCGTGTCGCGCCTTCCGCGTGGCCGTCGACAGCGACCAGGAGTTCGCCTCGATCGCGGGCGGCGTGCAGAACGCGGCGGACTACGCGGTGATCCTCGTCGGCGCGTCCAACATCATCTACACGCGAGAGATCGGGATGGGGCTGCGTCTCTCGTACCTTCGCACGTGGTCGACGACCGATCCGTGGGACTCGACCGACACCTCCACGCAGCTCACGCAGTTCCGTTCCTACTGGCGAAGCAACATGGGCTCGGTCACGCGGGCCTCGGCGCACCTGCTCAGCGGCCGCCCGCTGGGCGGGGGCATCGCGTACCTGCGGGCGGCGTGCTCCACCACCAACGGCTACGCGGTGAGCGCGAATCTCGCGGGGAGCTTCCCCTTCCCCATCCGCGACAACGACAACAACTGGGACCTCATGGTGGTCACGCATGAATGGGGCCACCAGTTCGGCAGCGAGCACACGCACAACTCGTGCGCCTACAGCCCGGTCATCGACGGATGCGGCCTTCGCGCCACCAACTCCTCGTGCGAGGCTGGCTCCCAGGACTGCACCGTCGCCACCGCCCAGACCGGGTCGATCATGTCGTACTGCCACACCTGCAGCGGCGGCATGCGCAACATGCAGATGACCTTCGGCCCCCGCGTCATCGCCCGCATGACCTCGTACGTCAACTCCCTCACCTGCAGCACGTCGCTCGAGTCGCCCACGATCTCGTCCACCTCCGTCACGCCCGCAGGCACCGTCTGCGCCGGCACGCCCGTCACCCTGAGCGTCGCCGCCACGGGCACCGAACTCCGCTACCAGTGGTTCCGCAACGGCGTCCGCGTCTACGGCGCCACCGGCGCCACCTATGTCGTCTCGAGCCCCGTCGCCAACGACCGCTGGGACGCCACGGTCTACTCGCCCTGCGGCACCGAGACGACGCTCGGCGGCGCACGGGGCCTCGTCCTCTCGGTCGGCGGCGGCGTCCCCGCCATCACCCAGCAACCCGCCTCCGTCACCTCCTGCCCCGCCGGCCCCGTCGAAGTCTCCGTCGTGGCCTCCGGAGGCGACTCCCTCTCGTACCAGTGGCAGGTCCGCGATCTCTCCGCGTCAAGCGGATGGAAGTCCATCTCCGACGGGCCCATCTTCATCGGCGACGCCACCGTCGCCACGGCCTCGGGCACCAACGCCCCCACCATCGTCCTCGCTTCGCTCTCGCCCGCATGGCGGGGCAGTTCCACCGTCAACGCCCGCGGCGTTCGCTGCGTCGTCACGTCCGGGTGCGGCGGCACGTCGAGCGCCACCAGCTCCTCGGCCCTTGTCTACGTCTGTCCGGCCGACCTCAACTGCGACGGCGGCGTCGACGGTTCCGACATCGACTCCTTCTTCCGCCTCTGGGAGACCGGCGACGCGGCCGCCGACGTGAACGCCGACGGCGGCGTCGATGGCGACGACGTCAGCACCTTCTTCGTCATCTGGGAGGCGGGCTGCTGATCGCTCACGCTCGCCGCATGTCCAGCCACTGAGCCTCGAGCCCCTCGACGAACGACGTGGTCGGCGCGTATCCCAACTCTCGCGTCGATCGCGAGAGGTCCGCCCAGGTGCGTTCGACGTCGCCCGGCTGCATCGCGAGTCGCTCGATCTGGGCCTTCCTCCCCACCACCCGCTCGATCGACTCGATCATCGTCGCGAGCGTCACCGGTGAGGAGTTCCCGAGGTTCCAGATGCGGTACCCGTGCGCCGTGATTCGCTCCAACGCCGCGATGATGCCGGCGACGATGTCGGCGACGAAGGTGTAATCGCGGCTCGTCGAGCCGTCGCCGAAGACCTGCAGACGCTCGCCCGCGGCGATCTTGCGCATGAACGCGCTGATCGCCAGGTCGGGTCGCTGCCTCGGCCCGTACACCGTGAAGAACCGCAGGCACGCCACGGGCTGACGCGTCAGGTGGTGATGCGTGCGACAGAGCAACTCGCAGCACCGCTTGGTCGCGGCGTAAGGACTGATCGGCGCGTCCACGTCCATCTCCTCGTGGAACGGCGCGATCGGCGCGTTGCCGTAGACCGAACTCGACGAGGCGACGACCACCCGCTCGCACCCGGCTCGATGGGCGGCATCGAGCACCACCGACGTGCCCAGCACGTTGGCCCTGGCGTAGCCCGGCGGATCGACGATGCTCGGCCTCACGCCCGCCTTGGCCGCCAGGTGGATCACGCCCGCCACGCGGTGCGTCGTCATCAGCGACGTGAGCAACCCCGCATCGCAGATGTCCCCTTCCGCGAAGGTGAACCGGCCGCCCGCGGCGGCGACGGCCTCGAGGTTGGCGAGTTTGAGCGGCTTGGGATAGAACGCGTCGAAGTTGTCGACGCCCACGACCTCGATGCCGCGGGACAGCAGGGCGCACGCCACGTGGGACCCGATGAATCCCGCCGCGCCGGTCAGCAGGACCGGCCCTCGAAGGGAATCGCCTCGACGGGAATCGTTGGACACGGATCGATCCTATCGGGGAGCCCGTCGGCCGTCACCCGCACGAGGATCCCCGTGCATGCCGCCGGATGAAAAATAAAGCAGGGCGCCATTCGTGACAGCGCCCCGCTGGAGGAGAGAGAGATCAAGGGAGTATATAACGATATCGGACCGTTCTTCCGCCAAAACGCCCAAATTATCATCCAAAATCTCAAAAAACATTCAAATTGGGCGCTTGACCGACCGCACAATCCCCCATGAAAGTAGCGAACATGGTGCGAACCATGCAGGCTCTCGGGCCCATGGGTGAGGGGAATCGCGTCGGCCGAATCGCGTCGACGCAGGGAGCGGCGGCCTGTCGAATCAGCCGCGGTTCTTGAGGCGCTTGAGGGCTTCCTCGCGCTGCTCGGGCGTCATCGATTCCCATCGCTCGCGGATTCGCGGCGGGAGCTTGGAGAGATCGGGCGCGACTGCAGGAGCAGGGCTCGCGCCGGTCTTGACGGCGTCGGCCTCCTTCTCCTTGCGGTTGCCCTTGGCCTCGTCGCGCTTGGCGGCCAGTTCGGCCTTGAGTCGTTCGACCTGCTTTTCGACGTGCTCGCGCTGGGCCGGCGTCAGGACGGCCCACACGCTGCCATGGACTTCCTCGACCTTCGGCGCCGCCTCGAGCAACGCGGCGGCGCGATCCCGAATCGCCTCGGCGGCGGCCTTGTCGTCGCGCATCGTCGCGTCGGCGCCATCCATCTGCATCTGACCGTCGGACTCGGACGGGCCGGCCTTTGCGGGCTGATCGACCGCGTTTTCCTCGGCATTTCGTCGAGCCCTGGCGCCCGCCGAGCCGGGGAAGAGCTGTTCGATGCGACGTCGCATCTCGGGTGGGGCGGACCTGCGGATCTCGGCGATCTCGTCGCGATGCTCGCTCAGGAAGGCGAGCTGCTTCTGGCGAAGGTCGCGCTCGATCTTGGCGATCCGGTCGGCCTGTTCGGGCGCGAGCCGGATGGTGGGGTCGGCCTGCTCGTCACGGAGCGAATCGATGGCCTTGACGAAGACGCGGTTCGGGATGCTCGCCCCCACCGAGTCCTTTCGTCGCTGGGCTCCGCCGGTGAAACGGCGGCTCTCGCCGGGCACGGTGTCGTCTCGCACCGTCGGACCGCGCAGCGGCTGCTGGTCGGGCGACTTGGACTCCTGCGCATTCGCCGCACCGCATGCCGCGATGAGCACCGCCACCGGAACGAACCACATGCCGCGTCGATTCATGGTCGGGTCCTCCGAACGGGACGAGGGGGCTTCTCGGTCCAAAGGCACAACGTCACAGTACCACGGGTGTTGCACCTGCGGCCGCGTGACGGTCCGCGATCTTGGCATCGGCCCGCAGCGGGCGGCGGCTTGACCCCATCGCACGTCGCCCCGTCGGCTCAGCGGCGGCGACGGCGGCCGGACCACAGACCGGCGACGACACCGACCGCGGACAGGCCGGGGGCGGGGATGACGTTGGTGAACCTGAACTGGGCATTGACCGCACTGTTGACGGGCGGGTCGTTGGCCACCCACGAGAGGGTCTCGAAGCCCCGGATCTCGAAGGGGCCGAAGGGAAGCGATCCGTTGGAGAGTCGAAGGTAGTTGACGGTGGCATCACCCGAGGAGACAAGATCCGCCGCGAGACCGGATGCATTGAACTGCAGCGACGAGAGACGGATAGACCCGTTGACGGCCGACCTGGTGCGAACGAAGATGTCGGTGAACGGGCCGCCGAGCTGCGAGGTCGAGATCAATGCTCCCCCGACCCGCCACGACAGGGAAGACGCGCCGTCGTAGGCGATGACGACCTCGATCGTCTGGGCGTTGACCCGAGGCAACTGGCCGATCGAGAGGAAAGGTCCCGAGGGGATGCTCCTCCAGATGCCAAGCTCCCACGCGCCCGAGTCGGTGCGATTGCCGATGCGAGACTCGGTGGCGCCTTGAAGAAGCTGCCCGCCGTTGGTGAGCGCATCGAACGCGACATCGCCCCCGTTGAAGGAGGTCCACAGCGGCGACTGGGCCGCGGCCGCCGACACCAAGGCGCCCGACAGCATCGCCGCGGCGACGATGTCGCGTGCACGCACGAATCGCGGATCCATGACTCCTCTCTCCTCGGAGCGGACGCCGGCCGGACAGTGGCGGCGTCACGGAATCATGCTACCAGACCCCAGCCCGCGGGCCCGTGCAGCTGCGATGAATCCCGCGAAGACTGCGGTCATTTCCGCCGTCTTTGATTGCTATCGGACACGATCGGCCATGCCGCGGCGGGCGGCCGGCGAACGAAGCCCCGGGCGAAGGGACAAAAACAAAGGAAGCGTCCCTGAGGACGCTTCCTGAATGCGTGCGATCATGTCGCGGACCACCGTCCCTAGCGCGGAATCCCCGCGGGGCCGATGATGTCGGTCAGGCCTGCGCGGCCTTCTGCTGACGGGTGTAGCCGAACTTCCGCTTGAGGGGCTTGACGACCAAGCCGGTGCGGATGGCCTTGGCCGAAGCCTTGACGCGGGTCTGCACGCCGTCGACGACGGCGACGATCTCCTGAAGGTTGGGCTTGAACGTGCGGCGGGTGATGCCGGTGGGCTTGAGACCGAAGCCGCCCTTGCTGATGGCTTGGCCGCGCCACGCGCGCTTCATGCCGCGGGAGGTCTTCTTACCGGTGAACTGGCAGATGCTGGGCATGGAAACGTCCTTTCGAGCGGGTCTGGATGGTAGAAACCGCACCCGCCCCGGTCAAGGCGACGGACGATCGGCCCGCCACACGCCTCACCCGAACATCGGTCGAATCGAGGGGCCTTTCCCCGAGCGGTCGCTCGTGCGTCAGGCCCTTGTCAGGTTTTCCTGGCCGATGAGCACATCGAGGGCCTGGCCGACCATGTCGACCTCGGCCGCGCTGAGGTGGTTGTGGAAGGGCAGGGCGAAGGTTCGCTGGGCGACGCTCTCGGCGATGGGGAACATGCCGGGGCGGAACCCGAATCGCTCTTGGTAGAAGGGCTGGAGGTGGATGCAGGGGAAGTAGTCGGCGGTCCCGATGTCCTGACGACGCAGGCCGCTGATGACGCGATCGCGTTCCTCGGCGCGATAGCTGGGGGCCAGCCGCACCACGAAGACGAACCAACTCATGCTGGTGCCCGGCAGCACGGTGGGCAGGATGAGGTGCGGGTTGCCCGCCAACCTCGCGAAGTAGAGGTTGGCGACGTCCTGACGCTTCTGCAGGATCTCGTCGAGTCGTCGCATTTGCGCGACGCCGAGGGCGGCGTTGATCTCGGAGAGGCGGAAGTTGTACCCGAGCCGCTCGTGGCGGAGCCAACTGCCCATGGGCGTGCCGCCGACGACCTGCTCGAGCGGGGCGGCGGCGCCGAGGTTGGCGGGGAGTGGTCGGCCCTGGTTGCGAAGCGAGCGGCACATCTCGGCGATGCGAACGTCGTCGGTGACGATCATGCCGCCTTCGCCCGTGGTGATCTGCTTGTTGGGATAGAACCCGAAGACGCCCACGCGACCGAAGTGGCCCGCGGGGCGTCCCTTGAACGTCGCCCCCAGGGCTTCGCAGCAATCCTCGATCATGGCGATCTCGTGACGCGCGGCGATCTGGGCGTAGGCGTCCATGTGCGCCGGATTGCCGAAGGTCTCGACGGCGATGATCGCCTTGGTGCGACGCGTGATGGCGGCCTCGACGCGGGCGGGATCCATGTTGAGCGTGACGGGATCGATGTCGACGAAGACGGGCGTGGCCCCCACCGTCAGGATGCAGTTGGCCGACGCGACGAACGAGAAGGGCGTCGTGATCACCTCGTCGCCGGGTCCGATGTTGAGCGACTGGAGCACCAGCTGCAATCCACTCGTGCCCGAGTTCACCGCCACGCCGTAGCGACACTGGCTCTGCGCAGCCACGAGCTTCTCGAACTGCTCGACCATCGGTCCGATCGACAGCCGCCCCGATCGCAGCGTGCGGAGCACCAGTTGCTCCTCGAGGTCGGTGATGTCGGGACGAGACAACGGAATTTCCTTGACGGACATGCCCCCTCTATCGGGAAAGCGGTTCGATGCGGACCAATCCGCCCCATCGAGCCGGCGGCTCCTCCAAACACCGAACGACCCACCCGGTCCGGGGATCGTTCACCCATCGCCCCCCTGTCATCTCGGTCGCTTTTGAGGATTGCCCTTCCCACCCGCGGCCGGATCGGGTATAAAGGAGTCGTCCCTGCGGCTCCCGCCAGTTTGGAGGATGCCTTCACCAGTCCCTCCGGCGGAACGCTCCATGAAGACGCTCGAACACCCCCTTCCCCTCACCCAGCCGTGGTCGGATCGATTCCGGACGCCCTGCGGGGATCAGTTGGTCTCCTGCCTGCCTCGGGCACTGCGACCCGCGACCGACCTCGCCCGCCGACGGCTGTCGCGGGAGGGAACGGCTCAGGAGCGGCTGCGGTGGATGGGCATCTGGCGGTGGAGTTTCGCGTACGAACCGGTCGTGGCCCCTCACCCGGCGCGTTCCTCCCAGCCCTCGCCGAGCGGCCAACCCGGGGCGTACGTCATTCCCGATCCTCGCGTCCCTCGTATCTGCATCCCCGTGGGCGACCTTGCCGCCACCCAGACGCTCGCACGGCCCTGTCCAGGCTTCGTGCGAGAGGTCATCGAGCGGTGCAGCGTCATCGCGGGCATCCGCTGGGCGACCTGGAACATCGAAGGCAAGGCGATGATCGACGAACTGCTCGACGCCCTGAGGCTCGGCGATTGAGCCATCGACGCTCGGACCCCGCGTCGCTACGCTGACGCTGCATGCGCGATCCCGAAGGCCAGGGGTTTCTCTTTGGCGAACCGCCTCCGATCCGCAAGGGTGGCGCCGTCGAGCTCGCGGCCGCCGCGACCGCATGGCTCGAGTTGGCGCGCCGTCTGCCCGGGAGTCTGCGGCTGGGCACCTCGTCGTGGGCCTTCCCCGGATGGGACGGGATCGTCTACGGCCAGTCGCACGCGGAGGCGAAACTCGCGGCCGACGGGTTGTTGGCCTATTCGCGACATCCGCTCCTTCGGACGGTCGGCCTGGACCGGGCTTTTTACCGTCCACCATCGCTCGACGACTTCCGACGACTGGCGAGCCAGGTGCCGAAGGGATTCCGCTTCCTCATCAAGGCGTACCAGGGACTCACGCGTCCCTTCGCGGACGCCGCGGGCCGAACGCACGGCGACACGCGGGGTCGCACGCAGGCGTCGGACGTCTTCCTCGACGCTTCGTTCGCGGTGCACGAAGTGGTGTCGCCCGCGCTGCGTGGGCTCGGCGAGGCGTGCGGGCCGATCGTGCTGCAGTTCCCGCCCATGGACCTGAAACCGCTGGGGGGCGAACGGGCCTTCCTGACGCGACTGGGCCGCTTCCTCGAACGCGTGACCGCGGACCCGGCGGCCCGCGGCGCGACGCTGGGGGTGGAAGTGCGTCACCGGGGGCTCGTGTCGCCCACCCACGCCCGCGACTTCGTGGAGGCGCTGGGCCCTGCCGTGCCGGTGCTCATCGGACATCCGACGATGCCGGGCATCGCCGAGCAGGCGGCGTGTCTCGATGCCGCGGGCTGTCCGCCGCCCTCGCCCCTTCGCCCACGGGTGGTTCGCTGGCTGCTGCGTCCGAACCTGCAGTACCAGGAGGCGCGGGATCTCTACGCGCCCTTCAACCGCCTGGCCGAGGAGGACCCCCGCACGCGTCGCGAGGTCGCCGCGTGCGTGGCCGACGCGATTCGCGCCGCTTCCGACGCCTATGTGATCATCAACAACAAGGCGGAGGGGAGCGCGCCGCTCTCGGCCATCGAACTCGCCCGCGAAGTCGATGCCTTGCTGCAACGGTGACCGAGGCGCAAGAAAGGACCCGCTCCGTCATGCCACGGAGCGGGCCCGCACGATCAAGGCAACGAGCTCAGCTCAGGCCAAGGCCAAGAAGGGGCTCGCAGGAACGACCGACACCATCAAGAAGGAGCTTCATGCATGTGCCCTCCAGAAGGGGCTCATCCCGCGGAATCGTCGCCCTGACGAAGGGCGACACGTATTCGCCAAGACCGAAGGACAAGCCGCGATCCGAACACCCAGAGTTTCCAATTCGAACGAGTCGGATGCAACCCCTCGTGACGGGTCGATTCGCGCGGGGTGCGGGTCGTGCGGCGTCTGACGGGCCTGCGACGCATGCGAACGACCCTCGCCGCCCTTGACGGCTCGTGTCGCCCATACGCTGGCCCCATATGAACGCCATCGACCTCCGCTCCGACACCGTGACGCGACCGACCGCCGCCATGCGGGAGGCGATGATGCGGGCGCCCCTGGGCGACGACGTGCTGGGCGACGACCCGACTGTGCTCGCGCTGCAGGAACGCGTCGCCGCCCTCATGGGCAAGCAGGCCGCCTGCTTCGTGCCCAGCGGCACGATGGCCAATCAGACCGCCATCCGCGCACAGACCGAACCGGGCGACGAGATCATCTGCCACGAGGGAAGCCACATCTTCCATTACGAAGGGGGCGGGCCCGCCGTCATTTCCGGGTGCATGTGCCGCGTCGTCGACACGCCCGACGGCACCTTCGGCGAGGAGGCGGTGCCCGCGCTCGTGCGTCCCGACGACAGCCACTTCTGTCGCAGCCGCCTGCTGGTGCTCGAGAACACGCACAACCGCGGCGGGGGCACCGTGTGGCCGCTCGAGCGTCTGGCTCGCGTCACGGGGGCGGCGGCCGCTCGAGGGTTGCGGCGGCATCTCGACGGCGCCCGGCTCTGGAACGCCTCGGTGGCCTCGGGCGTGACCGTGGCGACGTGGGCTTCGCACTTCGACACCGTCGCCGCGTGCTTCAGCAAGGGGCTGGGCTGCCCGGTCGGCTCGATCGTGGTCGGCGACCGCGCGACCATCGCCCGCGTGCACCGGGCCCGCAAGCTCCTGGGCGGCGGCATGCGCCAGGCCGGCATGCTCGCCGCGGCCGCGTTGCACGCCCTTGATCATCACGTCGAACGCCTCGCGACGGATCACGCCAACGCCCGCGAACTCTGGCGGGCCCTCATGCGGGTGCCGGGACTCGAGGCCGACCCCGGTCAGCCCGATGGTCCGATGACCAACCTGGTCTTCTTCAGGCTGGGGGCGGCCCTGCCCTTGGATGCCGCGGGCTTGCAGCAGCGACTCGCGGCCCGCGGGGTGTTGGCCCTGGCGACGGGTCCGCGTCGCATGCGCATGGTGACGCACCTCGACGTGACAGCCGCGCAGTGCGCCGCGGCGGCGCAGGCGACGGGTGAAGCAATCGCGGGCGCGTGATAGTCGCGCGATGGGAGCGCGATGGGAGCGCGAGCGGCTCGGCTCACGATGCGGGAACGAGCCGCACGATGCGGTCGGGATCGTTGAGGACGACGTAGATCAGCCCATCGGGACCGCAGACCACGTCGCGAACGCGGCCGAGGCCGTGCAGGATCTCCTCTCGCTCGATGACGACGCCATCGCGCAGTCGCACGCGGTGGATGCACGCGCCCGCGAGGCCGCCGGCGAGCAGATCGCCCTTCCATTCCGCAAAGGCCTTGCCGTCGGCGACGGCGAGGCCGCACGCGGCGATGGAGGGCATCCACCGGGCGACGGGCATGGTGAAGGACTTGCCTTCGGGGGTCCACGGCGTCCTGAAGGGCGAGCCGTTGTAGTTGATGCCGTACGAGACGACGGGCCAGCCGTAGTTCGCGCCGCGGACGACGCGGTTGAGCTCGTCGCCGCCCCGGGGCGCGTGCTCGGTGTCGTAGAGATCGCCCTTGAGGTCGAAGACGAGCCCCTGCGGATTCCGGTGGCCGTACGACCAGACCTGCCGATAGGCGTCGGGCACGTCGACGAAGGGGTTGTCGTCGGGAACCGAACCGTCGTCCCACGTGCGATAGACCTTGCCGTTGGGGCGGGTGAGGTCCTGAGCGAACTCGCCTCGGCCGCGTTCGCCGATGCAGAAGAAGAGATGGCGTCGTCCCTGCACGGCCGGACCGAAGGCGAGCCGACAGCCAAAGTGGATGTCGCCCCCGGTGTAGTGCTCGGGCTTGGCGGCGAAGATGACTTCCTGGTCGACCCAGGCGTTGTCCTTGATGCGTCCGCGGACGATCTTGGTGAAGGCGACGGTGCGTCCGCGATCGTCGCCGCGGGGATCGCTGAAGGCGAGGTAGATCCAGCCGTTGGAGGCGTGATCGGGGTGGAGGGCGACATCGAGCAGACCGCCCTGCCCCGCGCCATAGACCTGAGGGATGCCCTTGACGGGCGTGCCCGGCTGTCGGTCGCGGACCACGCGAAGGCCGCCGCCGCGCTCGGTGACCAGCGCCGCGCCGTCGGGCATGAACTCGATGGCCCACGGCGTCGAAAGGCCGGCATCGACGAAGGGTTCGATGCGGAAGGAGGCCCGCTTGGTGGCCACGAGGCCGTCCTTGGGCTTGGGCGCCGCGAGCGGGATGTCGCCCGATCGCACCGCGCGGAACTGCAGTTCGCGGAGGTAGTTGACCAGGGCCCAGCACTGCTCGTCGGAGAGCGCGGGGGCGAAGCCCTTCATGGTGGTGCCCTTCTTGCCCTCGCGGATGGCGTCGAAGAAGCGACGATCGTGCTTCTCGTCGAAGGCCTCGGCGGTGAGGAGCGTGGGCGTGTTCATCACGCCCCCCTCGCCCTGACGATGGCACGAGAGACAGTTGGTCTTCCAGAGTTGATCGACGTTCTGGGCCAGGGCGCCCGAGGCGAGGAGGCAAAGGGCGGCGACGAAGGTTTTCATCGGCCCAGAGGGTAGGGAAGGGCCCCGATCAGGCGGTCGTCACGCCGATCAGTTGATCTCGACGGCGGGCATCTGGACCCACTTGGGCGCCCCGGAGCCCGAGAGCGAGGCGATTTCGTCGGCATACCCGACGATCTGGGAGTTGAAGGACATCCAGTGGACCAGCAGCATGACCATGCCCGCGAAGCAGAGCCACGAGGCGACCTCGGCCGCCCGATGACGCCGGAAGCGGCTGAGGATGGCGATGCCAAGGCCGGCGGTGGCGAACTTCCAGAGCACGACGAGCCACACGGATCCGGTGCTCATGATGGCGTGGGCGATGGGGTTCATCTCGATCATGCCCACCGAGGTGGCGTAGGTGAGGGTCATGATGAGGTCGGCCACCGAGATGAGGGCCACGCCCGCGAGCAGCATCCAGACGCGACAGGCCCGATCGGTGAAGCAGCGGGTCCACGGATCGGACCCGGCGAGGGGGAGAGGCGTCGCGACGGCGGGCTGGAGCGACTGGAGCATGGCAGGGGCATCGGCCGTGCGGCGGCGTCTGGTCAATTCGATCCGCTCCCTGAAGCGGGGATCTCCTTCGGCCGTGCTGCCTGCACGGGTTATGCAGGCGCCCGAACGGGCCGATAGCCCGTTGACGGACTCGAGTACGCCCGCCGCTGTACGATCCCCCCGATCCTCCAGACCCTGTCGGAGGACGTCTCCCATGCCCCGGCACCGGCCCCATCCCTGGCTCGCCCCGTCGACGGGCTCGCTCCGAGCCCGCAAGCCACTCCGTCTCGCCGCCGCCGCCGTGCTGGCTGTCGCGATGATGGTGGCGAACGCTCGCGGGCAGGGGCGGAGCGTCTACCCCGACGATTCGCCGGCCGCGGCCGACGCGCTCGTCCGCGTCCGGGAGTTGCACCAGGCGGGCAACGACGGCGAAGCCGTGCGGGTGCTGCAAGGCGTGCTCGACGTCGATGCGGAGCGTCTCATGCCGCTCGAGGGTGACGCGGACGTGCTGCGGACCATCCGCGATGCCGCCCGCGACCTGCTCTTGGCCGATCCGGCCCTGCTGGCGAGGTATGTCGCCGAGATCGAGCCCGCGGCGGCGGCGCTGGTGCAATCGGGCGACCTGAGCCGCGTGGAGCGGACGATGCTCCTGACGCCGGCGGGGCTCGAGGCAGCGTTGCGACTGGCCCAGCGCGAACTCGAGGAGGCACGATTCGAGTCCTCGCGCATGATGCTCGAGCAACTCCAGTCGCACCCGTCGCGGCGTGGCGAAATCGCCTCGCGAGCGGCGCGGTTGGCGTGGCTGCTGTCAGGCTACTTGCCGTCGGTATCGCCGTTGGCGGAGGCGTGGGCCAAGGAGGCGGCATGGACCGCGCCGACGCCGCCGCCGACCCGGACGACGCCCGCGCGTGCCACCGTCCGAGGTCGCGATTCGGCCGAACCCGGGCCCGAGCCTCGCGGCGACGGATCGGGCCCGCACCCCCTCCAGTCGGCGAGTTTCGAGCCAGAGTCGGTCGGCGAGCGTGCCGGCCTTGACCAGGAGTTGAACCTCGCCCGCAGTCCGAAGAGTTCGTGGATCTTCCCCACGGTCGAGGGGAATCGCGTCTACGCCACCGACGGGATGCGGCTGTGGGCCAGGGACGCCTTCACCCTCGCGCCCATCTGGATGAACTCGCCGACGGGACGGTCGCTCACGGAGATGTTCACCACCGACGAGCCGATGCAGATCGGGATCGTCGGCGCCCGCGGCGGGATCGAGGACCCCGCCACGGTCACGGCCGCGCAGGGGCTCGTGATCTTTGCCGGGGGCGTGGCCTTCAACGGCGGCCGCGCGGGCGACCTTCGCATTCACGCGGTCGACGGCGTCACGGGCCTCGCCCGGTGGTCCACCGACCTGGCGACGGTCGAGCGGACGCGGCTGGGAGGCCGCGAGGCCAACTCGACGATCGCCGCTCGCGGCAACATCGTCGTGGACGGCGACACCGTCGTCGTGGCGGTGCGTCTGGCCGGACAACTCCGCCGCATCACCAGTCTCCACCTGGTGGGACTCGACCTGTACACGGGCGAGGTCAAGTGGACCCGACTGCTGGGGGGCTACGGCACGAACCCGTGGGGACGAACCGCCACGCGTCCGGAGGGCCTGGTCGCCTCGCGGGGCGTGGTCTACCGGTGTGACGACATGGGCATCCTGGCGGCGGTCGAGGCGGCGACCGGCCGCCCTCGGTGGGTGCGACTGCTGCCCACGCGTTCGAGCTTCGACTTCTCGATGCGCATGGAGGAGGAGCCCGCTCCCCACGCGATGCACGTGCCCATCGTGCGGGGCGAAGGCGTCTACATCGTCGAACCGCGGCTGGCCAACACGCCCGGACGCGTCATCGAGGTCGATCGCGACCGAGGCACGCTCGTGCACTCGCGACAGGCCTCGGCGTTGGCCGAACCCGATTACCTGATCGCCGCGGGGTCGCGACTGGCCGCCGTGGGCCGCTCCCGGATCGCCTTCCTGCCCTTTGACCAACTCGAGACCGCGACGGTGGAGTTGAGCGACTCGTTCGCCTCGACGGACGTGGCGGGGCGGGCGGTGGCCAGCGGCGAGAACGCCGTGCTGCTGCCCCTCGCCGGCGCGACGCTTCGGATCGACGCCCGCGATCCGCGGTCGTCGTTGCGGCGTCCGATGGCCGTGTCGGGGAACCTCGTGGTGGCCCCTCGCGACGCGGACGCAGGCGAGCACCTCGTCGTCGCCGATGAGCAGGGGCTTCACACCTACCTCGACTGGTCCACGGCCCAGCGAATCCTCGACCGGCGGATCAAGGACTCGCCCCGCGACGCCGGGCCGGTGCTGACGTACGTCGACCTGGCCTCCCGGGTGGGCCGGGCGGAGATGGTGCCGGGCTTGGCCGACGCCGCGCTCGGGATCATCGACACGACGCCCCAGGGCGGCGAAGCGTGGCGATCGCGTCTGCACGCGCTGTTGGCCGAGATCACCGCGCGCAGCCGCGAAGCCATCACCAAGGGCACGGCGCCCGAAGAGGCGGGCTCGCAGGTCGCGGCCTTCTCGCGTCCTCCGATCCGCGACACGGGCTTGCTCGACGAGGTGATCGATCGCATGACGCGGGCCGCCGCCGAACCCTCGCAGGTGGCCGTCGCGGCCTTCGAGCGAGCGTGGCTGCGATCGCTGCAGCGACGGCACGCCGACGCGGTCGAGGCGCTGCAGTCGATCATCCTCGACGACGCGTTGTCGCAGGTGTCGGTGCTGGCCGACGACGAGGGGAGTTGGGGCGACGCCGCCGCGCTGGGGGCGACGCCGACCTCGAGACCCGCGGGCGAGCTGGCGCAGGCCCGGCTCCTGGCGCTCCTGCGGGCCAACGGCCCCGCGCCCTACGCGGCCTTCGACCAGGAGTGCGCCCGCGAGGCGGCCGGGCTCGCGGCCGATGCGGATGCGGCACGCTGCGAGCGGCTGGCGCGTCGCTACCCCGCCGCCACCGACGCCCCGTTGCTGTGGGCCCGCGCCGCCGACGCGAGCGCGAAGGCCGGCGACCTGGCCGGGTCGCG
>JBAXFU010000026.1:0-35403 GCA_037139735.1 Phycisphaerae bacterium
CGGCGGCAGTTGCGGGTGATTCCGCGAGGGCACGTGTCGTACGCGAGGTCGCTCGCGATGATCCCCGGCTCGGTTCGCGAGACGGCGGGATTGCCGCTGACCGACTCCGACGAACCCCGCTACGGCATGCTGGAGCGACTGCGTCGCGTCCTCCGCACGTTCGGGTACGCGGGCCTGATGGTGATCCTCGACCGCGTCGACGAGCCCACGCTGGTGCGGGGCGACCCCGACCGGATGAAGGCGGTGGTGTGGCCCTTGCTGAACAACAAGTTCCTCCAGAAGGAGGGGCTGGGCTTCAAGATGCTGCTGCCGATGGAACTGCGTCACGCGGTCTTCCGCGAGAGCAGCACCTTTTTCCAGGAGGCTCGCCTCGACAAGCAGTCGCTCATCGAGCATCTGAGCTGGACGGGGGCCACCCTCTACGACCTGTGCGAGAGCCGCCTGGCGACGTGCACGCGAGCGGGCTCGATGCCGCCGAAGCTTCTGGACCTCTTCGCCGAGGACGTGAGCCGGCAGGACCTGGTCGAAGCGCTCGACCGCGTGCACCAGCCGCGGGACGCCTTCAAGTTCCTGTACCGCTGCATGACCGAGCACTGCGCGTGCGTCACCCGCGGCCAATCCGAATGGAAGATTCCGCGGCTGATCCTGACGCAGGTCATCAAGCAGGAGAGCGAACGGGTGCAGCAGATGTTCCGCGGCATTCGCCCGTGACGTCCGCCACCATGGCAGCGGAGAGACGTCCTGCGGATCAGCCCCCCACCACGTCGATCGCCCTGGAGCAGAGCGTCGCAACCACGTGCTGATCGGCCTTGAGCTCCGCGGCCACCCGCATCGCCTCGGCGACCGCGTGCGACGCCTCGAGCGAGGCGAGGATGCCTTCGGACTTGGCGAGCGTGCCTGCGGCGCGAATCGCCTCCTCGTCGCCCACGGCCGCGGCGGAGATCCGCTTGGCTTCCCGCCAATGCGACAACTCGGGGCAGACCGCCGAAAGCGAGAGGCCCGATGCCGCACTGGAGGCGGTGGCGGGGTTGCCCTGCGGGTCGAGGATTGCGAGAGTCGCGGACCCGTGGATGACACCGGCGACGCCGTGGGACAGAATGGCGGCGTGCTGACCGGCGGCGTGCCCGGTCCCCCCCGCCTCGACCGCGACGAGTCGAACCGAGCCGTCGTCCACGAAGTCGTAGAAGGTGCCGACAGCCGCGGCGTTCTCGCCGCAGGAAGCGATGATCGCCTCGGGGAGGCGGCTCAGTTGCCGCAGGCACTGCGACTTGGTCTCGCGGCCGACGATGCTCAGGAGATCGCGGGCGATCATGGGGTGGGGGTGCGGTCCGAGGGCCGCGGGAAGGACGAGGTGGACCTGATCGGGCGCGGCGTCCCACTCGCGGAGCGCGGCGCGGATGGCCGCGTCCAAACCGCCGACCGGGCCTTCGACCTCGATGATGCGAGCGCCCAGGGCCTTCATCGAAGCGATGGCGACGGGTCGATCCGCCCGGTCGCCCGCGGAGACGTGAACTTCGCACGCCACGCCGACGCGGGCGGCCATCGCGGCGAGCGAGAGCCCCAGTTCGCCGCTGGCGGAGGCGGTGACGATTCGACGGCGGCCGATGCGGGCGGCGAGCATGGCGTGCCCTGCGGCGAAGGTCGCGCAGCACGAACCGGTGTGGGAAAGATCCTCGCGCTTGAGGTGAATGGACGCCCCTGCGCCATTGGGCAGCTTGCGACGGAGGTGCTGCGTGAGGCCCTTGGCAAAGTGCAGGGGCGTGGCGCGTCCGACGAGGGTGCGAAGCTGGTCGCGAAGGTCATCCCAGAACCGCGGATCGTCCGACACCTTGGCATAGGCCTCGCTGAGGGCCTGGAGGTGCGCCACGAGCGAATCGGGGACCTTGGCGCCGCCGAAGGGGCCGTACATGCCTTCGGGGGAGGGAGCGTCGGAAAGCCGGGGCGGCGCGGGCTTGGCCGGGATGGGAGGGGGCGGGGGCATGGAACCAAGCGTAGTGACCCAGCGGGCGGTTCCGGGGACGGCACTCCGGCGATCCACTACACTTGACGGCCATGACCCCCGCCTCTTCCATGCCAGCCGCCGCCCAGGGACTCGTCAGTTCGTACAGCAAGCGGATCTACAACTACTCGGCGGGTCCGGGGGTGCTGCCGGATGAGGTGCTGCAGCAGGCCCAGCACGACCTGTGGAACCTGGGCGGAACCGGCATCGGGATCATGGAGCACAGCCATCGGACGGCGGCGTACGACCGGGTGCTGGCCGAGGCGATCGAGGACTGCCGCACGATCGGGAACATCCCGAAGGACTACCACGTCCTGTTCATGACGGGCGGGGCGACGTCGCAGAACTTCCTGGTGCCGGCGAACCTGCTGGGGCAGGAGGAGACGGCGGACTACTTGACGACGGGGTACTGGGCGGAGCGTTCCTACGAGGATGCTCGTCCGTACGGGCGGATCCGCGAGGCGTGGGACGGGCGACCGGTGAAGCACGCGTACGTGCCGTCGGACGCGGAGATCTCGTGGTCGGAGCGTCCGACGTACGTGCACATGTGCAGCAACAACACGATCTACGGGACGCAGTGGCGTCACGCGGACGGCTCGATCCGCCTGCCGCGGATTCCGGAGGGATCGTTCCTGGCGTGCGACATGTGCAGCGACATCTACAGCCGCCCGTTCGACGTGCGGAAGTTCGGCGTGGTGTACGCGGGCGCGCAGAAGAACGTGGGGATCGCGGGGGTGTCGCTGGTGATCATCCGCGACGACCTGCTGAGCCGCAACCCGCGGGAGTTGCCGCTGATGCTGCAGTACCGCGTGATGGCCAGGGAGGAAAGCCGTCACAACACGCCGCCGGTCTTCCCGATCCACATGAGCGGGCTGGTCTTCAAGTGGATCATCAAGCAAGGGGGGCTGGCGGCCCTGCATGCGAGGAACGTGGAGAAGGCGAGCCTGCTCTACGACGTGCTGGACGGTTCGACGTTCTACCGCGGCCACGCCCGGGTCGACAGCCGCAGCCTGATGAACGTGACCTTCCGGACGCCGACCCCGGAACTCGACAACGAGTTCGTGGCCGAGGCGCTTGGGCAGGGGATGGACAACCTGAAGGGGCACCGCGCGACGGGCGGGATGCGTGCGAGCATCTACAACGCGATGCCCCGCGAGGGGTGCAAGGCCTTGGCGGACTTCATGCGGGAGTTCGAGCGGACGCGGGGCTGATCGCGGATCGGGACTGGTCGGGTCGGGTCGGGGAGCCATCTGCGGCGCCGCCTCCCCGAGCGAGGGGGCCTGGGCGAGCGACGGGGGGCCGCGGGGCGCGGCTCGGCACGCGGCTCGGCCGATACTTGGAGACGATGACACGCGTTCGTCTCCCACGCATCGCCCTGGCGGGGTGGTCACTCTTGGCGCTGGCCGCCGGCCCGAGCGTCACGTCGGCGCAAGAAGCGGCGGCTCCGGAAGACCCGGGCATCAAGCGTCCCGCGGCGGCCGGACGTCTGGTGGCGGCATTCGACTTCGAGGAGCACGAGACCAACCCCGGCGAGGTGCCGCGGCACTGGTATCGCTCGCGAGACTCGCACATGGGGATCGCCCGGGAGCGGTTCCCCGAGTGGAACGCGGCGCGGCTGTCGTATCGCTCGGAGGGCGGCATCGCCCGCTACGGCGAGGGGAGCGTGGAGTTGCCCACTCGCGGCGGGAGCACGAGCATGATGCTCAGCCCGGGCGTGGTGCCGGTCTTCGAGGACGCGGACTACGTGGTGAGCGGGGACGTCATGACGCGCGGCCTGACGAACGCGGCGGCGTTCATGGTGGCGCGGCTGCTGGACCAATCGGGCAAGCCGGTCGCGGGCGGCGAGTTCCGGTCGCCTCCGATGCGATCGGAGAACGAGTGGGCGAATCTCGCGGTGCGGGTGCCGGGCGGGGTGTCGGGCGCGGCGTACATGCAACTGGAACTGCTGGTGCTGCAGGCGCAGGACTATTCGCAGCCGGCGCTGGGACCTCACCAGATCTGGCCGGAGGACCTCGGGGGTTCGGCGTTCTTCGACAACATCGAGGTGAGCCAGCCGCCGCGGGTGGAACTGAGCACCTCGTCGCCCTCGAACATCCTGCTTGCACGCGACGTGCCGATGATCTACACGAGGGTCCGCGACCTGACGGGCGAGGACCTGATGGCCGAACTTCGGCTCTTCTCGGCCGACGGCTCGCTGCTGGACAGCCATTCACTGCCGGTGAGTTCGGGGCTGATCGACGCGGCGTGGCACCCCAAGGTTCCGGGGTACGGCTGGTACCGGTGCGTGATGGACGTGATGTCGGGGACGCAGCGGGTGGGCGGGTCGTACGTGGACTTCGTCTGGATCATGCGAACGCCGATGGAGCGACTGAACTCGCAGACGGAGGAGGATCCGGTGCGGGCGGCGATCGAGTCGGACCTCTCGGCGTTCGGCCTGGCGTTGCACGACGGCGGCGACGACGCGGTGGTCCTGCTGCCGGACGCGATTTCGCGGCTGGGCGCCCGGCACGCCGCGTTGCCGATCCTTCACCCGTCGCTCACCCCGCAGACGGTCGCCCATCACGGCAAGGCGCTGACGCGCACGATCGACCGTCTGATGGCGGAGAGTTGCCACGTCACGATGGTGCTGGGCCCGGTGCCGGAGATGGTCGCGAACACGCTGCACATCTCGACGCAGGACGCCTGGTCGTTCGTCTCCTCGGAGTCGGCGGTCTGGATGCCTTATGCGGCGGCGATGCTTGACCGGTACGGCGAACGCCTGGGCAACTGGCAGGTGGGGCGATTCACCGACGCCTTCGGCATCGACGCATCGCCCTCGCTGGTGACGGGCGGCCTCAAGCTTCGCAAGGAGTTGGCGACGCTGGTGTCCGGCGCACGCGTGGTGCTGCCGGTCTCGATGGCGGCCAGTCTGCTGCCGGGCCCGATGACGCCCGAGGTGGGCATGACGATCGTGGCGGACCCGACGTCGACGTCGGGCCAGATCCGAACCTTCATGCAGACGGTGGACGAGGGGCGAGAGCTTTCGCCCCCGACGTCGCTGGTGCTGCCGGCGTTGCCGGTCGAGGAGTACGGCCGGCACATCGCCGCGGCGGAATGCGTCAAGCGGATCGTGACGTTCTGGGAGTCATCGCGCGGGAGCGCGGGCCGCGGCGATCGCGTGCGGCTCGACATCGAACAGCCGTGGACGGTGGAGCGGGGCCGGGTGGCGAGGATCGCGCCCAGCGTCGAGGCCGCGGCATGGGCCAACGCGGCGAACCGGCTCGCGGGTCGACGCGTCGCGGGGAGCTTTCCCGTGTCGCCGGGCGTGACGTGCCTGATGCTGATTCCGGCGACGCCGACGGCGGCCGCCCGGGGCGGCGCGCTCGTTCTCTGGAACGACTCGTGCCCGCCGGCCGACGCGGTGCTGCAATCGCCCTTGGGCCAGGGGGACATCCGGATCGTCGACATGTTCGGCAACAGCCGCCCGGCGACGCACGTTCGCACGGAACTGGGGGGCGAGGAGGTCGTGGTGCAGGCGGCGTACGAGCCGGTCTTCATCGAGGGCATCGACATCGACCTCACTCGATTCCTGGCGGGGCTGTCGCTGACGCCGACGCTGCTCGAGTGCAACAACCAGTTGCACGAGATGGAACTGGTCGTCGCGAATCCGTGGGCGACGGGCATCACGGGAACGATCCGCCTGCTGCGTCCGGGCGGAACGGACTCCTCGAGCCGTTCCCGCGGATGGCGAGTCTCGCCCCGCAACTTCAACGTGTCGGTGGGGAGCGGCCAGACGTCGCGATTGCCATTCGGCGTGTCGTTCAGCCCGGCGGAGGAGATGGGCGCGAAGGACTTCGTGATGGAGGTCAACATCGCCTCCGACAAGCCGTACAAGCGGTTCGAGGTGACCCGGCGAGTGACCATCGGCCTGGCGGACCTGAGTCTCGAGCTGGCGACCTTCTTCCGCGGCGATTCCGGGCAGGACCTGCTGATCGAGGCGACGGTGACCAACACCGGGGCGAAGAACCGAACGCTGGCCCTGACGGCCTATGCGCCCAACATGCCTCGCTCGAAGGCGAGCATCTCGAACCTCTCGCCGGGCACGCAGACCATCCGCCGCTTCACCTATCGCAACGCCGCGAAGAACATCGAGGGCCAGCGCGTGGTGGTCACGGTGGGCGATCCGGGCAACGACTCGCAGCTCACGCGGTCGGTGCTCATCGAGCCGCGCTGAGCGCGAAGACGAAGTACCCGGGTTCCGCGGGCTCGCATTCGCGACGCCCGTCGCTCGCGAGACACGCGACCGGGGCCATCCCGGCGCGGGCCGTCACCATCCGCCATTGCGCGAGGCTGTAGCCCCGCAGCGAGTACGTCGAATCGACGTGCACCGACGGATGTCCGCGACGCGTCACCGTCATGTGGCTGACGACGCGTTCGTCGCGGGCTCGCCCGCGGCGTCCGGGCGGCGGCAGGTACTGGACGACCTGCGAGACCGACAGGGGCCCGCGACGGCCTCGCCAGACGTCCTCGGTCTCCGACTCGAATCCGTAGGCGCACAGCGAGAGTCCCACGAGGTAGACGCCGCCCGGACGCAGCACCGAGCGAACCTGCCGCAGGTGGTCGATCATCGCGATGTCGGACGAAAGGTGCCTGATGGAGTTGATGAGGTTGAACGCGGCGTCGAAGCGGCCGAGCCGACGCCCTTGGGCGAAGGTCCGCATGTCGCCGGCGAAGAAACGCGCGGCGCTTGCGAGGCCGTGTTGTCTGGCCCGGGCCTTGGCGTAGTTCACCATGACGGGCGAGAGATCGAATCCGGTGCAGGCATGGCCGCGGGAGGCGAGTTCGAGCACGAACCGCCCGCTGCCGCACGCCGGCTCGAGCAGTCGGAGCGGTCTGCGGCCTGGAATCAGGCGGCGGACCATCCGCAGCAGCGCACTCACGTCGTCGCGCGTGCCGGGCGCGTGCAACACGTCGTAGATCTCGGGGTCGGCGTAGAAGTCGGCGGTCGTGGACTCGGGGCGGCTCACGCGACGAGCATAGGAGGACGTCACCCGACGCCGGGGAGGTACTTGTCGATCCAGTCGTCCTGCCGGAGGACGCCGGCACGATTGGATCGATCCCTGGCCTCGGACCTTCGCTGCGCCGCGCGGAAGAGCCTGGCGAGCAGCCGGGTGGAGGCGAACTCGCCGGGACCGGGCCGTTCCTTGAGGAGACGTGCGGTCCACCGTGCGTGCTTGGTGACGAGTTCGTCCTCGAGGGAGACGAAGACCTGCGAGGAGCCGGGGTCGCCCTGTCGGCCGGCGCGGCCGATGAACTGGCGGTCGATGCGTTTGGCCCCGTGCATTTCGGTGAGCAGGACGTGCAGGCCGCCGGCACGGCGGGCGGCGACATCGAGCTTGATGTCGGTGCCGCGGCCGGCCATGTTGGTGGCGACCGTGATGGCGGCGGGAGCGGACGCGGAGCCGCCCTGCCCGGCGCGGGCAATGAGGTCGGCCTCGTCCTTGTCGAAGTTGGCGTTCAGGACTTGATGGGGCAGGCCGCGGGCCTCGAGGAGGCGGCTGAGCAGTTCGGAGGCGGCGATGGACCTGGTGCCGGCGAGGATGGGCCGTCCCTGCCGATGGATGGCCTCGATGGCGTCGACGATGGCGGCCCACTTGTCGCGCTGGGTGCGGAAGACTCGGATGGGCATCGCCTGTCGGATGACGGGGCGATTGGGGGGGATGACGGTGACGGGGCGGCCGTAGACGGCTTCGATCTCGCCGGTGGCGTCGGCGGCGGTGCCGGTCATGCCGCAGAGGAATGGGTAGGTGCGGAAGTAGCGCTGGAAACTCAGGCGGGCGAGGGTCTCGCGGTCGGCGGTGACGTCGAGTCCCTCCTTGGCCTCGACGGCCTGGTGAAGGCCGTGCTCCCACGACCGATCCGGCAGGAAGCGGCCGGTGTATTCGTCGACGATGACGATCTTGCCCTCGACGATCTGATAGTGCTGCTGGTGGACGTAGCAGTGGCGGGCGACCAGGGCTTGGCGGACGAGTTCCTCGCCTCGGCGCTGGGCGCGCCAGATGGCCGAGCCTCCGCGGCCGAGGACGAGCGCGACCATGTGGCGCAGCCGATCGACGCCGCGGCGTCGGAGGTCGCACCGTCGCAGGACGGGCTCGATGACGTAGTCGGGGCCTTCGTCGAGTTGGGCGGCCAGTTGGGCGGCCTCTCGGTAGACGCCCGCCATGTCGTCCTCACGCCTCGAGCGGGCGATGATGAGGGGCACGACGCCTTCGTCGATGAGCACGGCGTCGGCCTCGTCGACCATGGCGGCCTGAAGGCCCGGCACCATGGGGCCCTGTTCGCCGTCGGCGCCGGTGGCGGCGAAGAGGCCGCGGGCGGCCCAGGGCGTGGTGTGGCGGCCCATGCGAATCTGGTCGCGGAGGTAGTCGGCGACGATCTGCTTGGGCGTGCAGTAGACGATGTGGCGGGAATAGAGCTCGAATCGCTCGGCCTGCTCGGTCTCCTGCACCACCGCGCCGACGCTACAGCGGCAACGGGCGAAGATCTCGCGTCGTCCGAGCGCGTCGCGGGCGGCGAGGTAGTCGTTGACGGTCAGGACGTGGAGATGGCGGCGTCGCCACGCGATGAGGGGGGCGGCGATCGATCCGGTGAGGGTCTTGCCTTCGCCGGTGAGCATCTCGACGACGCGGCCGTGGTAGAGCCCCAGCGCGCCGGCCAACTGAACGATGTAGGCCTCCTCGCCGGTGATTCGACGCGCCACCTCGCGGGTGGCGGCGAGTGCGCGGCAGACGGTCTGGGTACTTTCGCGGCCGCGGAGGAAGTCCTCCCGCACGCGGGTCACGGTGTCGTCGAGGGCGGCTTCGGACATGCCGCGAAACTCGGGGGCGAGCAGGTCGGTCTCGCGGGCCTGGCGGAGCAGATGGGGCAGCGCGTGGGCGCGGTGGCCCAGGAAGGTGCGCACCCGCGACACGGCCATGTCGAGTCCCTTGGGGAGTTCGGGGCGAAGCCGCCGGCTCCGGAGCGACTCGTACAGGGAGGTGTACTGGGTGATCGCCTGCGACATGGGGTGCGTGGTGGCGAGACGTGACGGTGCGGATCAGAGGCGGGCGCGGCCTTGGAGCGTCTTGCGGAGCGCGTCGATCCACTGCACGAGCCACGGGCGGGAGGGGAGGGTGAAACGGAAGTGAACGCGTTCGCCGGGCATGGCGCCGGCGCCGGAGGCGGCGGCGAAGGTCGTGCCGCGGGATTCGTCGGCGGGACGGAAGTAGGCCTTGAGGACGGGGCTCTTGGCCATGACGCCGGACTGGTCGCCGGGCTTGGTCTCGAAGGTGCCGCCGCCGGCGAAGCCCAGGGCGGGGTGGGGCAGTTCGCGGTCGCCAGCGCCGCTGGTGCGTTCGAACGTGGCGGGGATGACGGTGGCGGGGTCGGAGGCGCGACGGATCTCGACGGAGTAGCCCGCGGGGTCGAGTTCGTAGATCCAGGCCTCTCGCTGGGTCAGCGTGGCGACGGCGCGGAGACGTTGGGGTTCGACGACCGCGCAGGCGGCCTCGCCCTCTCGCACGAATCGACCGATGAAGGACTCGAGGTCGGGCCCGACGACCACGCCGTCGCGGGGCGCGAGCACGCGGAGTTGCCGCCGCTTCTCGAGGAGGTGGTCGAGCTGTTCCTGCATGGTCTGGACGAAGCTGGCGGCCACCTGCGCGGCGGCCTCGCTCGAGATGCGGGCTTCCCGCTCCCTGGCGGAGGCCTCGTTGATCTGGGCCGCGAGCATGTCGATCTGCGCCTCGAGCTGGTCGCTCTCGCAGGTCAGCATGGGATCGCCGGCCTTGACGCGTTGGCCCGGCGTGACGTGCACCTCGCGAACGAAGGCGTTGACGCGGAAGTAGACGCCCGACTGCCATTGGCTCTCGATCACGCCGACGGCTCGGCGGTGGTCGGGCATCGGCACCGCGCCGACGATCGCGGCGGCGGCGGCGACGATGACGAGGCTGGTGACGATTGCCCGTCCTCGCATCGTGGCGAGCTTGGCGTCGGTGGCGAGCCAGTGGACGAACTGCCCGACGGGCAGGATGAACCACATGGCCGCCGTCCACGCGGCGAGGAAGACGCCGATGGCGAAGAGCTCGCCGACGAGGTAGAGGGTGATCGAGATGAAGAGGACGACGCGGTAGATGCCCGAGCCGATGCCGTACCAGAGGAGGTGCAGGGCCTCGCCGGGATCGGAGGTCGGGGGCACGGCGTCGCGGACCCTGTAGACGTGGCGCTGCATCAGGAACTTGAGCATCCCGAAGGAGCGTTGCTGGAGGTTGGGGATCTCGAGCAGGTCGCTGAGGATGTAGTACCCGTCGAACCGCATGAGCGGATTGGCGTTGAAGAGGACGGTGGAGACGCTCGCGGTGAGCATCGCGTTGTAGGAGACCTGGTGGAGCACGTCGCCGGGCCCGGTGTTGAGCCAGACGAAGGCCGCGAGGGCCGCGGCGGCGAGCTCGAAGATCATGCCTCCGGCCCCCACCGCCATCCGTCGCCACTTGCTCTCGAACGTCCACGCGGCGGAGGCGTCGACGAAGGGGGCGGGCACGAGGACGAGCATCATGGCGCCGAACTCGGGAACCTGCCCGCCGAACCGCTTGCAGATGACGCCGTGACCGAGTTCGTGCCAGAGCTTGAGGAGCACAAAGACGCCCATGATGAGCGGCCAGTTGGCGGGGGCGATCGCCGCGTCGAAGCCGCCCTTGAGCTCGTCCATGTGGGGCAGGACGGCGATGAGGCCCGCACCGACCCAGAGGCACCAGAGCACGAACCCCACGCGGCCCAGGAGGGGCCGCAGCACGGGCTCGATCCACGCGAGGATGTGGTCGGGATTGAAGAGACGGACCTTGAAGTACATCAGGCCGATGGCCTGCTGCACGGCCTTGCGCTGGAGCCGCTCGCGTCCGCGGCCGAGGAGTTGCTCGGTCTCGGGGGTGGAGTCGCCGGCCATCAGGTTGCCCGAGTGGAGCTGGGAGAGGAGTTGGATGACCTCGTTCTGGGTGAGGGCGTCGTCGCCGTGACGGGCGAGGCCGAGCTGCCAGATCTCCTCGATGGTGCGCTTGCCGTCGAAGAGACCGACGAACTCGTGGCCGACGGGGCTGAGACGGAAGTACGAGTTGGAGGAGGGATCGTGAACGACGTGCCACCGGCGTCCGCGGTGGAACTGGCGGGTGACCTGCACGTGCGGCCGCAGCCGCGGCTTCATCGCGCGGACACGGTGCCAGAAGGGGGAGAAGGTCGATCGTTCTGACATCGTCGTCTGATCCAGGGAGGGCTGAGGGGACCGGTCACCACCACAGCCAGACGCGGAGGGTGTCGAGCACTCGCCTGCTCGCGATTGAGGCCAGGGTGCGAGTGGGTCCGTTGAACTTCGCCTGCCCCTCCATGCCGGGGCGGAACCACGCGGGCGTCCGCTCGAGGCGGCAGTGCACCTCGAAGGCGTTGTGGCCCTCCTCGGCCTTGGCGAGGGGCACGATGCGTTCGACGGTGAAGGGCACGGCCAGGCTCGGATCGCTCTTGGGGCTCACCTCGCCGGTCTGGCCGGGGGCGATGAGCGTGATGTCGCGATCATCGACCTTGGCGACCACCACCATGTCGGAGAGATCGGCGAGGTCGAAGAGCTTGTCGCCGAGCTTGACCGATGCGCCGATCTTGTCCTTGAGATCGCCCGAGGTGATCACGCCCGCGATGGGGGCGGTCACGCGGCTGCGTTCGATCTGGTGCGCGAGCAGGCGGCTCTTGGCGCCCGCCTGCTCGGACTTGGCCTTGGCCTGCTGGGCCTCGCCGATCTTGCCGGTGCGAAGGAGCTCGTCGGCCTCCTTCTCGTACTGGATCACCTGACTTTGCGACTCGAGTGCGCCCAGCCGCATCTCCGTCGTGTCGAACTCGACGAGCAGGCTCCCCGCCTCGACCTTCTTCCCGGGCTCGACGCCCTCGCCGAGCATCGCGATGCGTCCGTCGAAGGGGGTCGAGATGGTGCGTCGCTCCCGAGGCTGGAGTTCGGCCGGCGCGCCGATGCGATAGGTCGTCGAGAAAAGGAAGAGGAAGCACGTGGCCGCCATGGCCGCCACGCCGGCGACCTTCCAGGCGGTGTGACGGTGCCCGACGGCCCACGCCGCGGCCTTGAGGGAGGCGTCCCACATCCTGGCGGGGATGGGCCGGGCGTCGCTGTGACGCACGGCGAGCACGGGCGACACCAGGTCGAGCGTCGCCTGGATCAACTCGACGCCGGCGAGGTCGATCGCGCCGTCGCCGCTCGACTCGACGGTGACGATGCCGACGATGCGGTCGCCCTTGGAATCGCCGACTCGCAGCGGGAAGGAGGCGACCCGCAGCTTCGCGTCGGCCGCGCCCAGTTCGCGGTGCGCCATCGTCACGGCCTGCGAGAGGACGACATCGGCCCCCTGGCCGACGGCCGCGGGCGGCGGGAAGAGCACCGTCTGCTCCTGATCGAGGCACTCCTCCATGGCGTGCTCGATCTTCTGGACCATCGCCATGCGACGATCGAGGTTCTCGGTGTCGCTCATCGAGACCATGCGGACCTCGCGTCGACCCACGCCCGCGCCGCGTTGCACGTCGACGTTGCTCCCCGCGCCGTGCACCCAGCCCATCGCAACGCGATCGACCGACAGGTGGCGGCACAGGTCGTTGGCGAACTGGAGGCAGCACCCCTTGAACGTCGGCGACTGGTTGACGGTGGACAGGAGCCTGGCGGCCAGGTCGAGCGCGGCGGAGGAGGACCTGACCTGTCGAAGCGATCGCTGCGCCGCGTGCGAGTACACGTAGCCCGAAAGCACCTCGGCCATGGCCAGGGTCGTCTGCAGCGCCTGGCGGGAGCGTCCGTCGACGAGCATCGCCACCACCCCCAACAGCGGCTGCGAGGGCGACTCGCCGACCATGCCCGACGCCAGCGGCACGGCCATGACGTGGCCCCGACCGCCGCTGGGGTCGTACATCTGGTCCTCGGCGTCGAGCGAGAAGACGCTGCTCTGCCCGGTCGTCGCCGCGGCCCTGGCGGCCGACTTGAGTTCGGCGAACCGCTCCACGGCGCGTTCATCGACGCGGGCCGGATTGACCAGTTCGTCGAGCGGCAGGCGGGTGCGGCCTTCCGCGTCGACCACGTCGGGCGGGAGGGGCCAGACCATCGCCGCACGCGGCTCGGGCCCGGCGGGCGACTCGCTGGTGGGCGGCGGAACCTGGAAGAAGACCGCCTGCCTTGCGCCGGAGACCTGCCCGAGCACCGAGGTGAGGCGCACGAGGAAGAGCCGGTCGTCAGCCGCGGGCGCGGAGAGTTCCGCGACGATCCTCTGCCATGCGGGCGTCTTGAGGTTGGAGAGTTCGATCATGCTGACTGGCTCCTCTTCCACGCTCCTGGGCGAGGCGGGCTCACTGCCTTGCGACCTTGGCGGCCTCGAGCATCCTGCGGAACTCCTCGGAAGGCGCGGTGAACCGCACGTAGGCCGGCTCGCCGGCCAGCAGGCGTTCGGGGCCCTTGGGATTGGCCACTTCGACCCGCACGCGGCGGGTGCGGCTGGCGGCGTCGGCGGTGGGCGCGGACTCGATGACCTTGGCCTCGCGGACGATGGGCGAACCGGCCATGTCGAAGAGGACCCAGGCCTTGTCCCCCACCTTCAACGACAGCGTCACGGCGTCCTGCGTCGGCGCGGGCGCGTCGATCCAGAGGTTGTCGACGTTGACGACCCGGACCACCTTGTCATTTTCGGAGGCCGAGTGGCCCACGTCGAGCATCACGTTGTCGACGATGCCGTCGAACGGGGCCTCGATGCGGAACTTCTGGACGCGCGACTCGAGACGATCGACCTGGATGACCTCCTGGGTCTGCTCCATTTGCGCCTTGGAGACGTCGATCTTGGCGACCTCGAAGGCCAGTCTCGCACGCTCGAGCTGCTGGTCGGAGGAACCGCCGCCGGCGCGGACCTCCTGCTGGATGCGGTACTCGGTCTCGGCGAGTTCCATCTGCTTTCGGGCCCTGGCCACGGGAAGGTCGGTCTCGGCTCGCACCTTCTGAAGGCGGAGCAAGGCGCGGTCCTCGGCTTCGTCGCCCTGCACGATGACCTGGCCCTTGGCGACGTCCTGCCCGCCCCGGACCACGATGTCGGTGATCTTGGTGGGGACGGTGAAGCCCATGACGGCGTCGCGGCTGGGCCGGGTGACCGCCTTGATGGTCGAAAAGGCCGTGATCAGGGAGGGATCGAGCCCTCTGGCGGAACCGGCGGCGGCTCTGGCCGGCGGGCGGTCGGAGGGCTGGGATTCCGCGGCGACGACCCACGGCGCGACCACCGTGCCCGCCGCCACCAGCGGGATGAGGGCGACCGACCACGTCTTGCGCTTCAATGACATGCCTGACTATACGGAAGCGGGATGCGGGCGGTTTGGGGGTTGGTCGCACCACGTTGGCCGTTCGCCATGCATTCGGATGCGTCCGCGTCGGCGGCGGCGGGAGGTTGCGGTCGCATATCCTTGCACCCCTCGTCGAGCCGCCAGCGTGACCGGACGCCGAGCCCCGTCTCCCAGGAGTTCAGTCTTGACGACCGCCACTGCCGCCGCCCCCGCCACCACCCTCGCCATCGATGGAGGCACCCCGGTGTCGGCCAAGGCCGTTCCGTTCATGTCGACGGCCATGACCGAGTCGGACATCAACGCCGTGTTGACGGTGCTCAAGTCGGGGATGCTGCGGGCGGCGACCAAGTGCGCCGAACTGGAGTCCCGCTGGGCGAAGCAGACCGACGCCCGCCACGCGATGACGTGCGCGAACGGCACGGTCGCGTTGCAACTGGCCTACGAGCCCCTCTTCGCCTGCGGCGACGAGGTGCTGGTGCCGGCGTGGAGCTACATCGCCACCGTGTCGATGGTGGTGGCCCGCGGCGGCGTTCCGGTCTTCGTGGACGCCATTCCCGGCACGTTCCAGATCGACATGGCCGACGCGGCCCGCAAGGTCACGCCCCGGACGCGGGCGATCGCCGCCACGCACCTCTACGGGTGCCCGGTCGACATCGATGCCGTGCAGGGCCTGGCCTCCAAGCACGGGCTCAAGGTGATCTACGACGCGGCGCAGGCCCACCTGGCGACGTACAAGGGCAAGGGCCTTGGCGCCTTCGGCGACGTGGTGACGTATTCGCTGTACGCGACCAAGAACCTGGCCACCGGCGAGGGCGGCCTGGTCACCTGCAACGACGATGCGTTGGCCCGCACGATCGGGCTGCTTCGCTCCCACGGCGAGACGGACAAGTACCTCCACGAGGTCGTCGGGTACAACTACCGGATGAACGACATGGCGGGCGCCATCGGCCTTTCGCGGCTGGATCGCCTCGCGGACCAGACGGAGCAGCGTCGCCGCAACGCCGCTCGCTACGACGCGATCATCGGCCGCATTCCGGGCCTTTCGTCGCCGCAGACCACGCCGGGGGCCGTGCCGGTCTATCACCTGTACGTGGCGCAGTTCGACCCCGCGGCGTTCCGCTGCACGCGAGACGCCTTCTGCAACGCGCTCAAGGCCGAAGGGGTCCCCACCGCCGTCCACTACCCGCGGTCGCTCCCCGAGCAGCCGGCCCTGGCCAAGTGGGACCGCAAGGACACGCCGGTGGCCGCGTCGCTCAAGAACCGCGTCTTCGCGTTGCCGATGCATCACGACCTGACGGACGAGCACTTCACCGTGGTCGAGGCGTCGCTGGCGAAGGTGGCGAACGCGATGCGGGCCTGAGCGGGTCTGCGTCGCCATTCGAGGCATTCAAATGAAACACGGCCGTCGCGAAGTCGCGGCGGCCGTTTGCATGGGGGAAGCGTCGTCGTCGATCACGCGGCGGCGTGCGAGGCGGGCGGCGCGGGGGCCGGCGGCTGGGACTGCACCTTGGCGCCGGGACCGATGCGGAAGAATCCGCCGTCGATGAGCGCGCCCTCCTCGATGACGAGGGTGCGGGCCTCACAATCACCCTTGACGCGGGCGTTTGGACCGATGTGAACGGTGCCCCCGCAGCTGACCTTGGCGTCGAGGAATCCCGCGATCTCGACGGCCAGTCCGGCCTCGACGGTCTTGGTGATGGTGCGGGCCTTCTCGCCGATGGTGACCTTGCCGCAGGTCACGAGCTTGCCGACGTAGCTGTGCGTCTCCCGAACGGCGAGGTCGTCAAGGATGACACCCTTGTAGCAGAGGGAGCAGCTCGCCGTGCGGGCGTTGGTCGGAACGAGAATGACCTTGCCGCAGTGGTAGCAGAGGACCCTTCGGAGCGGAACGGATGCGGCCATGGGTGATGACTCCATCGTGCACGCGAACGCGGCTCAAGGGAGCCGCGTTCGCGTGTGCTGATCCGGATGTGGTCGGCGCTGACTCAGGCGGCGTTCACCGCGCGGGAGGCCCAGTCGGTCTGGTTGCTCTCGCTGGAGGACCACTCGTTGTTCTTGGCGGGCTTGGTCTCGTACTGGGCGGTGCGCTTGCGGTCCGCGGCCATGATGGCCTCGGGGCCGACGGCGACGTGACCCGTGAAGGTCGCGCCCTCGGCGACGATGAGCGCGGCGGCGGCGATGTCGCCCTTGACGACGGCCTTGCCGGTCAGCTGGAGGCGTTCGCGGGCGATCAGGTCGCCGTCGACGTCGCCGTCGACGATGATCGTGGCGGCCTCGACGCGGGCGTTGCAGTCGGCGCCGTTGGCGATCTGGACCTGGCCCTCCGAGGAGATCTGGCCCTCGATGGTGCCGAAGATCTGCGCGGGACCCTTGAGGGTCAGCTCGCCCTTGAAGAAGGCGCCGTTGCCGAGGATGGTCGTGTTGTTGTCGCGGGTCTCAGTGTTCATTGTGCGAGCCTCCAGCTCAATAAGGGATGACGTTCTTCCACCAGTCCACACCCGGAATGTTCCACACTCCGAAGCCGTTCGTGACACGCGTCTCGCCGGCAGCACACCTATCGACGACGCCCGCGGACGATCACGAAAAGCGACCCCCTGTTCACGCCCGTCTCGAATGCCCCGTTCGCGGGTCGCCCGGGCGGGGGATCAACGCCCCGCGATTCGCCTCGCGGGCCATGGAGCGGCCTTGCCCGTACCATCCGCCGTGCCCAGCGACCTCGACATCCTGCTCGCCGCCGCCCGCATGGGGGATGAGGGCCGCCCCTTCGTGCTGGCGACCGTGGTCGCCGCCAAGGGAAGCACACCGCGAAACGCGGGCGCGAAGATGATCTGGAGGCCGGACGCCTCGCCGGAGGGGGAACTGGTCGGCACGGTGGGCGGCGGGCAGTTCGAACTCCTCGCCCTCGACGCCGCCCGCGGCCACTTCGAGCGTCGCTCTTGCGGCCTCGAGCGTTACGTCCTGGGCGCCGACGCCGACCAGTGCTGCGGGGGCGTGATGGAGGTCTTCTTCGAGTATCACGGGCCTTCGCGCCGCATCGTGATCTTCGGCGCCGGGCACGTCTCGCGGGAACTCGTCCACCTCCTGGCGCCGGCGGGGCATGACGTCGTGGTCGCCGACGACCGCCCGGAGTGGAACGCGTCGGAGCGATTTCCGGCGGCACGGCGCGTCCTCGCGTGGGACGAGGCCGTGTCGCTCTGCCGCCGGGCGCCGGCGTCGACGGCCGCGGTCGTGATGACCTGTTCGCACGACACGGACTTCGAGCTGCTGCGTCGGCTGCTGGAGTCGCCGCCGGCGTTCACGGGACTGATCGGCAGCCGCAGCAAGCGGGCGTGTCTCTTCGGGCGACTGGCGGCGGCGGGCGTCTCGCCGGAGGTCGTGCAGGGGGTGCACTGTCCCATCGGGGTGGGCGACTGCGGCAAGGAGCCGCGGCTGGTGGCGGTGTCGATCGCGGCGCAGTTGCTCCAGGTGGCCGCCACCCTTCCGCGGCTGTGAGCGAGCGAGATGTCGAACGCGCGTCGAACATTCCCTTCGATCTGCCTGGTGCTCGCGGCGGGCCTTGGACGGCGCATGGGCGGGCCCAAGGCCTTGATGAGCGTGGGCGGCAAGCCGTGGTGGCTGTGGCAGGCGGGGGCGTTGCACGGCACGGGGATGCGGTCGCTGTGGGTCGTGAACGAGCGGGTGCTGGAGGGCTTCGAGGGCATCTCCGTGGCGCCGCGCGACTGCGTGGTGGCGGACGGTTCGGCCCCGATGTTCGAGTCGCTGCTGCGAGGGATCGGCGCGCTCCGCGGCCGACAGGCGTTCGTGCACGTGTTGCCGGTGGACGTGCCGTGTCCGCTGGCGGGGACGTTCAGGGCGCTCGAGGATGCCGCGGGCGAGGGCGCGGCCGTGCCGACGCGCACGCCTGCGCGGGGGCATCCGGTGTGTCTCTCGCCGACGTGGATCGAGCGTCATCTCGTCGGCGCGACGCACGATCGCGAGACGAGGCTGGACGAGTTGATCCGCGGCTGCACGACGCCGGTGGAGACGCCGGACGATCCGAACACGACCGTCAACCTCAACACGCCGGCGGATGTCGCGGCGTGGCTTGAATCACGGGAGCTTCGCCATGACTGAAGGGTTCGTCGAACGGCCGCTCGCCTTGGTCACGGGCGCGGGGAGCGGCATCGGCCGCGAGGTGTCGCTGCTGCTGTCGGCTGCGGGATGGCGGTGCGTGCTGGCGGGACGGCGCGAGGAGCGGCTGAAGGAAACGGCCGCCCTGCTCGACGGCCCGTCGCTGATCGCGCCGTGCGACCTTGAATCCGCGGCGGCGGCCGAGCGGCTCGTCGACGCGGCCCAGGCGTGGGGCGGGCCGATCGACGCGGTGGTCAACAACGCGGGGTGGTCGCCGGTCGCCAACATCGAGGCCACCGACGGCCCGCTCGTCGAGCGGATCTTCGCGACCAACGCCGTCGCACCGGCGGCGATCATCGCGCGGGCGTGGAAGGCGGTCGCGGCCAGGTCGCGGCGGTGCGTCGCGGAGGGTCGAACGCCGCCGCGTGCGGTGATCGTGAACGTGTCGACGATGGGCGTGCACGATCCGTTCGAGCACCTGTACGCGTACGCCTCGGCGAAGGCGTCGCTGCACCTGATGGCGAGGTGCGCGGCCAACGAGGGCGCACGTCTGGGCATCAAGGCCTTCGCCGTCGCGCCGGGCGCGGTCGAGACGGAACTGCTGCGACAGCTGGCCGACGAGCGAGCCCTGCCTCGGGCGTACACCCTCGCGCCCCGAGCGGTGGCCGAGATCATCCTCGCGTGCATCCGGGGCGACCGCGACGCCGACAACGGCGGCGCGGTGTGGGCCCCCAGCCCGCCGATGCCCGCGTCCGGGCGGTAAACTTGCGGTCACTTCAGGTCGCCGCACCTTCAGGAATCCTGCATGAAGAAGATGCCCATCCACGTCAAGATCGTCATCAGCCTTGCACTCGGGATGCTGGTGGGCGTGCTGCTCAACCGCTTCTGGACCCCGGAGGTCTGGGCGTCGATGGGCGTGCACGACAAGGCGGCCTTCCTGTCGTCGGGGGCGGCCGACGGCAACCAACCGACCCCGGGGGCGCACGCGGCGAAACTCGCCATCGACGCCAACCGGTTCATCGGGCGGCTCTTCATCCGTTGCCTGCAGTTCATCGCCGTGCCGATCGTGCTCTTCTCGCTGATCGCCGGGGCGGCGAGTCTGGGCGACGTTCGCAAGCTCGGCCGCATCGGCGGGAAGACGCTGGCGATCTTCCTCGCGACCACCGCGTTGGCGATCGTCGTGGGGATCGGGCTGTCGCGGGCGATCAAGCCCGGCAGCTACGTCGGCGAGGAGTCCAAGGCGAGGCTGACGAGCCAGTACGCGGCGGAGGCGGGCACGAAGGCCAGCGAGGGCCAGGAGCGGGCCAAGTCGATGTCGGCATGGGACCAGCTCCTCGACACCGTTCCGAGCAATCCGATGGCGGCGCTCGCGACGGGACAGATGATCCAGGTGGTGACATTCGCGTTGGTGCTGGGCGCGGCCCTGACGGTGATCCCCCGCCACCGCGCCAAGCCGGTGATCGACCTCTGCGAGGCGTTGACGGAGGCGATCACGGCGATCGTGCAGGCCGTGATGGCCCTGGCTCCGTACGCCGTGTTCACGCTGATCTGCCCGATCATCGCGACGACGGGGGTCGACGTGCTGGGGGCGTTGGGGGTGTACGCGGGCACGGTCGTGGCCGGCCTGGCGTTGATCAACTTCGGCCTGTATCCGCTGATGCTGTCGGCGATGACGCCCAGGGACAACCGGATCGGTTTCGGCCGCTTCTTCCGCGCGATGGCGCCGGCCCAGATGCTGGCCTTCTCGAGCTCGAGCTCGAACGCGACGCTGGCGGTCAACATGCAGTGCGCCAAGAAACTCGGCGTGCCGGACGATATCGTGAGCTTCGTGCTGCCGCTGGGCGCGACGATCAACATGAACGGCACGGCGCTCTACCAGGCGGTGGTCGCCGTCTTCCTGGCCCAGCTCTACGGCATCCCGCTCACGCTCGGGGACCAGGCGATGATCGTGCTGACCGCGACGCTGGTGTCGATCGGCACCGCGGGCGTGCCGGGCGCGAGCGTCGTGCTGATGGTCGTCGTGCTCCAGAGCATCAACGTGCCGACGGAGGGCATCTCCGTGATCCTGGGACTCGACCGCGTGCTCGACATGTGCCGCACGGTGGTCAACACCGGCGGCGACGCCATGACCGCGGCGGTGGTCGCCTCGAGCGAGGGCACGCTCCGAAAGCATGACGAGGTGGCGGCCTGAGCGGTCCGGCGGCATCGAACGAGGCCGCCGGAACGAATCGGCCACCGCCGATGGGCCCAACCCCATCAATCAAAGCCGATCAACCGGAGATCGGCGCCAGCACGAGCGCGGACCTGGCCGGGACGTAGACATCGACGTGGCATCCGCCGTCGGCGCTCGCGATCACGGGCCACGTCTGGTGGCTCGCCACGGCCGCGAATCCGTCGAACTCGGGGCCGTCGGTGTTGAGGAGGCAACCCATGCGCCTGGTTCCCCGAGGCGAAGAGACGCGGAAAGCGACTTCGGAGCGGGTCGGGTGCCAGTTGAAGAGGAAGGTCAGCCCGCCTCGCCGGAAGGCGAGGAGCTTGTGCTCTTCGTGGACGGCGAGCAGTTCGGCGCCTGGCGCGGCGAGCAGCCTGCCCCCGGCGTCGAGCCGCAGCATGGCGCGATCGAAGGCGAGAAGGCCGGCGTAGCGAAGGTTGGGGTCGTCGGCGAGCGACCACTGGCGGCGGCAGTAGTGAAACGACCAGCCGTTGCCCTCGCGAGGGAAGTCGATCCACTCCGGATGCCCGAACTCGTTGCCCATGAAGTTCAGGTAGCCCTCGCCGCCGGCGGCGAACGTGACCAGCCGGATCATCTTGTGGAGGGCGAGTCCGCGGTCGATGGCCGGATGTCGCTCGGCACGCGTCATGTGCCAGTACATCTCCTTGTCCATGAGCCAGAACGCGACCGTCTTGTCGCCGACGAGGGCCTGGTCGTGGCTCTCGCAGTAGGCGATGTGCGCCTCCATGTGGCGACGATTGCAGAGCGTCCGGAACATCTCCTGCATCCGCCAATCCTCGTCTCGCCGGCCCTTGAGCAACTCGATCCAGTGGTCGGGCAGGCCCATGGCGAGCCGATAGTCGAAGCCGATGCCGCCCTCGTCGACGGGGCGGCAGAGCCCCACCATGCCCGAGACGTCCTCGGCGATGGTCGTGCACTCGGGATCGACCTGATGCGCCACCATGTTGGCGAGTTGCAGGTAGGTCACGGCGTCCTCGTCGATGCCGTGGCGGAGGTAGTCGTCGTAGGAGTGGAAGCCCTGCCCGAGGCCGTGGTGCAGGTACATCATGCTCGTGACGCCGTCGAAGCGGAAGCCGTCGAGTCGGTACTCCTCGAGCCAGTACCGGACGTTGCTGAGCAGGAAGCGGGCCACCTCCCACGATCCGTAGTCGAAGAGCATCGAATCCCACGCGGGATGCTCGCCCCTTCCGCCGGCGTGGAAGTACTGGTGATCGGTCCCGTCGAAGCCGCGGAGCCCTTCCACGGTGTTCTTGACGCTGTGGCTGTGCACCAGGTCCATCACGACGCGAAGACCAAGCCCGTGCGCCTCGTCGACGAGCCGACGAAGGTCGTCGGGCGTGCCGAAGCGGGAGGAGACCGCGAAGAAGTTGCTGACGTGGTACCCGAAACTCGCGTAGTACGGGTGCTCCTGCACCGCCATCAGTTGGATGGTGTCGTATCCGCCGTCGGCGATCCGGGGCAGGACCTGCTCGCGGAAGTCGTTGAACGTGGCGATGCCCCCTCGCTCGATGCACATGCCCACGTGCGCCTCGTAGATCCGCGGCGCCGCCGGACGGGCCGGACGGGCGTGCCGCCACGCGAACGGGCGATCGAGCAGCACGATGCCGCGGGCGTTCGACCCGTCGGCATCGAACTCGACGCGGCGGACGTAGGCGGGGATCCGGTCCTGCACGCCCGCCGCCGACCGCACGCGCACCTTGACCGCCGATCCCTCGAGTCCCGCGGAGGACTCGGGCGACACGAAGACCGACCAGACGCCGTATCGATCGACCTTCATCGCGTGCGACCGCTCGTCCCAGCCGTTAAAGGCCCCCACCAGCGACAACGACAACGCCCCCGGAGCCCACTCGCGGTACCAGACACCTTCGACGCCGTCGTGCACGCCGGGGTTGAAGCCCAAGCGGCGATGGCCGTTGGCGAAGTCGAGGAGCGACCCTTCGGCCACCTCGATTTCGCGGAGCCGCTGCTCGAGCCGCCTGTAGCGGTGACGCAGACTGTCCTCGTAGGGCTTGAGCCACGGATCGTGACGGATCAGGCCTGTGCCGTCGGGCTGGGCTTCGGGCATGGGCCAGTGTAGCGGCTCGGACGTTCGGGCCCGCACGCCGACGCGGCGGGCGAGCGCGACCCCATACGATCAGCCATGCGTCGGGCGGCGTTCATCCTCGCGGCGGTCACGCAGGCCCACGCGGCTCCCGTGACGACTCCCTCGCCGCACACCGGGCCCGCGACCTGCTCGGCGATCTCGGCGGCGTCGCTCGCCGGCTGGACGGCCGCCGCCAACGGCCGCACCGACACCATCGAACTCCGAGATTCGGCGGGCACGCTGCGACGGACGATCACGCGGAGCGAACTCTCGACGCTGCTGCCGTGGATGAGTTTCAACACCGATGCCGACGGGCCCTGCCTGCTGGCCTTCAGCGACTCGGGGCGTCTGCTCTTCATCGGCGTGTGCGACACCAACGCGGCGCCCGACGGCCAGCCCGCCGACGCCATCCTGCGATACGACACCCACGCCGACCAACTCTCGATCTTCCACCGCATCGAACTCGGCGGCTTCAACACGACGCCTCGCCCGATGGCCGTTCACTTCAAGGGCCGTCTTCACGTGGCGCAAGGCACGACGATCACCACGCTGTGGGCGCGAATGAACGATGCCACCGCCGTGGCGGGCGGCGTCGCCACGTTCGGCTCGGCCGCGAACACCACCGCCCTGTGCGTCGACCGCGCTTCCAACACCCTCTACGCGGCCTCGGGCACCCAACTCTCGCGGGCGTCGCTGGCCACGTCGACGCTCTCCTTCACGCCCGTGGGCACGCTCGCGACGGCCGCGCGTGCGCTCGCGTGGTCCGACCACTTCGGAGGTCCCGCCCAGGGGGGGATGCACGTCGCCTTCGCCGTGCCCTCGGGCGCCGCGTCCGACACGCCGCTGCTCGCCTTCGTTCCCGCCGCGATGGCTCGCGGCGGCGCGACCTTCGCGCCGACCACCTACGTCCGCGGCGGCACGCCGCCATCCGGGCTCGCGGCGACCTGCGACGGTCGACTGCTGCTGGGACTGACCTCGGGCGAGTGCCTGCTGATCCGCGACGACAGCGACGTTCGCCTCGATCGCTCGGGGTGGCAGGCCGACGAGTACCGGCAGGTGGTGCGGTTCGCCCAGGGTCTCATCTCGCCAGACGGCGAACCGCCGGGCTGGGTCATCGACGCCGACGTGACGCCCGGCGCGACGCGGTTTCATCCGGCGACGCCGGATGCCGCGGCCTGGACGGTGATGCTTCTCCTCGTCGACCACGCCATCACCGGCGAGGCCCGATCGCTCGATCTCGTGCGGACCGTGCTCACGCGATACGCGGGGTTCGCGGCCGACGGCATCAGGCCCGACCGGAACGCCGACGGGATCTACAGGCACTGGATTTCACCGGCCACGGGGGGCGTGAAGCCGGGCTGGGATCCGGAGTTCGCGACCATGAGCACGATGAAGCTCGTGGCCGCCGCGGCGAGGGCGACGCAACGGGCGCCGAACGATCCGGTGATCCGTGCGGCGGCGCACGAGATCATCTGCGGGGTCTCCAACTGGGACGGCTACTTCGACTCGAGCGGTCGGATGTATCTCAAGGGCATGGCCCAGGGAGGGCGGGACGCCACCTCGGCGAGTTCGGGGTGGCACGAGGGCGTGATCTTCGCCGAACAGGCGGGGGCGTACGGCTCGACGCTCGGCCCGGCCGCCGCCAACTTCTGGCTGACGCGAGCCGTCTGGCCCTCGGGATCGCTGGTGACAGGCCGGGGCATCACGAGCACCGCCGTCGGGAGCGTCGGCGCGTCGTTCATTTCGCTCTATCCGCTGTTGCTGATCGACCGCTACCGCACCGACCCGGGGTGGCGGACCAACGTGCTGAACCTGCGGCTCAACCACGCGGCCTGGACCGACGACAACGGCCCCGCGGTCTTGACGTTCTTCTCGGCGGGCACCACCAAGGGGATCTGGGGCGGGTACCACGCCGACTCGCTGCTGGACCATCCGGGAGACATCAGCACGTTCCCCTCGCTCCTCGCGTTGGGCGGCTTGGGGACGGAGGCCGAACCCGAGATCGCCGGCGCGTATCTCGCGTACCGGCTCGGGTCGCGTCAATCGTTCAAGAGCGGCGCGTCGATCCTGTATCGCCGATCGAACGTCGATCCGGCCTATCGCCCGGATTCCGCGGGCCTGCCCGACGTGGCGCTCGGCGGGCTGGGGCTCGCCGAAATCGTGATGCCGGGCGTTTTGGCGGCGACGCTGACGGGCCCGTATCCGACCTGCTTGTGCCCCTCGGACTGGAACGACGACGGCGGGACCGACGGAGCCGACGTCACGGCCTTCTTCGCCGACTGGGAGGCGGGCGACGCCGACCTCAACGCCGACGGCGGCACGGACGGTGCGGACCTTGGCCTCTTCTTCGGGTTCTGGGAAGCCGGCTGCTGAACGCTGAGGCCGTGGCCGCCGCCCGATTCGCTACAGTCTCGTCATGCACAGCACGTCTCGGCTCCTCGCCTGCGGCACGGGCCTCTGGCTCGCGATTCCGTCCGTGGCTCAAGACTTCTTCGCGGAATCCTTCGCTTCGACCGGACGATGGAACGTGATTGCGTCGGATGGGGTGCGGGCGACGGCCACCTTGGAGCGTCAAGGAGCCGATGCGCAGGGCGGGAGTCTCCGCGTCGACTACGAGTTCATCACGGGCGGTGGATACTTCATCGTGCGCACGCCGCTCGTTCGCGACCTGCCGGCGAACTACGAGTTGTCGTTCCGACTCCGCGGCCGGGGGCTGCCCAACGCGCTCGAGTGCAAACTGGTCGACGGCTCGGTTCACGGCGAGGAGGCCACGCCCGAGGGCGACGACGTGTGGTGGGTGAACACGCGGGACATGGAGTGGCCTTCGGAATGGACTCGTCTCTCCCACCGCCGCCGACGCTTCACGTTCGCGTGGGGCCCCGGCGGCGGCGCTCGGCCGCTGCAGCGGCTCGGCGTGCTTGAGTTCGCGGTGGCCGCGGGGGAAGGCGGCAAGGGGACCATCTGGCTCGACGACGTGCGTCTTTCGGCGCTGCCCGAACCAACGACACCGACCGCTTCGCCGAAGGGAACGGCGTCGTCGAAGATGTGCGAACTGCACGACCCCGCGAACCTCTTCGACGACGACCCTCACACGGCGTGGCAGTGCGAGCCCAACGAGCCGAACCCGTGGTATCTCGTGGACCTCGGGGGCGTGAGGGAGATCGGCGGCTTGGCGATCGAGTGGGAGCGAGGCAACTGGCCGGAGCGGTTCGAGGCGTCGCTCTCCAACGACGGTCGCGCGTGGACGACGGTCGCGACGCTGCAAGGGCCCATCGATCCGGATCGCACGCTGGTGGCGTTCCGCGATGCGCAGACCCGCTTCATCAAGTTGACCTTCGCGCCGCGACGGATCTCCGGCGCCGTGGGGATCCAGACCCTGACCATCAAGGACCCCGCCTTCGCGGACTCGACCAACGCGATGCTGCGGGATCTCGCGGCGACCTCGCCCCGAGGCGAGTTCCCTCGTTCGTTCCTTGGCGAGCAACTCTACTGGACGGTGGCGGGTTCGCAGAATGACGATCGCGAGATCCTGGTCAGCGAGGATGGACAGGTGGAGTTGCGGAAGCAGGGCTTCCTGCTCGAGCCGTTCGTCGAACTCGATGAACCCGATGGTCCGCGAATGATCTCGTGGGACACGGCGAGCACGACGCGGACGCAGGCGGATGGCTTCCTCCCGGCGTTCAGCGTCGCGCGAGCGACGCCGCCCGTCACGCTGACGACCACGGCCTTGGTGACGGGCAAGGCGGGCGCGTCGACGGCGATGATCCGCCATGAGATCGCCAACACGAGCGACCGGCCGATCCGGGGTCGGGTGCTGCTGGCCTTGCGGCCATTCCAGGTGCTGCCGCCGTGGCACGAACTGAACATCACGGGCGGGGCCGGACGGATTCGCTCGCTCGCTCGCGAGGGGCGCGACGTGGTCGTGAACGGGGCCCACCGCGTCACCTTTCACGGGGAGTCGCCTCGCATCGACCTTCGCACCTTTGCCGCGGGACCGAACGCGCCCTTCGCCCGCGGTCCCGGCGCGGGCGACACTGTGAGCGATGAGCGGGGCTTGGCATCGGCGGTGACGGGCCTGGCCTTCGACCTCGCGCCCGGCGGCTCGCGTTCGTGGTGGACGACGATGCCGCTGCACGAGGATCAGCCGCCCGATCCCCGGCCGGCGGACACGGCCGACGAAGCCCGATCGCTCGACGCGGCGGCGGAGACGACGCTCGCGAACTGGCGGACGGCGCTTGCTCGCACGCGGATCGAGCTTCCCGGCGAGGGGCAAGCCCTCGTGAACACGTGGCGTTCGACGGTGGCGGCGGTGTTGATCAACAGGGACGGGGCGGCGATCCAACCCGGCAGCCGCACCTACGAGCGATCATGGATCCGCGACGGGTTCCTGACCTCGGCGGCGATGCTCGAGGCGGGCTACCCGGAGGTCGCGAGGGACTTTGTCGACTGGTACGGCGCGCGGCAGTACGAGTCGGGGAAGATTCCGTGCGTGGTCGATCGGCGAGGTCCGGATCCGGTGAACGAGCACGACAGCACGGGGCAGTATGTCGCCGCGGTGATGAACTATGTCCGCTTCACGGGCGACACCGGCGTGCTGTCGACGCACTTCCCGAGGATTCGCAAGGCCGTCGAGTACATGGAGTCGCTTCGTGCCGCCAGGCTGACCTCCGCGTTCGAGCCGGGCTCGGCTCGAACGCGACGCGAACCGGGCAAGCCCGCGGTGCCCGTCGAGGCCTTCCGGGGGCTCATGCCCGAATCCATCAGCCACGAGGGGTATTCGGCCAAGCCCATGCACTCGTACTGGGACGACTTCTTCGCGCTCCGCGGCTACAAGGACGCCGTCGCCGCCGCCGAGACGATCGGCGAGGCCGACCTCGCGGCGGCGTGGACGAAGGCCCGCGACGCCTTCGCGAAGGATCTTGCGGCGTCGATCGCCGCGACCATGCGGGTTCACGGCATCGACTACGTGCCGGGGTGCGTGGAACTCGGCGACTTCGACTCCACGTCGACGACGGTGGCGGTCTGGCCGGTCGAGTGCACCTCGCTGCTTCCGCCGGGCTCGCTCGAACGGACCTTCGACCGCTTCTGGTCGACGTTCGTGCGGCGGCGGAGCGATCCCTCCGCGGGCGGCGAGGCGTTCACCCCCTACGAGTTGCGTCACGTGGGGTCGCTGGTTCGCCTCGGGCGTCGCGAGCAGGCGATCGAGGCGCTCGACTGGTACGTGCGGCAACAGCGTCCCTCGGGTTGGCGTCAGTGGCAGGAAGTCGTGTGGCGCGACGAGCGGGTCCCCCGCTTCATCGGCGACTCGCCCCACACCTGGTGCGGCAGCGACTTCATGAACTCGTTCAGGTCCATGCTGCTTCACGAACGCGAGCGGGACCGTTCCCTGGTCCTGCTCGCGGGGGTGCCGGAGGCGTGGCTCGCCGGCAACGGCCTTGCCTTCGAGGGCATGCCCACGCACGGCGGCACGGTCAGCGTGGCCGCTTCCGCCGCGGGGAAGGTCGCCACCGTCAGGATCAGTGGCACGGCGCCGGTCCCGGCCGGCGGCATCATCATGTCGTGCCCCGCGCCGGCGGGTGTCGCGAGCGTCTCGATCGACGGCATCGCCGCCACCCCATCGCCGGAGGGCGAGGTGATCGTCAGGAAGGTCCCCGCGACGGTCGTGATCGAACGGCGCTGATCACGGCAGGCGGCGCGCCGTCAATCGAGGGTCGCGCCGTTGGAGGCGATGACGCCCGCGTACCACCGGGCCGAGTCCTTGGGCGTGCGGCGGAGCGTCTCGAAGTCGACGTGGATGAGGCCGAACCGCTCGCGGTAGCCGCATTGCCACTCGAAGTTGTCGAGCAATGACCAGTGGAAGTAGCCGCCGACGCGGGTGATGCCGTCGAGGGCGGCCCGACGCAACTGCTGGAGGTATCGACGGACGTAGTCGATGCGTTGCGGGTCGCGAACGCGTCCGTCGGCATCGACCCAGTCGAGGTTGGTCATGCCGTTTTCGGTGATGTAGATGGGCTTGCCGTAGCGTTCGTACAGGAAACGCGGCCCCCAGTAGAGCGCCTCGGGAATGAGGTACCACCGCAACGCGTTCTGCGGATGACCGGCGGGGAAGGGCACGTGTTGGGGTTGCCCGTCGGGTCCGGCGCGGAAGACCTCGGCGTCGTAGATGTTGGCCCCGTAGAAGTCGATTGCCTGGTTGATGAGTTCCATGTCGCCGGGGAGCGGTCGGGGCGCATCGTCGCCGTACAGGCGGAGACCATCCTCCGGGTAGCGGCCGAGGATGACGGGGTCGGCCAGCCAGGCGTTGTTCCAGAAATCCTTTGCGGGAACGGCGTTCTGGCGACGGCGTGCGGCCTCGACGTCGGCCTCGCTGGGCTCGCCATGGCCGCCCGCGCCGTCGAAGATGCCCGGATGCCACGGCACCTTGACGCGACCGATCGGCGCCCAACCCACTTGGCACTCGCGTCGCGTGCGGGCGCGGACGACCTGCGCGGCGCGACCGTGACACATGAGCGCGTGATGGGCGGCGAGGAGGCGTTCGCGATGGCCGAGCTTGTTGCCCGGCGGGTGGAAGCCCTCCCCTTCGCCGGGCCCGAGGAAGATGTGGGGTTCGTTGAGCGTCATCCAGTGGGCGACGCGGTCGCCGAGTCGATCGACGACGGCCGCGGCGTAGTCGCCGAACCAGTGGTGAACCTCGCGGTTGAGCCAACTGCCGCGATGGTGCACGCCCAGGGGCGTATCCCAGTGGAAGAGCGTCACCCAGGGGGTGATGCCGGCCGCGAGCAGGGCGTCGACGAGGCGGTCGTAGAAGTCGAGTCCGGCGGCGTTGACGCTCCCGACGCCTTCGGGGATCACGCGCGGCCAGGAGATGCTGAACCGGTAGGCTTGCAGGCCGATCTCGCCCATGAGACCGACATCGTCGAGGAAGCGGTGGTAATGGTCGCAGGCGACGGCACCGGTGTGTCGGGCGTGGACGTGTTCGGTGTCGTGGCACGTCATGTCCCAGACCGACGGCCCCTTGCCGTCGGCGTTCCACGCGCCCTCGATCTGAAAGGAGGATGTCGCCGCCCCCCACACGAATCCCTTCGGAAACTCCACGCACGGCTCCTTGCTCTTGAAGTCGGGGAGGGTAGGCGTCGCGGGCGACGGCCCGACCGCCATGGGCGGAACTTCACATCAGCGGGCCGAACAACTGCGCGACGTTGTCCGAGAGGCGTCGCCAGAAGGGGCGACGACGCCACTCGTCGAGGTGCACGCGGTGCGACTGACCGACGTACTTGGTCTGCAGGAACCGCAGCATGCCGGCGAAGTCTCGGTCGTAGACGAACATGCTGACCTCGAAGTTGAGCCAGAAGCTCCGCATGTCGAGGTTGGCGGAGGTGACGAGGGCGAGCCTTCGATCGACCGTGGCCGTCTTGGCGTGCAGCAGCCCGCCGTCGTGATGCATGATGACGACGCCGACCTCGAGCAGGTCCTCGTAATGGGCGCGACTGGCGGCCGCGACGATCCGGGCGTCGAGCAGGTCGGGGAGCACCAGCGTGACGGACACGCCCCGGAGCGCGGCGTTGACGAGCGCGGCCTTCATGGGCTCGTCGGGCACGAAGTAGGGAGTCGTCATCAGGATCTCCTCCCTCGCTCCATGCAGCATCGCGATCAGCGCGTGATGGATCGTTCCGGGCTGGGGCCCAGGGCCGGAAGGCACGACGTGCACGATGGACTGTCCGCCGTCGGGACGCGGCGGCGGGAAGAAGCGACCGATGTCCGGGAGGAGTTCCTCGCTGTCGGCGACCCAATCGTGCAGGAAGATGGCCTGGAGCGGGTGGACGGCATGACCGGTCACGCGGATGGTGGTGTCGAGCCAGGGGCCGACCTTGCGGTTGCGAGTGGCGCAGAAGGACTCGTCCGTCAGATTCTGGCTGCCGCAGTAGGCCGCGAGACCGTCGATGACGGCGATCTTGCGGTGGTTGCGAAGGTCGATCCTCGCGAAGAGCATGCGGAGGGGATTCACGGGCAGGGCCTCGACGATTCGCACGCCGGCGACCGCCATTCGCTCGCGAAGCTCGCTGCGCAGGAAGGCCTTGCTGCCCACGGCGTCGACGAGGACGCGACACGCGACGCCTCGGAACGCGGCGCGGATCAGCGCCTCGCCGATCATCGCCCCGCCGCCGGTGGGTTGCCAGATGTAGTAGAGCAGGTGGCAATGGTCGACGGCGCGATCGATGTCCGCCGCGAGGCGCTCGAGGACGGCGGAGGCGTCGTCCATCAACTCGAGCGAGTTGGAGGGCATCGCCGGAAAGCCGCTGGCGGCGGTGCAGAGTCGGGCGATGGGACCCGCCCACGCATCGTGCTCGTCGGGGGTCACGGCCGCGCTCTGCCACAGGTCGACCGTGGTGCGGAATCGTTCGCGCCCGAGCGTTTCGAGCACGCGGGCCCTGCGAGCGCCGAGCCGATTCTCGCCGATGAGCAGGTACAGGAACGGACTGACCACCGGCAGGAAGACCAGCACGACCAGCCACGCCAGGGCGGGGGGCACGTGCATCCGCCGCAGGATGACACGGATGCCGATCGCAACCCGTACGAGCAGGTCCGCGGCGAGGAACGAGGCCACCAGCCAGTGGTCGCCGATCACCACGCCCAACGATGTCGCGTCGACGGCCTGCATGTGGTCGGCACCCGATCAGGGAACCATCGCGTCGCGGCGTACGCTCGCACACGCGAGAGCCGCATCCGAAGCCCCGGTCAACGATGAACCTTAGGGTGGCTTTGGCCTCCGGCCCCGCACGACCCTTCCCGTCGCTCCGTGATCCTCTTCCTCTTTTATGCCGCGTTCGTGTGGTACCTGTGCTTCAAGCACCGGCGGCAGTGGCGCGGGCTGCTGGCGTTGGGCGTCGGGATGGCCCTGCTGTGGCTCGCGGCGGACCTGTACAGGCTCGCCATCCGCTGGGCCAAGAGCACCAACAGCACCCTGCTGGACACCGGGCACGACGGCAAGCTCTTCCTCATGCTGCTGGCGCTCGAGGCGATCGCGGTCGTCGTCGTCGGGGTCTTCTTCTGGTGCCTGCCCCGCGAGGTCCGGATCCGTCCGTGCCGCCGGTGCAAGTACGAACTGCACGGCTTGGACGACGACAACCCGACCTGCCCGGAATGCGGGCTGGTCTCGGCGGCGGTGAAGATTCGGGCGCGACGTTGCCCTTCCTGCGGCATCCGGACGGCGTGGCGGATCGACCGCGAGGAATGCACCTCGTGTTCGACGCTCAGCCCCGCCACGCCCGGTGCATCACCCCCGCCAGCAGCAGCAGCGTCGGCAGACCGATGACGATCGCCAGCCGCATTCGTCCCAGCGTGCTCTCGGCGATGGGCTGCACCATGGCGACCTGGCCGGCGGCCGCGCTGCGGGCGATCAACTCGTCGCGGCCGCTGAGGTGCCAGACGACATTCTCGAAGAGTTCGAGGTTGCCGGGGCTCAGCGACACGCGGCGGCCGTCGACCGCGCCGGCGCGGCCCGCGACCTGGTCGATCAGCCAGCTGTTGGACCCCACCACCACCGCCCGTTGCATGCGTCCCGACGCCAGGCGTCGCTCGCTCGCCGCCACCACGATCCACGACCCGCCTCCGGGCGGCTCGGCGAGGTCGCGTCCCGCATCGGGCCGAGGGAGGTCCGTCATCGACTGGCGGCGGTCTCGCGGCGTCTGCCAGAGCCCCAGCCACTGCGACTCGCCCCACACGCCCGCATCGGCCGGGAGCGTCAGCAGCGGCGTCACCGTCGCCTCGGCCTTCCCCGTCAGCGGCCGAAGCGCAATCGCCCAAGGCAGCGTCGTGGGGAGTCCCCGGATGGCTTCCGCCAGCGGGTGCCCTGACGCCACGGTCTGCACGACCATGTCGGTCACGATGGATCGCGCGGATCCGGCCAACTGCGACCGCATGAGCGGTCGCCCCGTTTCGGCGCCGATGCCCAGCGGCGCCAGCGCGGTGACGATCGGGTCAGCGTCGCCGTAGGTCGCGACGATCGACGGGTTCATCGCCACGCAGACCGCCTCGCCCGCGGCGACGAGTCCCTCCACGGCCTTGCCCACCTGCTCGCAGCGCTGCACGCCGGAGAGCGCCTGCCCGCCGGCCTTCGCGCCGCTTTCCGCAGTCGAATCCGGGCTCATGACGATCCACGCGACCGGGCGGGTCGCGTTGGGATCCAGCGTGGCCAGCGACGGGGGCGTCGGGTTGGGCACGCACGCCCACTCCACCACGTCGACGCCCCGCGACTCGAGCCGCTGCATCGCCTGCGTCAGCACCGGCGCGTCGCGGAGAAACTCGCGCGGCTCGCCGTGAACAAAGACGACGATCGGACGGGTGCGAGTCTGCATCGCGCCAATCCCGGTCACGAGCAGTTCCTCGATGCGACGCGACTGATCGGATGCGTCCGCGCCGCTGGCCGCAAGCCACGCGGCTGACGGGAGCAGGGCTTCGACATCGAGGGCCACGAGGCCCTTGCCGGGCCCGCCGATCACGAGCGCGGCCGAACCGCCGCCCAGCACGTCGACGACGCGGAGCACGTCGGGACGCTCGAGACGGCGCATCGAATCGAGGAGCACGGCGGCCTCGTCCCGACGCGACTGCGTCTCGGCGAGCAGCCGCTTGGCTTGATCGGCTCGCTCGGGCGCTGTCTTGGCGACGTACGTCTTGAGTTCCCGGCCGACCGCCTCGAGCGTCGCGACGGCCGGGGCCAACCCCTTGATCAGCGACTCGGCGGCGGCGTCGGAGCGTGGCACGGGCTTGTCGGCGAGCCGGAATCCGAGCGATTCGTCGGCCTTGGCGCACGACTCGCCGAGGTCGCGAGCCGCGAGCCGGATCGCGGCGGCGGCCTGGTTGAAGTAATCGCGTGCCGCACGAGCCGCCTCGCCTCCCGACGCTTCGGCCGCCTCGAAGCGTTGGAGCCCGGGCCCGAGCGACGACGAGAGCCACGACCCCAGGGCCCTGGCGCGGTCCTGCGACGCGGCCACGCGGGCGCGAGCCGCCTCGAGTCCGTCGTGTTCCGTCTCGATGAGGCTTCCGATCAGGGCACGGTGCGACGCCGCACCGGCTTCCGATCCGGTGTCGATCATCGTCGACGTCACGCTCTTGGTCGACCTGCCGAACTCGTCGAGGACGTCGAGCAGCCGCTGCCTCGAATCGCGGTCCACCAGGGCGAGATCGGCGGCGACGACCAGGCGGACGTCTCCGTCGAGCACCTTGAGAACCTGCTGGGTCCTGGGAGCGAGGCGTTGGCCGCCGGCGACCGACAGGTCGATGCGCCAGGGGTGGCGGTCGGCCAGAGCGATGCCGATGCCGGCCGCGAGCGCGGCGCAGGCGACGGTGACGGCGACGAAGACCATGGCGCGTCGACGGGCGTCGCCGCTTCCGGATTCGGCCGGCTTCATCGCCATCGACGCACCTCCATGACGGCGACGCTCGCGACGACGAGCACGCCGGCGACAAGGGAGAAGAAGGCGACGTTGGAGGTGTCGATGATGCCGCGAGCGAAGTCGAGGATTCGAGGCGCCGGGGAGAGGCCCGCGAGCAGCGGCCTGACGGCCTCGGGGGCCATGTCGGCCGCGGCGGGCGCGAAGAGCACGGCGAGGATGGCGAAGAGGGTGATCATGAAGGCGAGGGTGGCGTTGCTGGTGAGGCAGGAGGCGAGAAGTCCCAGGGCCACGTACGCGCCGCCGAGGAGCACGAGACAGAGGTAGCCGGCCACGAGCGGCCCGAGCGCCGGCGCCGGACTGGCGTGGGCCCAGAGCACGGCGGGGAAGACGAGGGTGGGCACGAGCATCGCCGCGAGGAAGAGCATGGCGCCCAGGTACTTGCCGACGACCAGCGACCATGCCGACACGGGCGCGGTGAGCAGTTGCTCGATGGTGCCTGATCGCAACTCCTCGGCGACCAGCCGCATCGAGATCGCGGGGGCCACGGGAAGGAGCAGCCAGCCTGACAGGGCGAAGAACTCGCGAAGGCTCGCCGGACGACCCGGCACCAGCACCCCCGCGCAGAAGACGATGCCCGCCAGCATCACGTAGAGCGCGATGATGATCCACCCCGCGGGCTGGCGGAGGTACGAACCGAACTCGCGGCGGGCCAGGGCGATGCACGCGCTCACGCCTTGGCCTCCTCTCCGGCGTCGACGAGCGCGTGGAACGCGCGTTCCAGCGACGGCGTCAACGCATGCACCTCGCGAAGCCTGAGGCCTCGAGATTCGGCGGCGGCGGCGAGGGGCTCGCGAAGGTCGGTCGCCTCGGACCGGCCCGAGACGCGCCATCGCCGCCAGTCGCCCTCGAGCCGCTCGGGAGGCGAACAGCCGGCCACGCCGGGCAGCGACGCCACCAACGCGGCGAAACCGTTCGCGGCGTCGTCCGAGTCGACGCGGGCCTCGAGGACGTATTCACGCCCTTGCGACGCCGCGACGGCGAGTTGTTCGGGCGTGCCGTCCCCCCGCACGCGTCCCCCGCTCACGACGATCAGGCGATCGCACAAGCGTTCGACCTCGGTGAGGATGTGGGAGCTGATGAGCATGGTCCGACGCGTGGCCAGTTCCTTCACCAGGCCCCTGACTTCGCGGATCTGCGCGGGATCCAGGCCGTTGGT
>JBAXFU010000027.1:0-35077 GCA_037139735.1 Phycisphaerae bacterium
CCGTCGTATCGCTCTCATCGGCGGATGCTGTTCGCTCGTCGGCGCGGTGGTGGGCTCGCTGTGCCTCATCCAACTCGGCAAGGTTGATCAGTCGCTCGCCAAGGGCCTCTTCGGCTCGCTGCTCGTGGTCATGGCGCTCTACATGTTCTTCCGCCCTCGCTTCGGAGGCGACAACGCCTACGAGGGCTTCACGAGCCGCACCGTGCGGGTGCTCGTGCCTGCGGGGCTGCTCATCGGTTTCTACGACGGCTTCTTCGGTCCCGGCACGGGCTCGTTCCTGGTCTTCTTGATGGTGCGGCTGCTCCGCTTCGACTTCGTCACCGGCACAGGCAACGCCAAGGCCATGAACTTCGCCAGCAACATCGCCTCGCTGGTCACCTTCATCATCGCGGGCAATGTCCTGTGGATGGTGGCCCTGCCCATGGCCGTCGCCAACGCCGCCGGGGCGTGGGTGGGCAGTTCGCTCGCCATCCGCCAAGGCGCGAGGTTCGTGCGATGGGCCTTCCTCCTCGCCGCCGTGGTCATCGCCGGTCGCATGCTCTGGTTCGTCATCACCGGAGCATGAAGGGTCAGGACCGGATCCGCGCGAAGCCACTGGGCCCCACCCGCACGCACGCCGCCCGAAGGGCGGACGACTGTTGCCAAGGGTGACCGAACCCGCTCTGCGGGTGAGGGAAACCCGTGGAAAGGACACCCTACCCGACACCCGACCCGATGACGGTCACGCCGCCGTTGTACACTCCGGCGTGCCCGCCGACGCCTCCTTCCTGAACGCGGTCTTCGCCCTGCTGGACCGGGGCGACGAGGCCGGCGCGACCAGGCTCGTCGAAGCCCGTTTGTCGCACGACCCCGGCGATCCCGACGCCAACATGACGCGGGCGATGATCCACGGGGCCCACGAGCGATTCAACGAGGCCGCCGCGTGTCTGCGACTGGCGCTCGTCCGGGTTCCCGACGACCCCGAGGCCCAGATGATGCTCGGCAACGTCATGGTGGCCCTCAAGGGCTACGAGGAGGGCGCGAAGGCCTTCGCGTCGTACCTCCGCGCCTGCCCGACCGATGCCGGGGCCGTCATGGGCCTGGGGCAGTGCCTCATCAGTCTCGGCCGCACGGAGGAGGCGGCGGCGGCGATGGAGCGGGGCATCGAGGCCTCGCCCGACGACGCCAACATGTACGGCTACATGGCCAGCGTCCTTGTCGCCATCGGGCAGGTGGCCAGGGCCATGGCCATCGTCAAGCGGGGGTACGCACGGTTGCCCCACGCCACGGGCCTGCTCTCCTTCATCGTGCAGAACAGCAACTTCCTCGAGGGCGTCGACCCGGTCGAGCACCGCGACCTGCACCGCCGCCTGTGCGACGCGTGGGCCGCGCACGCGGCCCGCCCGCCTGCGCGGCTCGAGAACACGCTCGATCCGTCGCGCACCCTCCGCGTGGGCTTTCTCTCCGGCGACTTCAAGCTTCATGCCTGCGCCTTCTTCATGCGGAGCCTGATCCCGCTGCTCGACCGTCGCAGCCTCAGCGTCTTCTGCTATTCGACCGCCGCCGCCGAGGATGCAGTCACCTCGATCTTCAAGTCGGGCGCGACGTGGCGACCCGTGTCGCACCTCGACGACGCCTCGCTCGCGGCGACCATCCGCGCCGACCGCATCGACGTGCTGATCGACTGCAGCGGGCACTTCGATGGCAATCGCCTGCCGGCGCTCCAGCCTCGCGTCGCGCCCGTGCAGTGCACGTGGCTGGGCTACCCCAACACCACCGGGCTCGCGACGATGGACTGGCGCATCGTCGACGCCGTCACCGATCCGCCCGAACACGACCCTCACCTGTCGGAGCGGGCGGCACGCCTGCCCGCCTGCTTCATCTGCTACACGCCCCCCAAGGACGCGCCCGAGGTGTCGGTGCGGTCCCCGGACGAGCCGATCGTCTTCGGGTCGTTCAACCGGCTCGACAAGGTGACCGAGTCGACGCTCGACGCCTGGTGCCGCGTGCTGCGGGCGGTCCCCGGCTCGCGGATGGCGATCAAGTCGAGGATGATGACGGGTGAACTGCAGGACCTGGCCAAGGCCCGCTTCACGTCGCGTGGCATCGAGGCCTCGCGCATCGTCGCGAGCGACTACGTGCCCGACACCCGTTCGCACCTCTCGCTCTACCAGGGCATCGACATCGCCCTCGACGCCTTCCCGTACAACGGCACGACGACCACCTGCGAGGCCTCGTGGATGGGCGTCCCTGTCGTCACGCTCCTGGGAAACGTGCACCGGGCGAGGGTGGGGGCGTCGATCAACACGGCCGTAGGAGTGACCGAACTGATCGCCAAGAACGTCGACGACTACGTGACCATCGCCTCGTCGCTCGCGCAGGATCGTCCCCGTCTGACCGCCTTGAGGTCCTCGCTGCGGTCTCGCATGGCCGCGTCGCCCTTGTGCAACGCCCCGAGATACGCCCGCGACTTCGAGGCCCTGCTGCGGGACCTCTGGCGACAGCACGTCGCCTCGGCCCGTTCGGGCGCGAGGTGACGATCGTCGCGGGCGGCTCGCCAACCCCATGAAACGACGCCGAGGCGGTTCCCAAAGGTGCAACCGATGCAAGAGGCTTCCGCGATGAACACGCCCGTCCTCGACCCCGTCCCCGCCCCCGCGAACGGCCGGATCGTCGGGATCGACTTTGTCCGGGGCATGGCGCTCCTGGGCATCACCGTGGTGAACGTCCAGTCGTTCGCCGCGCCCTTCGAGCGGCTCGTGCGTCCCGTGCTCCCCGAGGGCGTCTCCCCGATGGGGGCGGCCTTTCAGTGGTTCAACCTCACCTTCTGCGCGGGGAAGTTCTATCCGCTCTACTCGCTCCTCTTCGGCGTCGGGCTCGCGATCATGCTCGAGTCGGCCGTGCGCCGCGGCGCGTCCTTCGGATGGACCTTCGCGAGACGCCTGCTGATGCTGGCCCTCTTCGGACTGCTGCATGTCCTCCTGCTCTGGTACGGCGACATCCTGCTGATGTACGCGGGGGTCGGCATCATCATGATCCCGCTCGCGCGATGCTCGGCCCGGACGCTCGCCCTGACGGCCGGCCTCCTCTTCGCCATGGGCGTGCTGGGCGCGACCCTCTTGGCCCTGGTCGGAGCCATCGGGGCGAACGCCCAGTCGCCCGCGACGCCGCAGGCCGCCGTCGGGGGTTCCGATTCGTTGTGGGAGATCCTCCGCACGTACCAAGCGGGCGCGATCGGTCTCGATCCGCGGCTCAACGTCCTCGAGCATCGCGTCTTCCGCGAGGGGCCCTTTGGCGACGCCATCGCCCTGCGGGTCTTCTTCTACCTGTTCGCCACGCTGTTCATGGCCTTGATTGTCCTCTGGCAGGTCGCCGCGTGCTTCTGCGCGGGGGCCGCCCTGTGGAAGGCCGGGTTCTTCGCCGGCCGAACGCCTCGCCTCGAGCGGGCGATGATCTGGACGGGGCTGCTGATCGGGCTGCCGACGCAGGCCGGCGCTGCATGGGCGGCGATGCACGCCGGCGAGGCGTTGCATGGCGTGAGCATGGTGCTGATGCAGATCGGCGGCCCCATGGTGAGCATGGCGTACCTCGCCCTGGGACTGCGAGCGGCGGCGAGGTTCGCGGGCGAGGTGCCGGTGCAGGCCGTGGCACGCCTTGGCGCGATGGGTCTCACGGGCTACCTGGGCGTCTCGCTGCTGATGTCGTTCACCATGCAGCACTGGGGGCTCGGGCTCTTCGACTCGGTGCCGATGGAATGGTGGTGGGCGCTCGTGCCGTGCGCGTGGCTGGCGATGATCGCCTTCGCCACGCTCTGGTCGCGCCGGTTCGCATTGGGGCCGCTCGAGTGGGCGTGGAGGTCCTTCACGCACCTGCAGCGATCGTCGATGCTCCGCGCCGGGCACTGACCCGGCGGCACGAAGGTTTGGGAAGTGGCCCTGGTGGGACTTGAACCCGCACGTCCGGTGAAGGGCTGCGGATTGAAAGTCCGCTGCGTCTGCCGTTCCGCCACGGCGCCCAAAACACTGTCAACCACGGGAGTCCAGGGCGTTTCATGATGCGTTTCAGAAGCGGGATCTTGAGCGTCCAGGCGTTCTGCTTGGCGCGGTGGATGAGGATCTCGGTCGGATCATCTCGCCTTGGCAGCAAGTTCGGCCTGAAGTGCGCCAAGCCGTTCGAGTGCTTGTCTCCAACTGTTGACCACCGGATTGACAGTCTGAAGAGGACGATGACATTGCCGTGCTTTCGCCCCTTTCACGCGCTCATGCCCTTGCCTCGGCAGAAGGTTTGGGTGGTGGGATGAGCGGGTCAAGGTCATTTGCCACCCCTGGGCCCAAGTCAACCGCCGCCCCAGGTCGCTTCCGGGAACCACGTCGCGCCCCTGCTCTTCCAGCGTTCGTCTCACAGCCCTCAGGTACGAGCGGAGCACTCGGCTCTTCCGCCAGTTCTCTGCCTCAGCCAGCAGGCCCCGAACCCGAGCCTGCTCGTGCTGCCGTCGCCGCTCAGCTTCTTGTTGCTGCTGCTCCTCCTTTTGGCGACGATCCTCGGCCTCTCGCTGAAGCCTCGCCTCCTCTTCCCGCTTGCGTCGCCACTTGCGTGCTACGTCAACGCGGCGGAGTGCGGCGATGAACAGTTGATTGAGGCGGTCTTCGACCTTCGCCTTTTTGCCGTCTTTCGATTCCCAGAGCACCGTCGAGCCGCTCTCGCGCAACTGGAGGCACAGCTTCTCTGACCGAACGTAGTCGTGGTTGGGCGTGTACACGGACCCGTATTGTTCCTTCCGTGCCAACTCCTCCTTTGTGAGCACGTGCACCCGCTGCAGGTTTGGCTCGTACACGCGCAGTTCAAAGGTCTGTCCAAGCACCTTCAGGAAGGTGGAGCGGTGGTACTCGTCGGGCTTGCCCCAGACCTCGTGCCCAATCACCGCCGGTTCCTCATCGGGCCGGGGCATTCTGAAGGGTGCGGGCGCGGCACACGACCTGGGCAACCTGATCTTGCCCGTGCGGGCGATGCTCGCGGCGCACGCGAATCCGACCTCCCAGCGGGCTCGAAATGAGCGTGGCTGTTCGCCAAAGGACCTTTGAATGCCCCGACCCAGGAAAGCCCGCCGGTTGCTGCTTGGGGGCGTCGGCGTGATCGTCGTTGCAGGCCTCGCAGTTCGCTATTCGCCGAGCGTGGGGGACGGGGCCTCAGATGGAACTGCCGCGGAGTCTGCCGGAGAGGCGGCGTCGGACGGGGACGGAGCGCTGGAACGTGCCGAGGCGGGGGCGACCCGTCGTGCGCCGGACGAGATGATCGCCGACGGGCCTCGCGTGCCGACATCCGCTGTAGTGCTGGGTCACCGTCGTGCGATCGTGGCGGCGTATCCGCTGCTGCTCGAATCCGGCTTGACGTTCGACGATCTGGACACAACGTCGGCGCTGCTGGCGGCGTCGGCGGGGCGGGAGGGTGCGTTCGCCGGGATCTACGAGCGAGTTGGCGCCATCGACCTCATTCGCGAGCAGATGGCGCCTGAGTCCATTCTTCCGATGCTCGCCCAAGCCGAGGATACATCATCGGCTACGTTGCTTGCGAACGTGATCGCTCAGAGGCTGCGGGAGACGAGCGAAGATGACCTTGCTACGCACCGTGCGTACAGCGTCGCCGCGGCGCTTGCGGTGGTCGCGATGAGTGACGACGAACGGTTCAGCGCGGGGCAGCGCGCCAGCTTCGCGACCAGTGTGCTGCGGCCGAGCTTTGCGGATGCTCCGGACACCGTGTTGCGGCTGCTGGAAGCCACGCCCGGGTTGACGGGCCGCCCGGAGGGCCCGGACGCCAGCTTTGCGTACGTTCACCGCATGCTGATGGACCTGTATGTGGAGCGGCGTGACGCGGAGGGATTTCGCAGAGCCGCGGACGCGTGGATGGCAACGGACTGGCCGCAGCGAGACGTGGACCGCGCGTGGCGGGAACAGCGTGTGGCGCGGCTGGGCGAAACACTCGGCGTGCGGTCAGCGCACAGCGGTGCGTCGAGTTCTTGGGGCGCGGAACCCGCGGTGGGTCCGAAGACCAGTAGCTGGAAGAAGTGGCCCCGGTGGGACTTGAACCCACACGCCCGGTGAAGGGCTGCGGATTTTAAGTCCGCTGCGTCTGCCGTTCCGCCACGGGGCCCGGCTCGATGTTATTCGGGGTGACGAGCGGATCCGGTCGCCGCGGACGGGCGATGGCCGTTGCGGTCATTGCGTTCGTTCATCGATGGCGGCGATGAGGCACCCGCCGGCGAGGATGAGCAGGTCCGGCAGGTCCGGGTGACTGTGTCCCGGGGCGATCGAGAGGCCCAGGCGGTAGACGAACGGGCCGAAGTGCGCGTTGAAGCGGGCCACGGGCTTGCCGTCGGGTCGCGTGAGCACATAGGACCGGGGGGCGAGGAACGCCGCGAACTCGGCCCAGCGCCGCAGGAAGGTGGCCATGCCGGGCTCTTCCGTCAGCGTCGCGATGACCTTGCCGTCCACCGAGAGCAGGTCCCAGGTGTCCCTCGCGACCGTCGATGACATGCGTTGGCGGCGGTAGCTGCCCAGCAGCGGGCCGTCGTTTCCGACGAAGATGTCATGGGTGACGCCGAAGTCGATCACCTTGCGGGCGGTGATCACGAACGACTCCGTGCCGCACGTCTGATCCGTGAAGAGGCGGATGTCTTCCTTGAGATTGAACGCCTTGCGGGGGCAGAAGGCCTTGATCGAACCGTCCGGGCCCTCGACGCGAAAGCTCGTGTCGGCACGCGACCACCGGGTCCCCAGGACCGTGTACTGCGCGCGGGCGTTGGAGGTTGCAGCCATCCAGATGCATCTATCGGAGATCGCGGCCGTCCCCTGAAGGGTTATACGGCCGACGTCGGCGCCGGAGTAGGATTGGCTCCGCACCCATCGAGACGACGCGTGACCGCCCGCACTCCGGCCCTTGGCTTCATCTTCCTGACCCTGCTGCTCGATGTGCTGGGCTTTGGCCTGCTCATCCCGGTGGCCCCTCGCCTCATCGAGCAGTTGCAGGGAGGAACCGAGAAGGAGGCCGCCCCGATCGTGGGACTCCTCGCGGCCACGTACGCCGCCATGCAGTTCCTGTGCGCCCCCATGCTGGGCGCCCTGTCGGATCGCTTCGGACGCCGCCCGGTGCTGCTGGTGGCCCTGCTGGGTTCGGGGCTCGACTACGTGGCGATGGCGTTGGCCCCGACCGTGCCCGTGCTCTTCGTCACGCGCGCCGTCAACGGGTTGTCGGGAGCGAGCATCACCGTCGCGAGCGCGTACATCGCCGACGTGACCACGCCCGAGAAGCGAGCGGCCGGATACGGCATGATGGGGGCCGCCTTCGGGCTGGGGTTCATCCTCGGTCCGCTGCTGGGGGGCATCCTCGGGGACATCGATCTGCGGCTGCCCTTCTACGTCGCCGCGGGCCTGACGCTGTGCAACTGGCTCTACGGCCTCCTGGTGTTGCCCGAGTCGCTCCCCAAGGAGCGACGCAGCGACATCTCGTGGTCGCGAGCCAACCCCGTCGGCGCGTTCGTCGGGCTCTTCGAGCACCCCCGGGTGATCGGCATGGCCGCGGCGGGCTTCTTCGCCAACCTCGCCCAGTTCGGCCTGCACGCCACGTGGGTGCTCTACACCGGCCACCGCTACGGCTGGGGTCCGCGGGAGGTGGGGTTCTCGCTCACGGCCGTCGGCCTCGGGGCCGCGATCGTGCAAGGAGGGCTGGCCCGACGCATCATTCCCGCCCTGGGCGAGCGGCGGTCGGTGCTGCTGGGCTTGGGGCTCGGCGTCATCGCCTATGCGGGATACGGCCTGGCCACGCACGGGTGGATGATCTACCTCGCCATCGCGGTCGCCACGATGGGCGGGATCGCCCAACCCGCAGCACAGGCGATCATCACCAAAGGCGTCGAGCCCAACCGCCAAGGATCCGTGCAAGGCGCGTTGACCGGCCTGCAAAGCGTCGCTCAGATCATCGGGCCGCTGGTGGGCAGTTCGGCCTTCTCGCTGGCCATCTCGGGACGTCTTGGCTTCGAGTTACCGGGCTTGAGCTTTTTCGTCGGCGCGGCCCTTGCGGGCGCGGGGTGGATGATCGCCGCGATCGTCCTGCGTCGTCACGCCTAACGTGTTCTTGCCGGCACGGTCGATGGCTGTCCTGCCGAGCACGAGGTGGTCATGCACCATTCAACTGCCAAGATCCGTGCGCGGGCCTCGTCCAAGCCTGCGACCCTCACGCCCGCGTTCCTCGCGCTCGCGGTGATGCTCGCCTGCGGCGCCGCCTCATGCGAGCGTCTCCATCGCGCCGAAATCGCCCGCTATGCCGCGTGGGGAGGCATCGCTCCGGCGATCAAGCCCGCCGGCGTCGTCCTGGCCACGAACGAGGAGGAGGAAGAGGAGGGCCTCGCCGAGATGGGGCCGCCCCCATATGCCTACTGGCGCATCACCGGCGAGCCCGTGCCCGACTGGGATGCCCGGCAGGCCCCCGGCGGCTACGAGGGGCGCGCCTCGCCCTTTGTCTGGACCTTCCTCGGCCCCCGGCCGGTGACCAGCGAGTACTGGAGCTACGAGAACAACGCCGGCGGACGCGTGGTGTCGATGGCGCCGCATCCCACCGATCCAAACACCGCCTATATCGCCACCGCCTCGGGCGGCATCTGGAAGACCACCAACGGCGGCACCGCGTGGACGCCGCTCACCGACGAGCTATCGACCCTCAATCACGGCGTCGTCGCCCTCGACCCTTCGAACCCGCAGCGCGTCGTGATCGGCACCGGCGAATACACCACCGGATCCACTGGCGATGGGCTCTTCCAGTCGGCCGACGGCGGCGTGCGCTGGACCCGTCTGGCAACGGCCGCCCGGGTCGGCTCCAACTGCAGCGGCATCGCGCTCCATCCCGCCGATCCGGCGGTCATCCATGTCACGAGTTCCTCTGGATGGTTCCGCACCGCCAACACGGGGGGCACGTGGACCACGGTCGTCAGCGGCAACTTCTCCGCCCTGAGGATGGACGCCTCCAACCCGCTGATCGTCTACGCCGCTCGACGCGGGATCGGCATCTACAAGTCGACCAACGGCGGCCTGACCGCGACGCTGCTGGCCGGCGGCCTGCCCACGACGGGCTTCGATCGCATCGTGATGGACGTGGCGAGGAGCAACCCGCGGATCATCTATGCCGCGTTCATGAACGGGGCGGACCTGCTCTCGATGCACCGCTCGACCGACGCCGGCGCGACGTGGACGCTGATGGGCACGGTGCCCAACTTCTGCACGCCCCAGTGCTGGTACGACGCGTACGTCGCGGTCGATCCGACGACCCCCGACGTCCTGTACTGCGGCGGGGTGGACGCCAGGTATCGCACGGCGGGCGTCATCCGCAGCGCGGACGGGGGCGTCACGTGGACCGAGGTCGCCTCCGGCGGCAACGGCCTGCACCCCGACCACCACGCCATGGCCTTCGGCCCCAACGGCGTGGTGTGGGAGGGCAACGACGGCGGCATCTCCAAGAGCGTCAACGGCGGGACGTCGTGGATCAACCTCAACGCCACGCTCGCGGCGACACAGATGTACCACGTGGCCGTGCATCCCAACGCCTCGGCCCGCATCCTGGCGGGCACGCAGGACAACGGCACGCCCGAGCGTGCGGCGGCCACGACCTCGTGGGATCAACTCCAGACCGGCGACGGCGGCTTCTCGGCCTTCGATCCGACCAACACCACTCGACGTTACACGACCTACGTCTACCTCGCGATCACGCGGTGGGACGGAACCTCCGGAACGAGCATCACCGGACCCTGGACCGCCGACGCGACCAGTTGGATCGCGCCGCTCGTGATGTCGCCCGGAGCGCCCGCCACGCTCTTGGGGGGCACCAATCGCGTCTGGCGCACGACCAACGCCACGGCGTCGACGCCGACGTGGACCGCGATCAGCGCCGCCGACCTGGGTGGCACCGGCACGCTCGACGCCATCGCCGTGGCCGCAAGCTCCCCCGACACCATCTATGCCGGCGGCGGCCAAGGCATGCTCTGGGTGACTCGCAACGGCACGGCGGCTTCGCCGCAATGGGTGAACCGCTCGGCAGGACGGACGGGCGCGGTCTCGGCCATCGTCGTCGATCCTGCCAACCCCGGCGTCGCCTTCACCGCCAGCCGCTCCACCTCGGGCCCGAGGGTGCACCGCACCGACACCTTCGGGCAGGCATGGCGGGACGTGACGGGCTCGCTGCCCCCGGGAGCGGCCGCCCGCGCGCTGGCCGTCGACTTCCGCTTCCAGCCCCCGGTGATGTACGTCGGCGCGGGCTCGGGCGTGTATGTCTCATTCGACGGCGGGGCGTCTTGGATCAAGGACGACGAGACGTTTCCCAACGTCAACATCGGATCGATGGTCATCGACGCGGCGACGCAGACGCTGACGGTCGGCACGTACGGCCGGGGCGTCTGGCGCACCCCGCTGGCGATTCCGCCCCAGTGTCTCGCCGACTACAACCGCGACGGCGGCGTGGATGGCGGCGACGTGCAGGCCTTCATCACGGACTGGGTCGCGGGCGTCGCGGGCGCGGACGTCAACCAGGACGGTGGCGTCGACGGTGCCGACGTGGCCTCTTTCTTCGTGATGTGGGAGGCGGGCGGCTGCTGAGTCCGATCGTCGCCGACCTCGCGAGCCGGGCGCCCTCAGTGCAGCACGCGGAAGACCTCGGCCTCGTCGGTCAGGCCCAGCCGGACCTTCTCCATGGCGTCGTCGCGCATGGGCTTGAAGCCCCGTTCGCGGGCCTTCTCGTAGAGCGTCACGGCGTCGGCTCTCGACGCGGTCAGGACCCGCAGCTCGTCGTCCATCGTCATGATCTCGTAGACGGCCAGTCGCCCCTTGTACCCGGTGCCGAAGCACTGTTCGCACACGGCCAGGCCGCCGGTGCCCTGCGCCGAACCGTGGCAGACCTGGCAGCGACGGCGGAGCAGCCGCTGACCCAGCACGGCCAGCAGCGACGAGGTGACCAGGTACGGCTCGATGCCGATGTCGACCAGGCGAGGGATCGCGCTGGGCGCGTCGTTGGTGTGGAGCGTGGCGAGGACGAGGTGGCCCGTGAGCGAGGCCTGGATGGCGAGCTGCGCCGTCTCGTTGTCGCGGATCTCGCCCACGAGGATCACGTCGGGGTCCTGACGCAGCAACGCGCGAAGGCCGGTGGCGAAGGTCACGCCTCGCTTCACGTTGACCTGCATCTGGCTGATGCCCTCGAGGTGGTACTCGACGGGATCCTCGATGGTCATCACGTTGCGGCTGGAGCGGTCGATACGCGAGAGCGCCGCGTACAGCGTCGTCGTCTTGCCGCTGCCCGTCGGGCCCGTCACGAGGATGATCCCGGTGGGCCGCTCCACGAGGTCCAGCAGTTGCGACTGCATGGGCCGGGTCATGCCGATCTCGTCGAGCGAGAGCTGCGTCGCCGTCTGGTCCAAGAGGCGCAGCACGAGCCGCTCGCCGTAGACCGTCGGGATGCACGAGAAGCGGATGTCCACCTTCCGCGAGCCGACGCGGACGGAGGTGTGGCCGTCCTGGGGCGTGTGGCGGTTGGCGATGTCGAGCTCGGTCATCACCTTGAGACGCGACGAGATCGCGCTCGCGAGCGAAAGCGGGGGACTGAAGGCGTCCACGAGCATGCCGTCGATGCGGAAGCGGATGACCAGCTTGGTCTCCATCGGGTGCACGTGCACGTCGCTGGCGCGACGACGCAGCGCCTCGAAGAGGATCATGTTCACCAGGCGGATCACCGGCGTCTGCCGCGCGAGCTGGAGCAGGTCCGTGGATTGCCCGGCCGAGCCCGCGGCGGCGGCGATGGCCCGCTCGTCGAGGGGCATCTCCTCGATGATCTCGGTGACCAGGTCCTGCCTCTGCTCGTAGCCGCGATTGATCAGGTTCGCCACCGCGCCGCGGGGCGAGAGGACCAGCCGCACCGGCATGTTCAGCAGGTCCTCCAGGACGTTGAACGTTGCTGGCTGCATCGGCTGGGCGGTGGCCACCGTCATCACCGTGCCGTCGCTCTCGAGCCCGGCGCAGTGATGGCGACGGGCCACCTCGGGGGGCACCGTCTCGTAGAACTTCGTGGCCGACTCGCTCCCGCGGGGCTCGGCGACGAACCGCAGGCCCGTCCGCTGGCTCAGCAGCGTCAGCGCCTGCAACTCGTCGAGCGCCATCATCGAGAGCATGACGTCCCACGGCTCCTCGTCGGAGCCGTCGACCTGCGGGAACTGCCGGGCCTGCTCGGCCGTGATGGGCAGTTGACCGAAGAGCTGCGAGACGCGCGCCAGTTCGCCCGCCGTGCCGGCGGGAGACGTCGACGCGCTCTCGACGCGTCGCGACGAGGGCGAGGAGAGCTGGTTGGGGCGGTTGGATGCCATGGCGTGGGGAGTCCGGCGGGGCTCAGGATCCGGACTCGGTCGCCGCGGGCGTGGGCTGCGGAGCCGCGTCGATGGTGATGGCCGTGGGCTTCAAGGGGGGCAGGTCGCTCTCGAGCTTGGCCCGCTTCTGCGGCCCCTCGCTCAGCAGGTGCAGGTCGGCGAAGTTGGGCTCTCGCATGATCCGCGGCGTGATGAACACGTACAGCGTCGTCGTCTGGCCCGTCCGGTTGTAGTCCTGGAAGAGCTGCCCGATGATCGGGATGTCGCCCAGCAGCGGCACCTGCACGCGCGTCGTGCGACGGGTGTCGACGTTGAGCCCGCCCACCACGACCGTCGAGTCGGAGGGGACGGTCAGGCTCGCCGCCTTCACGTTGTTCTCGAGCTTGGGCGGCGGCGAGCCGTTCGTGCCTTGGCCGGTGAAGCTCGAGAGTTCGGTCTCATAGGCGAGCTTGACATAGCCGTCCTCGCTGATGCTGGGCGTGATGTTGAGCTTGGTGCCCGCGCTCTCGTAGCCGCCGAAGGTCGTCGTGTTGGGAGCGCCGGTGGTGACCTGCGTCGTCGAGTAGGGCTGCTGCTCGACGCTCATGATCTCCGCCTCCTCGTTGTCGTCGACGAGCAGCGAGGGGCTCGAGAGGATGCGGGTGTCGGCCTTGGTCTGCAGGGCCGTCACCACGATGGGGATCTGGTCGCTCTTGACGATCGCCGCCGTCAGGCCGCCCAGGCCCGTGGAGACGTTGCGGCGGGCCGTGATCGACGCGTTCTGGCCCGCGCTGGTCAGGCCGAAGTTGGTCTGCAGCAGTCCGCCCGTGCCCTGCGCGTTGATGAGCTGCGTCTCGAAGGCCAGCCGGAGCGTGTCGCTCCACGTCACCGCGACGATCCGCACCTCGAGGTAGACCTGCGGGCGCCGCAGGTCCACCTTCTCGATCAGCTTGCGGAAGTCGTCCTGGCGGGCCTGCGGGGCCTTCACGAGAATCTGGTTGTTCTTGACGTCGGCGATCACGAAGGCGTTCGTGCCGTCGAGTTCGAGCCCCTCGCCCGTGCCCGGCTTGCCGGGCGCCGGCGAGGTCTGGTTGGCGGGCTGCGAAAGCCGCCGCGAGTTGCGGAGCCGGCTCGAGCCGCCGCTGAAGCCGTTGCCGAAGCCCGACCCGAAGCCCGACCCGCGGCCCGTCAGGCCGCCGCCCATGCCGCCGTCGGGCAACAGGGGCGAGTCGCCCACCAGCGACTGGTTGTTGAGCAGGCCCATCACCACGTCGGCGACATCCTCGGCCTTGCTGTTCTTGAGCTTGTACTCCTGGATCACGATCCGCTCGGACTGGATGTCGAGCTGCTCGATGAGGGTGGCCAGTTGCTCGTGCTGCGTGGGCGTGCCGTAGTAGATGATGTTGCCGTTGGCCTCGTCCACGACCAGCATCGGGCCGCCCATGCCGCCCGTTCGCGAGCCGCCGGCTCCGCCCGCGCGGGTGCCTTGCTGCAGGTTGAGGTTGTTCTGGAAGGCCGGCGGCGCGCCGCCCGCCGCACCCTGCTGCTGGTTCGCCTCGCCGATGGTCGTCACCTCGCCGTACCCCTTGGCCTGCGCGAAGGCGGCGATCTGCGCCGCGTTCGAGCCCGCGAAGAAGCTCTTGGGCTTCAGCGTGTTGGGCACGTCGATCACCTTCAGCAGCGACTCGATCTGCGCGATCTCCTGCTGCATGCCCCGGAAGATGAGCGAGTTGCCCTGCGGGTCCACCGTCAGTCGCTCGCTCAGGTTCTCGAGCGAGCCGGCCGCCCCCGGCATGCCCGGCTGCACCGGCACCGGCCTGGGCTGACCCTGCATCGCCGGATCTCCGCCACCCTGGGCCGCCTGGCCCAGCAGTTGCATCACCCGCTCTCGCGCCGCCGTCGCCGCGAGGTGCTGCAGTTCGATCCGGATGAACTGCGCCTTGTTGTACTCGTCGATGATCCGCGTGATCAACTCGTTGATCTGGTCAAGCCGCCGTGGCGAGTCCGTCGCGATGATGATCCCCAACTCGTCGAACGCCTGGATCTTCCCGCCGCCCGCCGCGGGCTGCCCCGGCGCTCCGCCCCCGCCCAGTTGCGCCGTGATCGTCGCCTGCAACGCGCTCGGACGCACGTTGGGGGTCGAGAAGACCCGCGTGGTCGCGACCTCCCCCTTGAAGTTCATGGGGACGTTGCCTTCCTGCATCACCAGGTACCACCCCGTCTGCGGATCCTGCGCGATCGTCCACCCCGATTGCCCCAGCAGCGAATCCACGAGCCGCGTCAGTTCCGACTTCTTCACCGGAACCGCCGCGTTGAAGGCCACCGTCCCGTCGAGGTTCCCGATGATCGAGACGTTCACCCCGAGCGTCGACGCCAAGAGGTTCACCAACGCCGTCAACTGCACCGGCTCGCTGAACGCCGCCAGCGTGATCGTCTCGTCGTCGCCCGTCGCCGTCGCCGTCGTCGGCGACGGTGCCGCCAGTGGCTCGGTCTGCGGCTCGGTCCGCGTCTTGGTCGCCCCCGGCGCCACCCCCGGAGGCGTCGTCACGGGAGCGCCGTCGGCCTTGGGAGCCTCCGGCGACGCCTGGAAGGGTTGGGCCATGCCCGTGCCCGTCCCGCAGCACCCCGCCAGGAGCGCTGCGATCGTCCACCCCCGCGCACCGCCGATGTTCTTGGTCTGCTTCACGCTGCGTCTCCGGTTCGTCCCGTCCTGGTGTCGACATGCCGCAAGGCCCCGGACACCCGTGGCCGGCAACCACCCCGCCCGGACGGGGTATTCGCCGACCCATCGCCCTTCATCGGCGAAAAGTAGGCCGGAGGGAAAACTGTCACCCCCGCACCCGCCCTCGCCACTCGAGAAGGGGACCCCCGCCGCCTCCTCGGGCCGACCCGCCCCCCCTCGCTACGCTTCACCCAGCGATGTTCCGCGGCATCAGCCTGGCCAACAAGTGCCTGCTCCTCTTCGGAGGCGCCGTCGTCCTCATCGTCGTCGCGGCCCTCGCCTTCCCCGCCCTGCGGATGTGGCGCCTCATCGACGAGGCCGAAGTGCAACGCTCCCGCGACCTGGTCGACATCTGGGTCCATCTCGACGACAAGGAACGCCGCGAACGCCCGGAGGCGACCGGTCAGCCCCTCTTCCCCGCCCTCCAGGCGCCCGCCTTCTCCGACGAACGCCACGCCGGCATCAACGCCGAACGCATCCCCATCGAGCAGGCCCGACGCCAGCGGTCAAACGACCCCTTCATCGCCGCCGCCCTCGACGCCTTCGAGGCCGACGCCCAACTCGCCGAGCATCACGCCGAACGCTGGCAGGGCATCACCCGTCTCTACGACTACGCCCGCGTCGAGCGATCCGCCCCCAGCCGCCTCGCCGCCCTCGTGGTCCTCCGCCGCCAGTCGATCGAGACCTTCCGCCTGCTCTGGGTCGGCGGCGTCTTCTTCGCCGCCGCCGCCGCCGCCGTGCTCTCGCTCGCCGTCCTGGTCTTCTATCTCATCACCCACCGCATCATCCTCCAACCCGTCCGCGCCCTCAAGGACACCGCCGAGCGGGTCCGCGAAGGCAACGTCGCCGTTCGCAGCGACATCTCCACCGGCGACGAGTTCGAGGAACTGGCCCGCACCTTCAACGTGATGCTGACCGACCTGCAGACCAATCAGGACCGTCTGCGGGCCCTCAACCAGGCCATGGACGTCAAGCTCCACGAGATGGCCGAGAGCAACACCCTGCTCCACGAATCCGCGAGACTCAAGGGCGAGTTCCTCGCCAACGTCAGCCACGAACTCCGCACCCCCCTCAACAGCATCATCGGCTTCGCCGAACTCCTCCTCGAACAGGCCCGCGCCGAGGTCGGCCAGGGCGAGCCATCCGCCGCCCTCCAGCGCCGCGTTCGCTACCTCTCCAACATCGACACCGCCGGACGCAACCTCCTCTCCCACATCAACTCCCTGCTCGAGATGGCCCGAATCGAGGCCGGACGCGTCGAGATCCAGCCCGAACGCGTCGTCCTCCGAGACGCCTGCGAGGGGCTCCTGGGGTTGATCCACCCCCTCGCAGCCCGCCGCGGCATCGAGACCCGCCTCGAGGTGCAGGACGACGTGCCCGCGGTCGTCACCGACATCAAGAAGTTCCAGCAGATCGTCTTCAACTTCCTCTCCAATGCGGTGAAGTTCTCCCTGCCCCAGGAGAAGTCCGGCCGCATCCCGGAGGTCGTCCTCCGGGTCGACAAGCTCCCGCCCGCCCGCCCCGAGGAGGAGATGAAGATCCGCGTCAGCGTCATCGACAACGGCCCTGGCATCCCCGAGGAGGAGCAGCAACGCATCTTCGACAAGTTCTATCAGGTCGACGCCGGGCACACGCGGGAAACCGCCGGCACCGGGCTGGGGCTGGCCATCTGCCGCGAGTTGGCTCATGTCCTCAACTGCGAGATCCAGGTCGTCTCGGGCGTCAATCGCGGCAGCATGTTCAGTCTCATCATGCCCCTGACCCTCGCCTCCTCCCACGCGGCGGAGGCCTCGCTCGAGGCGAGGTTGCGGGGTACGCTCTCCGGGAGCCGTTCCTGGTCCGGCGACCGGAACGCAAGCCCTTCGCAGGAGTGACCGTCATGCAAACCCGTCGCGTCGTTCGTTCCGTCGCCTTCGTCGCCGCCGCCGCGGGGCTCGTCGCGGCCTCCGGCCTGTTGCTGGCCCAGCCCGCGGGCGATCCCGCCCAGCCCCCGCCGCCGCCGCGTCAAGGCCCGGGTGGTCCGGAACGTGGCGAACGTGGCGAGCGTGGCGAGCAGCGTGGCGAGCGTGGCGGGGCCCGTGCCGCCGACGCCCCCGTCTCGGTCGAGCGTTCGATGAAGACGATGAATCGCGCCCTGAGCCGCCTGGCCAAGCAGGTGACCGATCCCGCCAAGAAGGTCGAGAATGTCGGGCTCGTCACCGACGCCGAACGTGCCTGCGTCGCCGCCAAGGCGGGAATCCCTCGCGGCCCGTGGCAGGAAGAGACCGATCCTGCGAAGAAGCTCGCCGCCCTCATGCCCTATCGCAAGGACCTGATCCTGCTCCAGCAGACCCTGCTGGCCGCCGAATCGGCCCTGCTCGACGACACGTTCGACGTCGCCAAGGCCGAGATCGAAAAGTGCCTCAAGATCCGCGACGAGAGTCACAAGCGGATGGGCGTCGAGCAGGACTGAACGTCGCGATCGACGTTGGTCACCGCGCGGCCCGGACGCCGATGAAGGCCGCCATGCGGCCTGTCGCCCCCCGGTCGCGCCGGTGCGAAAAAAAGTGCGACGCTTCTCGCACCGTGCAGCGGGCCAGGGTGTCGATGCGCCGCAGGCCCATCGCCTCAAGCGACGTTCGCAGCGCGCCTTGCAAGTCCGCGCGGCCCTTGCCGTCGGCGGTCTCGCGCGCGTGAGGCGTGCCCCTCCCGAATCGAGCGCGAAAGGCCTCGACCACCTCCGGGCCGATCTCGAACTCCGGTTCGCTGATGCACGGGCCGATCGCCGCCACCATCGCCTCGGGCGAGGCGCCAAGCCGCATCATCGTCTCGATCGCGCGGTCGGCCACGCCCGACACCACCCCTCGCCACCCCGCGTGCACCGCCGCCACCATGCGGCCGTCCGCCGTCGCGATCAGCACCGGCGCGCAGTCCGCCACCCGGACCGCCACCGCCCGTGCCGCGTCGTCGCACACGATCGCGTCGGCCTTGGTCGTCTCCGGCCCATCGTGCGAGGGCCCGCCCGCACGCACGAGGTGCACCGCGTCGCCGTGCACCTGGTGCACTTCCACGAACTCCCGACCCGCCATGCCCGTGGCGAGCATGGCCGCCTCCTTGTTGAGCGAGATTCGGGAGGCCGGGTCGCGGCGTTCCGCCGGCAGGTCCGACGGGTTGCCGAAGTTGAGCGAATCGAAGAGGCCCGTCGAGTAGCCCCCTTGGCGCGTCGTGAAGGCGTGCGGAACGCCGCACGAGGCCAACAGCGATGACGTGAGCAGGACCGGACGTTCCATGTCCCCAAGCGTACAACCCGCAATCATGGCTCGGCCGTCGTGCGGCGAGGTCCCCGCCTCTACCCTTCCGCCGTGCCCGTTCGTTTCGAGCATCCGTGGTGGTTGCTGCTCATCGTCGTCGCCCTCGCGGCCGCGGCGATCGGAGCCCCGCGGATGCGCACCGTCGCCCGCTCCAGACGCGCCATCGCCGGCACGCTGCGTTTCCTGCTCCTCTCGACGCTCGCCGTCGCGCTCGCCGGACCCCACACCGTTCGCGTGACGGACCGGTTCGCCCTCGTGGCCGTCGTCGACGTCTCGGCGTCCGTGCGCACCTTCGCGGGCGATGCGACCACCCGCGGACGGATCCTCGATTCCGTGCGAGACTGGCTCGGCCGGGCCACCGGCCGTCGCGGCGACGAGGATCTCGTGGGCCTGGTCCTCTTCGACGGCGCAGGCGTGGTCGTCAGCCGCCCGTCTCGCGCCGACCCGAGCAGCCGCGACTGGGAGCGTCGCATGGCCGACGGCACCGACATCGCCGCGGCGATCCGCCTCGCGAGGTCGATCATCCCGCCCGACGCCTCCGGCCGGCTGCTGCTGGTGAGCGACGGCAACCAGACGGCGGGGGATGCGCTGGTCGCCGCGTCCGAGGCCGGCAGCGGCGCGGCCCGCGTGCCCATCGACGTGCTCCCGCTCTCGTACGCCCTCGACCGCGAGGTGGCGGTCGAACAGGTCGACGTGCCCGGCGCGGTGCAGGCCTCCGCGCCGCTGCCCGTGAGGGTCATCCTCTCCGCCGCCGGCGAGGCGCGAGGATTCCTCCGGCTCTTCATGGACGATCGGCCGGTCGATCTCTCGCCCGGCGAGCCCGGCGACGCCAGACCCGTCACGCTCGCCGCGGGCATGAACGTCGAACGCGTCGACGTGCAGCTCGACGGTCGCCGGGTGCACCGCTTCCGCGCCGTCTTCGAGCCCGAGACCGTCGCGGACGCCTCCGGCGCGGCCGTGCCCGTCGGCGACACCGTGCTCGATAACAACGTGGCCGAAGGGTTCACCGTCGCGCCCGGCGACGGGTCGGTGCTCGTCATCGATGGCGTGGGGGACGGCGATCCCGCGGGGCCAGGCTCGCTCCTGGCTTCGACGCTCCGACGCGCCGGGCTCGACGTGACGCTCCTCCCCGCCTCCTCCGCGCCCGCCGACCTGCTCGCCCTGCAGGACCACGATGCCGTCATCCTCCAGAACGTCCCCGCCGACGCCATGACGCCCGACGCCCAGCAGGCGCTCGCCACCTTCGTGCAGGACATGGGCGGCGGCCTCGTGATGACCGGCGGGCCCGCCTCCTTCGGCGCGGGCGGCTGGAAGGGCACGCCCCTCGAACCCATCCTCCCCGTTCGCCTCGACCTCCCCGAAAGGCTCGTCACCTCGCAGGTCGCCATCGTCTTCGTGCTCGACAACTCCGGTTCCATGTGGCGATACGTGCTCGGTTCCTCCCGCACCCAGCAGGAGATCGCCAACGACGCCGCCGCCATCGCCATCCGCACGCTCGAACGCAGCGATCAGGTCGGTGTCATCACCTTCGAGAGCACCTTCGAGGAACTCGTCCCGCTCGCGCCCCACGCCGATCCGGAGGCCACCGCCGCCAAGGTTCGCGGCATCCTCTCCGGCGGCGGCACCAACGCCGGACCCGCCCTCGTCCGCGCCGGCGAACGCCTCCGCGAGGTCAAGGCCAAGCACAAGCACATCGTCTTCCTGTCCGACGGCCGCTCCGAACGCGCCGGCGATCTGCCCACGCTCTGCGACTCGCTCGCCGCCGACGGCATCAAGGTCTCGACCATCGCCATCGGCGACGACGCCGACACGCCCACGATGAGCGCCATGGCCGCTCGCGGCGGAGGCACGTACTACTACGTGACCAACCCCCAAACGCTCCCGCAGGTCTTCGTCAAGGCCGTTCGCGTCGTGCGGACGCCCCTGATCCGCGAGGAGCCCTTCGAACCCGTCGTGCTGCCGTCGGGATCCGCGCTCCTCTCGGGCATCTCCAGGACGCCGACGCTCGCAGGCCTCACGCTGACCCAGCCCAGGACCGAACCCACCGTCGTCAACGCCATCGCCACGCCCGGCGGCGAGCCCGTCTTCGCGCACTGGCAGGTGGGGCTGGGCACCGTCGCCGCCTTCACCTCCGACACCCATCAGTGGGCCGCCGCGTGGACCAAGGACGCCGTCTTCGAGCAGTTCTGGACGCAGGTGGTGCGGGGCGTCTCCCGCACTTCCGTCTCCGCCGCGTTGACCCCCGGGCAGCAGGTCTTCCGCACGCAGGTCATTCGCGACGGCGGGGCCGCGCCGGGCGTGCTGGCCTCCGTGGTCGCCGGCGACGGCATGCTTCGCGTACGCGCCACCGTCGATGTCGCAGACGCCGCCGCCGATCAACTCGCCATCGATGCCGTCGTGCATCCGCCGAGCGGACCGCCGGTGACGGTGCGGCTGAACCCCTCGGGTCCCGGCGAGTTCGAGGGCGCCACGCCCGCCGTCGCCGCGGGCACGTACGTCACGCTCGTGCGCCCTCGCCTGGGTTCGCGTCCGCTCGCGCCGCTGATCGCCGGCACGACCGTCAACCACGGCGTCGAGTTCAGGTTCAGGACCAGCAATGACCGCTTGCTGCGTCAGGTCGCCCAGCGCAGCGGCGGACGCGTGCTCTTGTTCGAGCGGCCCGTCGAGGCCGATGTGTTCAATCGCGACGGCGTCCCCCCCCGCGAGAGTCTGCTCCCCTTCTGGCACCTCCTCGCGTGGGCCGCGCTCGCCGGGGTGCTCCTCGACGTGGCGAACCGACGCGTGGCGTGGGACCGCTGGATCGCCGCCCTCCGCGACGGCCTGATCGGACGCGTGCAAGAGCCCGCCTCGGCGCTCGCGGCGGATCGATTGGCGTCGCTGAGGGCCGCGAGCGAGCAGCGTTCGGACGCTCAAGCCACCGATGGACTGGCCCTGGGCCCGCAGGAGGCCGAGCGGCTCGCCCTGCAGGCCAAGGATCGTCGACGCGCCGCGGCGCTCGAATCGCTGCGGCAGCAGGCTCAGGCCGGTCAAGCCCCCGTCGTCGACGCGACCTCGCGGCCCGCGCCGAGCGGCGAGCATGAAGGCGGACTGCTGGCGGCCAAGCGGCGCGCCGCGGAGCGGTTCAAGGACGAGGATCCCTCGTCACCAGGCGCTTGACGGTCTGATGGATGCCCAGTCGCTTGAGCGCGTGGTTCATGCGGTCGGCCAGGACGTAGCGAAGGGGCTTGCCCGCCGCACCCTGTCCGAACTCGACGTGATGGCGCATCGCGACCTCGACCCGCATGGCCCGCGACCAATCATCGCACAGCCGCGGATGACGTGCCAGCAACTCGGCGCGGAGCAGGGCCTCGTTGCGGATCGCCAGCGCGTGGTACATCGAGTCGGGCCGCTGGCGATAGAAGAGCAGGAACTCGGGCACGATCACCGCCTCGTGTCCTCGTTCGGCCAGGGTGCACCAGAGGTCCCAGTCCTCGAAGGAGACCAGGTGCTCGTCGTAGCCGCCCGCCTCGAGCGCCGCGTCGCGACGAAGAAGGCACGAGGCCGGGCAGGCGTGATTCGCGCTCGCCAGCAGGTCGCGGTCGAGTCCCAGCGGCATCCAGCCGCCGGTGGGAAAGGACGGATCCGTGGTGAAGCATCTCATGAACGTTCCGACCGCCGCGGCCCCGGGCCGGCGGGCCGCCGCCGCCAGCGTTCGCTCGAGAAACTCGGGCGCGAGCAGGTCGTCGGCGTCGAGCGTCAGCACCCACGGCGTCGTCGCGGCGCGGAGGCCCGCGTTGCGCGCGCTCCCCAGCCCGCCGTTGGGCGTGCGGAGCACGGGCGTGCCCGAACGCTCCAGCGAGTCGATCAACGCGATCGACGACTCGTCGGTCGAGCCGTCGTCGACGATCAGCGTGCGGCAACCTCGCACCGTCTGCGCCGCCACGCTCGCCAGCGTCGCGGGCAGGTGCTCGCCGAGGTTGAAGTGGGGGATGACGACCGTGACGTCCGCGGGCGAGATCGCCGCGACGACCGTGACGGGTCGTGCGTGCACCGGGGACGGCGTCCACTCGATGAAGCCCCGGGGCGGGGAGGGCGCCCTCGTCGTCGCGGGGGCGGCCAGCAGCGCCGCCAGCGCATCGATGTCGCCGGGGGCGAACCACGTCACGTCCGCTTCCGCCGCGCCGGCCAACTCGCGGTGCTCGGCAGTGTCGGCGCAGAGCACCCTGGCCCCCGAAGCGAAGGCCTCGAGGGCGATCCGGTGATCGGCCGCGAGCGAGCCCGCGAGCACGATCGTCCCGGCGTCGATCGCGTCGCCCGCAGGGACGCCGATGACGACCGCGTCGCGACAGCGGGCCGGCACGTGACGCGAAAGCCGTGCGGCACAACTGGCTCCGAGCGGGCCGGTGGGCGTGTCCGGTCCTTCGATCGCCAAATGGCGCGATGCGGCCCCGATGGCGTCGAAGGCCGCCACGAAGGCTCGCACCACCACGTCGTGCCGAAGGTGCTCGCGGATCGGGCCCGGCGAGAGGATGCCCGTGGCGCCCGCCCGCATCACGCGCAGGGGCGTCAGGCACGGACGGTGCAGGCGGATCGGGCGGTCGTCCCATCCCGTGGCATCCGCCATCGCCTTGGTCGCCACGACCGCCAGATCGGCCCGGGCGAGCGCCAGCCGCTCGATGCGATCGCGGAGCCCGTCGCCAAGGTCATGCCAGCACGTCCGGTCGTGGGCCCGCAGCACGGACGCAGGATGCGTGCCATGCACAATGAGGCTCGCGCCTGCGAAGGCGCCGGTGAGACGCCGAGACTCGCCCACGATCCAGCCGGGCCCCTCGTCGGAGGCGACGTGGATCTCGTGAAAGGGGCGTTCTCGGTGGAGGGTGTCGGCCAGATCGCTCGCGGCCAGGGCGAAACGCATGGCATCGATGGGCGCCGCCTCGATGCCCCGGGGCGGATGGCGACGAAGCTGCCGGTCGTCGAGCACGTGCACGGTCGAGCCCTCCACCGCGCACGGCTCGGCGCAGATGATGTCGACATGCCACCCGTGACGGATGCACGCGGCCGCCGCCGCCATGATCGCGGGGTGCGAACTTCGCCAGATGAAGCAGGCCTGGAGCATGCGGGCATCGCTCACGATCGCGTCCGTCGTGACGGAGTGGACGGGGTCGTCTTCGACTTCTTGGCCCGCGCAGCAGTCTTGGCCGGCAAGGTGGCCTTGGCGCGAGTGCCGGACGCACGACGCGTCGCGGCGAGCGTTCCCTTGGCGGCGGCGGACTTCTTCGCGCCAGGTCGCATCGCCGCCTCGTACTGGGCGATGTACGCATCGACGGTCATGGCCCGGAGCAAGTCGGCGACGACGTCAAGGGGCACTTGGTCGATCGACGTGAAGCGGACGCACGCGGCACCCATGTCGAGTTTCTTCCCCGAGGCCTTCCACGCCTTCACGAAGCGATCCTTCAAAGGGCCGTTCATGTAGCATCCCATGAGGTGCATCGAGAGGTGCGACTTCTTCGACGAGAGGCCCGCAAACGGGAGGGGTTGGGACGGGTCGCAGTGATACCCCGCCGGGTACCGCGCATGCGGGATGAAGTACCCGATCATGCCGTACTGCATGCCCTCCTCGATCCCCTTGTCGACGTTGGCGAGGAAGAGCGCGCGGAGCGACTCGAGGGCCTCGCGACGGTCGGGTGGCAGCGAACCGAGGTAGTCGCGAACGGTGTGAGGAGTCTTCGCCATGGCTGGAGGATAGAGACTGGCGTCCCGCGGACGCGAAACAGACTCGAACAGCCCCCGAAATCCCCTCGTATGGAGGGGTGGCGGTTGGCCTAACCTTCGCGGAAAGGATGACCTTGGCTTCTGCATCCGTCGGGGTTCGTGCATCCGCGGGGGTGATGGACCGAAAAAAGGGGATCCGGCGGACGCCTCGAGCTGTTCTTATGCGAACCACGACCCAATGCACGGGGACCGACCACGTCGGTTCCGACCTCTCGACCGCCTCGCTTGCGCACCGGACCGCTCGGTTCCTCGCGGGCCTCTTCATGGCCTCGCGCGAGGAGGGGGGCGATTCGCGTCGCGGCGGGCGTCCCGAGCAGGGCCCGCCCGGAGACGGTCAGCGTCGTCCAGGGCAGCAGCCAGGACAACCGACCCAGGGCGGTCGCGGCATGGCCGGGCTCATCTCCGCCGGCGTCATCGTGATGCTGCTGGTGGTCATGCTCACCTCGACGGTGGGCGGCGAGGCCACGACCCTCCAGCAGTTCGAGCAGCTCTACCCCGACGGCATCGTCGCCAAGTCGGTCGTCATCCGCGAGGACATGGTCACGGCCACCCGCAAGGCGAGCTTCGATTCGCCCCAGACGCAGATCTACATCCCGCTCAACGGCCCGGCCGGCAAGGCCATCGCCGAGCGCGTCCTCCAGATCACCAACAACACGGCGGTGACGCGCCGGCCCAGCGAGTGGACGCAGTTGATCATCGTCCTGGGCCCCTTCGTCCTGCTGGTGGTGGTCATCTACTTCCTCATCAGCCGCGCCATGCGAGGCGCGGGCGGCGGCGGCGGCATGCTCGGCAACTTCGGCAAGTCGCGCCACCGCACCCTCAGCAAGGAGATGACCAGCGTCACCTTCGCCGACGTCGCCGGCGTCGACGAGGCCAAGGAGGAAGTCACCGAGATCATCGAGTTCCTCAAGAACCCCAAGAAGTTCGCCCGCCTCGGCGGACGCATCCCCCGAGGCGTGCTCCTCTGCGGCGAGCCCGGCTGCGGCAAGACGCTCCTCGCCAAGGCCATCGCCGGCGAGGCCGACGTCCCCTTCTTCTCCATCTCCGGATCCGACTTCGTCGAGATGTTCGTGGGCGTCGGCGCGTCCCGCGTACGCGACCTCTTCAAGCAGGCCAAGGAATCCTCCCCCTGCATCATCTTCCTCGACGAAATCGACGCCGTCGGCCGTCGTCGCGGCGGCGGCTTCACCACCGGCGGCCATGACGAACGCGAGCAGACCCTCAACGCCATCCTCGTCGAGATGGACGGCTTCACGCCCACCGACGGCGTCATCGTCATCGCCGCCACCAACCGACAGGACGTTCTCGACCCCGCCCTCATCCGGCCGGGTCGCTTCGACCGCCAGGTGGTCGTGCCGCTGCCCGACCTCAAGGGCCGCATCGAGATCCTCAAGGTCCACGCCAAGAAGGTCAAGCTCTCCCCGCAGGTCGATCTCGAGCGAGTCGCCCGGGGCACGCCCATGTTCAGCGGCGCGGATCTGGCCGCCATCATCAACGAAGCCGCCATCTCGGCCACCATGGCCAACAAGGATTTCGTCGAGCAGGCCGACCTCGAGGAGGCCCGCGACAAGGTCAAGTTCGGCCGCAGCAAGCGGGGCCGCGTCCGCGACAAGGAGGAGAACCGCCTGGTCGCCTACCACGAGGCCGGTCACGCCGTCCTGCAGGCCCTGCTCAAGGACGCCGATCCGCTCCACAAGGTCACCATCATCCCCCGCGGCGGCGCGGGCGGCGCGACCTTCGGCCTGCCCGAGAAGGACCGCATGGGCTACGGCCTCAAGTGGCTCAGCGCCACCATGAGGATCTGCTGCGGCGGCCGCATCGCCGAGGAAAAGGCGATGAGCGACGTCTCCAGCGGCGCGAGCATGGACATCGCCCAGGTCACCCGCATCGCCCGAACCATGGTCGTCGAGTGGGGCATGAGCCAGCGGCTGGGCTTCGTCCGCTACGCGGGTGCCGACACCCGCGAGATGCAGATGGCCGAGCACGATTACAGCGACGAGACCGCCAAGCTCATCGACGAGGAAGTCAAGCGCATCAGCGGCGAGGCCTACGACGACGCCCGTCGCCTGCTCGACGAGCACTGGGACAAGGTCGTCGCCGTCGCCGAGGCCCTCCTCGTCTACGAGACGCTCTCGGGCGACGACGTCGAGAAGCTCATGAGGGGCGACAAGCTCACGCGCCCGACCGTGGCCGAGGAGATGAAGGCCGACGCCCGCCGGCGGCTTGCCGCCGAGGTTGTCGCTCGCATCGACGGCACGGGCGACACGCCGCCCGGCGCGGTCCCGTCGCCTGCCTGAAAGCCGCATCCTTCGCGTTCGCGGTCCGCGTTCGGGTCGCTACGGTCGTCGATCGTGGCTTTGCCGTGCGCCTTTCGTCGCTTCCTGACTCGACTGGCTCGACGCCTGATGCCGCCGCGGCTGAGCGAGCGGGCGCGTCGCAGCCGCGAGTTGGGTCGTCAAGGCGAGTCGCTGGCGGCGGGCTACCTGCGTTCGAGCGGGTGGCGGATCCTGGCCCGCAACGTGCGAGTGCCGATGGGAGAGGCGGATCTCGTGGCCTTGGCCCCCGACGGCGACACGCGCGTGGTGGTGGAGGTGAAGACCAGGCGTCGCTTCGTCGGCCAGCTCGCGCGCAGCGCCGCGGCCATGCCCGAGGAGAGCGTCACCCTTCGCAAGCGACGCACCCTGCGGGCCGTAGCCAGGCATCTGGCCGTCGCCAACGGCTGGCGGACGGTCCGCGTCGACGTGATCGCCATCGAGTGGGGGCCGGCGGGGGCGACGCTGCGCCATCATGCCGGCGATGCCGCCCGCGTCAACGGAGCGTCTTGCTGAGGATCGCGCTGCGGTAGTTCGTGTAGGGCCACTGGTGATGCCCCGCCAGCCGATAGCCGCGACGGAAGTAGAACTCCATCAACGCGACGTCCGGCTCGGCCATGGTGCAGGCCAACTCGACGGCCCCTGTCTCCCTGGCTCGCTGCTCGACGGTCTCGAGCAGCAGCACGCCCAGGCCTTGGCCCTGGTAGTCGGGATCGACCGCGAACTGGGAGAAGCTCGCGACATCGGGCTTGGCGAAGTACGAGGGGCCCTGCGCCTCCTCGACCTCGTGGAAGAGGATCGTGCCGGCCAGCTTCTGCCGCGATCGGCCCGCCTCGTCCCGCACGTGATCGATGGCGACATAGCACTCGCCGCTGAAGACGCGCTTCTTCGTCATCGCGTCGTCCTGGCGACCCGCGAGCGGCCGCAGGCCCATCGCCACCTGCTTCGCGTACGCGCGGTGCAGCAGCACCGTCAACTCGGCGATCGAGTCGCTGGGCGCGAGCCGTCGCACGGTGATGACGGGGTTGGCCGTCGCGGGGCGTTGGGAGGGACGTTCGGACATCGGCGAGGAGTGTATCAGAGTCGAACCCGGCGGGGGCCCGCGGCGGTACCATCCCCCGTGTCCCTCGCGCCCGCCAGCACGCCCCTCGCCGAGCATGTCACCCGCCTTCGCGCGCGGTATTGCGAGTGCGATCCCATGGGCGTCGTGCATCACGCCTCCTATGTCCCGTGGCTCGAGATCGGTCGCACCGAGCTGCTCCGCGGCTCGGGCACCAGCTACGCCGCCCTGGAGGCCGCCGGCGTCCTGCTCGTCATCGTGAAACTCGACGTGCGATACCGCCGGTCCGCCCGCTACGACGACCTCATCGAGGTCAGGACCCGCTGGGTCGGGGGCAGCCGCGTCAAGCTCCTCCACGACTACGAGGTGGCGGTGATCGAACCCGGCACCCCCACGCCCGACTTCGTTCCCTTCACCGCCGTCGCGGCGTCGACCACGCTCGCCTGCGTCGATCGCGACGGAGCGGTGCGGGAACTCCCCGAGTGGCTCGTGATGCCCCGCGGAGGCTGAGCGAGCCGATCGAAGCATCGCCCAGCGCATGAAAAACCGGCGTCCTGCCGGACGCCGGTGAAAGTCATCCCGTCGCGACGATCACCGCCGACGCCGGCGCGTCGCCGCGGCGGCGACGAACGCGAAGGCCATCGCGGAACCCGGCGCAGGAACGGCCTCGATCTCGGCGACGTAGTTCGCGACGCCGTACGCGCCGCCTCCGAACGAGAAGAGGCTCCAGTTCGAACCGTTGAACCACGAGGCGTTGTTGGTGTAATAGCCCGCGGTCTGGCCGAAGGCGCTCGAGCACTGGAAGCCGAACATGCCGTCGCTGTCGAAGTTGCGGACGCCCACCGACCACCCGACGTTGTTGAAGCCGCCCAGCGTGGTCACGCCCGTCAGCGGAATCGTGACGCTGAAGAAGACCGGGCCGCCCAGTTCGGACGCGTCGGGAAGCGTGACCGGGATCGTGGTCGAGAAGAGTGTCGCCGAAGTGCCGTAGACCAGCCCGCTCGGATCGCCGTCGTGGAACGAGAAGGCAAGGTCGGTCGATCCCTCGCGGGTGCTCCCCGCCACCGCGAAACCCAGCGTGATGCTCGTCAGGCCGATCGGCGCGTCCGAGCCGCTCCCGAACCACCCGCTGTCGCCGTACCGAACGGTCGAGGGTGTCGACGCGCTGAAAGGGGTGAAGTACCCGTTGTCGAAGGTGTTCTGGAAGACCACCGTCGCGTTCGCCGAACCGGCGCACGCGATCACGACCAACAGTGCCGATGTCGCCTTCATCATGTCTCTCTCCTGAAGGAATGTGCGGGAACACGACGCGTGGCCCGAAACTTCGCAGAATGATAACACGAACGACCCAGCGGACGACCGCATCGCCGTGAAAGGAGTTTGTTCGTGTCGAGGCGGACCCCGGAGGCGACACTCCAGGTCGGGCGGTGTCAACGCCGCCTTCAGCCGCCGCACCTTCTCCCCGATACGAGTCGTGTGATGCCGCCCACTCCTTTCGCCTCGTGCCTTCCCGCGTTCGTGGTCGCCGTCGTCGCGTTGGAGCCCCTCTCCATCCCGTGGTACACCGTCGACGGGGGCGGAGGCCTCAGTTCCGGCGGCTCGTTCTCGCTCGCGGGGACCATCGGTCAGCCCGACGCCGGCACGCCGATGTCGGGCGGTTCTTTCTCGGTCCGGGGCGGGTTCTGGGAAGGGCTCCCCGCAGGCGCCGAGTGCCCCTGTGCCGCCGATTACAACCGCGACGGCGGCATCGACGGGTCCGATGTCGCCGCCTTCTTCGCCGATTGGGAGGGCGGTGCGGCCTGTGCCGACGCCAACCAGGACGGTGGCATCGACGGCGCCGACATCGGCGTCTTCTTCTCGCTCTGGGAGCGGGGCGGGTGCTGAGTTCGACCCACGCGCGGCGCCTCGAAGCGTTCGCCGCGAGTGCATCACGGGCGGAATGTCGTGCACGGGCGTTACACTGAGGACATGCGTTCGAGAAGCCGTGCCGGCGGCAACTTCCGCCTTGACGGGGGAACTGCCCGAAACGGACACTTGGGTGACGGTCGATGATCTGACGCGTTCCGGGGCTCATCCTCCGGTGACGCCGGTGGGAGCCGTCGCTCCCGGGAGTCTCAAGCCCATGCGCAGCCGTTCACAGTCTCGATCCCTCGCCCTTGGACTTCGTCGTCGCCTTGGCGCCCTGGTGCTTTCGGCCGGCGCCGCCCTCGGCCTGCTCGCGGCGATGCCGCAGACCGCGATGGCAGTACCCCTCCGCGTTGACGGAAACGTCACGGATCGGCCTTTCACGTTCCACTGGATGGTGGACACCAACGACAACGAGCGACTCCGCGGCAGCCGCGTCGATTGGCAGGCCCGGATCGAGTTTGGCGATCTGCCCGTTCAGCGCAACGCCGTTTGCCTCTACGAGCACTGGTTCGCGCTCGATGTTCGCACCATCGGGCTGAGTCTGACCAAGACCTCGGGCTTCTACGCCCGCTACGACGCCACCATCGCCCGCATGCTCGACGAGCGCGTGCCCCCCGGCTTCGCCGGCATGGTCTGCATCGACATCGAGTTCCTTCCCAAGCTCTGGGGCAACCGCACCAACGGCCCCGGTCTCTACCCGACGATGAACTTCGCCACGCGTCTCTTCGACGATTGGTACAGCTACGTGCAGGCCAGGCGTCCCGACTTGATTCGCGGCAAGAGTGTCGCCGACGCCGAACGCGCCTTGGCCGATTCCTTCGAGGAGGCCAATCGCGAGTTCTACACCCAGACGATCAACCTGATGCGGGCTCGCCGGCCCGACGCCAAGTTCGGCTTCTACGGCATTCCCGGCGGCAGCCGCCACGGCAACTACGCCCAGCCCTCGCCCAATCAGTTCCGCGACATCAACGACCGCCTGCAATGGATGGTCGACATCGCGGACGTCCAGTTCCTTCCGCTGTACCAGAACCGCTACACGATTCCCGACGGCGCGACCAAGACGCACTGGTGGCGGCAGATGACCATCGCGGAGAGCAAGGCCTGGATCAACGACAACGTGGCCGAGGCGCGTCGCCTCTCCGTCCAGAAGCCGTTGTACGTGCTGGCGATGTGCCGCTACCCGGAAGAACTCGAGGTCTACGGCAACCAGTGGCTCAACGATCTTGCGCTCGACAGCATGTTCCGTCAGCCCAAGCGCGCGGGGGCCGACGGCGTCGTCATCTGGGATTACCTCTCCAACGAGGCCGAGTTCAACTCCCTTCGGTCGTACCTGACCGAACGCGTCTGCCCGATCATCGCCGAGACGGCCACCCGGCCTCCCACCCCGCCCGCGCCACCGACCGATCCCAATGGTGGCGGTGGTACCCCGCCGCCTCCGACGCCTCCTGCGCCTCCTGCACCTCCGCAGCCGCCCGAGCCCCCTCCGGCACCGCAGCCGCCGACGCCTCCTGCGCCTCCGCAGCCGCCTGAGCCCCCTCCGGCACCGCAGCCGCCGACGCCTCCTGCACCTCCGCAGCCCCCTGCACCTCCGACGCCTCCTGCGCCGCCGACGCCTCCCGCACCTCCGACGCCTCCCGCACCGCCAGCCGCGGGTGGTGACGGTGGCATGCCTCCGACGCCCCCAACGCCTCCAGCCGGCGGCGATGGTGGTGGGAGTGGCGGCAGTGGTGGGAGTGGCGGCGGATCGGCGTCGTCCTCCGGCGGCCGCGGGCCGGGCGTCACGCCTCCGGCACCTCCCTCGCCTCCCTCACCTCCTGCCCCGGCTCCCTCTGACCGTCGCCCAGGCGGTGGTGGTGGTGGTGGTGGTGGCGGGAGTACGGGCGGCTCGAGTGGAAACGGCGGAGGTCAATCCGGATCAGGTGGCGGCGTCTCGCCGGGTGCCGGCGGCACGGGCGGGAGCGGCGATCCTGGCGCCGGGCCCGCAGCACCGAACACCGGTGGCGGCGGCTCGCCCCGGGTCATCTCCACGACGGATACGGGGAGCAAGGTGTCTCCCACGATGGCAGGACGCATCGGCATCTCCAAGGGCGGACGGACGATCGACCTTGTGCCTCGCACCAAGGTCGTGACCAACGCCGCACCCCTTCGACGCAGCGTGATGGAGAAGGTCGCGCCGCCGCAGATCCGCACCCGGAACCTCACGCCTACGCCGATCGTGGCCGCGGCGACCGGGCAGGCAAGGCGGACGACGACGAACCAAACGAACCAGACGAATCAGACGACTCGGTCGACGGTCTGGTGGAGGTTGCTTGCCGCGACGGACCAGCCCCGGCAGTGAACCCGGCGGCCGGACGCGGGCGGGTCGAGCCCCGCGTCGTGGCGAACCTGTTCAGCGGAACATGCTCGGATCGGAATCTCGCATCGAATCGAGCCGCTCGAACCACCGCTGATAGTCCTTCTTGACGACCTCGGTGGAGTAGCGGAGGTTCATCTGGCGGATGCGAGCGCGATCGAGCTTGGGGGCGAGCTTGGCCGCCTCGACGAACTCGGGGTGCCAACTGCAGCGGTAGCCGGTGACGCCTTGGTGAATCGTCTCGGAGAAGACGCCCCAGTCGGTGGAGATGACGGGCGTCCCGCAGAGCATGGCCTCGACGGCCACGCCCTCGAAGGGTCCGAAGTAGGTGGTGGGGACGAAGGCGGCCTTGGCGCCGCCGAGGAGCTTGGCCCGCTCCTTGGGGCCCACCACGCCGATGTGCTCGACGTCGCCGGTGATCTCCATGCCGTCGGCGGCGACGATCTTGCCGGGCGAGACGGACTGAACGCCCTGGCCCGCGAGGATGAGCTTGGCCCCAAGTTCGCGGCAGGTGGCGGCGGCGATCTCGACGCCCTTGCGACGGATCAGGCGGCCGAGGTAGACGTAATAGCCGCCGCCGCCGTCGCCCAGGGGAAAGTCGTCGGCCTCGAAGCTGTTGGGGATGACGACGTCGCTGGGAACAAAGTCGTTCTGGCGCTGGGAGCCGCGGACGTAGTATCGCCACGCGTAGGACTCGAAGCACTTGGGCACCTTGTTGGGGAGCACGCCCTCGTAGCCGATGCCCCACTCGACGGCGAGCAGGCCGAAGTTGGCCAGCGGCGCCTGGCACACGCCCGAGATGATTCCGACGAAGTCGGTGAGCTTGGCCCGCTTGGTGATCTCGGCGACGGCCTTGGCGCAGCTTTGCGTCCAGCAGACGTGATTGGGATCCCAGAACTGGAAGATGGGCGGGTTCTTCGCGGTCCAATCGATCCCTGGCCACCACGCGGCGTGATCCTCGCGAGTGACGATCTGGACGTGCTCGGTGCACGGGGCTTCGTTTTCCCAGCCCGAGTAGACGAAGACCTCGTGTCCCATGCTCTTGAGCATGGCGCAGAACTTCACCACCTTGGCGGTGTACGCGCACCACGAATAGGACTTGGTGGTCTGGGTGTGGGGGAGGTTGACGATGTGGAACCGCATGGGAACTCCGAGAAGGGCGTGGTGAGGTGCTCGTGGCTCGAGCCGGACGCGACTGGGATCGTCACCCGGCGTTGCGGAACATCTCCAGGTTGGCGAGGATCCGATCGTGCTGGCTGGCGGGCGCGAGCTTCAGCAGCCGCTCGTTGAGCGCGACGCCCTCCGCGCGATGGCCGACGTAATAGGAGCAGACGGCCATCACATCGAGCAGCCGCCACGCGTAGACCGAGGTCTCGACGAAGAGCGAGAGGGGCTGGGGCTTGGGGACCGTCGCGCCCAGCGACGCGAGGTGGTAGCCCAGGCGATGACGCCCCGTGTTCATGCAGTGATGGGCGAGTCGATACAGCGGCTCGGCGCGGTGGGGGTATCGCTCGAAGGTCAGCAGCGACTGGTGGAAGAACTCGGCCTCGCGACCGAGCAGCTGCAGGCACCACGCCGCCCGGTACAGACTGACGAAGACCTCCTCCTGCCAGACGCCCATCTCGCTGCGGCGTCGGTACCACTCGAGCGCCTCCTCGAGCCGGTTGCAGTCGAAGTAGGAGTTGGCGAGGTAGAAGGCGTACCGCGTGTTTTGCGGCTCGGTCTTGAGGGCCTCGGTAAGCAGCGCGATGTCGCGTTCGTACTTGGTGGCGCGATTCGCGCCGCACGCGTGATCGAAGTAGTGGACGCCCGGAAGCACCGGCAGGTCCTCGCCGTCGCTCATCAGCACTTCGTGCGTGACCCCCGCGTAGCGGAAGGGGGCGTCGCGGCGCATGACCCGCACGTTGGGGTATTCCAGCTCGCCGGTGGTGTACTGCATCACCTCGTAGCCGCGGTGCGAGAGCTTGCCCGCCAGCGGGCCGTCGGTCACGAACAGCTCCATGTCGGCGTCGGCGAGGAGGATGTACTCGAACTCGAGCGAACTGGCTTTGGCCGCCTCGAGCGCCCGGTTCCGGGCCTGCTCGAAGTTGACGAAGGGGAACTCGACGATCTCGCCCGGGATGCCCCTGGCGGCGAAGAACCGGCGGATCATGTCCTGCGTGCCGTCGGTCGACCCCGTGTCGGCGATGACGTAGCACGAGATGTGCGGGGCCACCGACGCGAGACATCGCTCGATGATCGCCGTCTCGTTCTTCACGATCATGTTGAGGCAGATGCCGGGCGTCATGGCTCGAATCGTACCAAAAGTCCTTGGCCGCTTCAACGGCCCGTGCGCACAGCCATCGACCGCTTCAAGGTCCGAGTTCAGCGCGGACCGCCCGGGGCCTTCCCAGGCAGGGGACGGTATGAAGCAAAGACGCCCCGTCCGAGGGGACGGGGCGTCTTCGTGGATCACGGTCGGAATCGCTCGCGTCCTCGCACCCCGTTCGGGGCGGTGGACGCTTCGGGCCGACATGGAGCGAGCGTCGGTGCCGGCGAACCGGCCCTCCGGACCCCCTCCGTCACGACCTCACACCATCTCCTTCAGACCCTTGAGGGGGCGGACCTTGATCACCGTGCGGGCCGGACGGGCCTTGACGGTCATCATCTCGCCGGGCTTGAAGGGGTTGGCCTTCTGGGCGGCCTTGGTGGCGGGCTTGTGGATGGCGCTGATCTTCATCATGCCGGGAACCACGAAGACCTTGGGCTTGTCCGGCGAGGGCTTCGCCAGGTCGACGCTGATCACCTTGCCCAGCGCCTCGAAGACGCCCGCGACCTGCTTCTTGCTCAGGCCCTCGACGTGCTCGGCCAGAATCGCGAAGAGCTCGCTCTTCTTGCGGGGCTTGGCGCTCGCGACCAGCTTCGCGGGCTTGGCGGCCTTGGGGGCGGCCTTGGGGGCGGACTTGGCGGCCTTACCGTTCTTCTTCGCCATCGTGCATGCTCCGTAACGACGAACCGTTCCAAGCGAGCGGGAAATACGCATTTTCCGCAGTGGAACGCATGTTTTTACCAGCGTGCACGCGCGACTGCAAGTGCGACGCGCGAAAAAACATCGAAATTCACTGGTTTTTTCGTTCCACCCCGGCGCGAACCCCCGAATCTCCGCGGATTTCGACCACCATCGCGCTGTGATCCGAGTGCCCCGCCTCCCGCGGCTCGTCCAGATGCTCCGCCGACGCCACGTCGCGAAAGAGCCCCTCGCTCGCGTGCGCCGCGTCGATCCGACGGCCCTCGCCCCACGGCCCTTCCCACGTCGGACCCCGAACCCCCTCGTGCAACGCCCGCCACGCGTCGCG
>JBAXFU010000028.1:0-34008 GCA_037139735.1 Phycisphaerae bacterium
CCTTGAGCGCAATCGAGTCGGTGGTTGCCGGTCGTTCATCCTGCCCCGATATCGCTTGCCAGATGCTCCACTCGGTTGGTGAGAGCATCCGCCTCGCGGTGCCGTGGTGCGTACAGGCGAGCTGATGCCGAAGTTTGTAGAGTGCTCCGAAATGGGCGTCCGCCTCGGCCAGGGCCCGCTCGAATTCTTCAGGCATCTTGGGCGGAACCACGCGGCTGAACACCAGCGAAGGCTCGCCGCTGGGTGGAAGGTCGATCACGTAGCCGAAGTGCAGCGGGCCGTAGTGCTCGCGAAGATCGGCCAGCGTCGCCCGAATCGCCTGCAGATCGACATCGGGCGAGTCGTCGGTTGCGTGCGCAATCTCCTGGGCGATCTTGATCAACCCGTCGAGACGAAGCCATTCGACGTGAAGTCGGCGCAACAGGCCGCCCTTCCATGCCTCTGGATGTTCCTTCGGATCGGGTATGAGCGCAAAGTCCTCCGGTGTTCGTCGCCGGTGCTTGGGGGGCGGGCCTTGCCGGGCCACCCTGATCCCGACGGCGGTCCACGCGCGAACGGCGCACGCGTTCGCCAAGCCGGCGTGCAATCGGCCGATTCCCTGCGCAAACGGAATCATGTCCACGAGTGCCGCCATCACGTCGCCGACCGCGTAGCGGGCGATGTATCGATGCCGCATGATCGTTGAGACTAGGAATACCGAACGCCATCGGTCGAGTCTGCACGATCCGCGTGATCGAGTCCACGAACGCAGGGGTCGGTCAGTGGAACCTGCCGCGACAACGCGTGTTCGCAACGGCTCACGGAGGCGGGATTGCCATTCGCTCCCGATGTCGCGAAAATCGTGCCGCGGCCCCGTGGCATCGTCCACCATGGTCGGCGCCCGCGATTCACCGGTGATTCGGCTGACGATCCTGCCGCCAATCAAACAGCCATCGCCTTCCTCCGCGGCTACGACCCCACGCGACGACTCATGCAGGAGGCGCTCGACCTCCCCGGCCCGCTCCGCGATCTCTTCATCCGCTTGTGCGTGCACAACGGGGGCGTCCTCACCGCCCGCAAGCGGGAGTCGCACTTCTCCCGACTCGCCGACGCCGAAATCGCCGACCTCGAGGAAGCCGTGCGACGCGGCTTCGCGAGCGGCCAAGCATGAACCGTCAACCCCGACCCGCCGCCCTCGGACCCAACACCCGCTTTCCCGGTGGACGAAAACCCATGAGGGGGCCACGCTGATCAAGGGCAAGTCCGCGGCGTGCGACCCCCAGTTTGCACACGGGCTTCCAGTCGAACCGCTCATCCGCCAGGCTGCAAACCCCACGGCCGGAAATGCGGCCCTCTTCACGACGTCTTGCATGCGAGGTCCGAATAACATGGAGCGGGGGCCGATGGAGTGCGCAGCCGCCGCCGGGTCGGCCCGGTCAACCGGGGGGCCTGCCCGGCCCGGTATCATGTGAAACCGGGTGCCTGACCGATGCTGCAGGCATGACCCCGGTGGTGGAACCCGAGTCGATCAACGGCGACCTTCCCCTGTCGCGCGAACAGCGTGTCGCGTACATGCAGCATCACGAAGCTCGCAACGCCGAACTGGCGGAGCGTTCGATCGGCATCGCGACCCGGATCGGGCCTCGTCCCTTGCGTCGTCGAGGCGACCTTGGATCGGCCGTCACCGACGGCTGCTCGCCCGGACGCGTAGCCGCCGTCGAGTTCTTCGCGCATGCCGCCGCGTGCATCGCGGCGATGGCCGGCGACCGTCCGGTAACGATCGTGGATGTCGGTGCGGGCGCGGGTGGGCAGCTCGACGCCTTCATCGACGCGGGACTTCGGGGCCGCTACATCGCCATCGACATCGCTCGGCACCGAAAGTGGAAGGACGGTCCGCGGAGCCACTTCGAGCGAACGCTGATCGTCGCCGACGTGAATCGGTTCGATGCCGGCACGCTGCCGCCGATCGACGTCCTGGTGTCCAACACCGCGCTCGAGCACATCCGCGACGATGCGGGGGCGATCCGCTCGCTCTCGACTCGATTGGCGGCGGGCGCTGCACAGGCGCACTTCGTCCCCGCCGAAGCCGCGTTGCACCTGTACGGGCCGCACGGCTCGAGGCAGTACAGCCCGTGGTGCCTCGAGCAACGCTTCCCGACAGGCGAGATCTTCCGGTACGGCGGGCCGGCTGCCGCCGCCGTGCACCGCGAGTGGATCACGCCCGCCACGCAGGCCGGCGGGTGTCGCCGCGATCAGGACCCCGCGGCGTACCGCCGCCTTCGCGACCTGGCGATGGATCAGGACGAACAGGACGGCAACACGCCCGCCTTGATGTACGGCGTGCTCGTGGCCGCGGCGTCGGCCCGATCCTGACGCACGCGATGTCGCGAACGGCGTCGCAGCGGTTCGCGTGGCGCGCGTGGCCCGCAATCAAGCGGAACCGGATCGTCGCAAGCACGTGTGCCATGAGCACGCGTGCCGGATGCGGTTCGAGCCGTCGCATCCAGGTCCGCAGGGCCACGCTCGGCCACCGGCGTCGCGGAGCGGCCAAGGCACGGGTGGCATGCGGCCTCGCCGGCTCTCACTCGCAATGGCTCGGAGTTTTCAGGGCGGGTCAGCGGGACTTCGGGGCCGGTACACCGCCATCGACATCGCTCGGCACCGAAAGCGGAGAGGACGGTCCGCGGGGTCACTTCGCGCGAACGCTCGTCGTCGTGGCGTCCGACACCGCGATCGAGCGCGTCCGCGACGACGATGGGGCGATCCGCGCGTTGTCGTCGCGGCTGACGCCTCACGCCATGGAGGCCCGCTTCGTCCCCGGCGAGGCGGCCTTGCGCCTCCACGGGCCGCACGGATTCAGGCAGTACAGCCCGTGGCGCCTCTCGCGACGAGGCGATCGAGGCCGACGAGCGGGCGGGCAACATCGCGGCGTTGATGCACGGGTTCGTGTCGATGCCCCCGAACGCGGCGTCATGCTGGCCCATGACCCTACCACACATCGAACGCCATCCTTCTGGTGGCCCCTTCCGTACCTGTTTTGGTGCGATGGTGGCCTATTGAACGTGAAAAAACGATCCGGTGCAGCATTTGTCGGCGTCTCGTAATCAAATTGGCGATACCATGGCTTCTGGTAGTGCTTTTGGCGACTCGGTATTGATTTTGGAGGTGGGCCGATGGCAGAGCGGGCGACGGGCGGCGGGGTGCGGGCGGCGGGGTATGCCGCGTTGGTCGATCGCCACGGGATTCGGGCGGTGCCCAACTGGCATCAGTCGGTGATTGCGACGACGGCGACGCGGCGTGTGGAGTCGATGGCCGGCGGGATGGTTCGTGAGACCTATGGGCCGGCCTATTGGCCGGGCGACACCGACGGCGATCACCTGGAGTTTGCGCTCAAGTACGACGGCACCAATCTGGCGATCCTGGCGCAGGTCTTCAAGGCGATGGATGCGGGCGACCTTGCCACGTTCGTTCGCGAGCGTCCGACGGGCAAGTACGCGAGGCGTCTGTGGTTCCTGTACGAGTGGATCACGGGCCGGCGGCTCGACATTCCCGACCTGACGCTGGGCAACTACATCGACGTGCTCGAGCCCGAGGAGTACGCGGCGATCTCGCCTGCGCGTCAGGTGCGACGACAGCGGGTGAACGACAACCTGCCGGGGGTGCCGGCCTTCTGTCCGCTGGTGCGGCGGACGGAGGCGATGCGCGCGTTCGAGTCGGCGGATCTGGCCGGGCGATGCGAGGCGCTCATCGCCACGTATCCGGCGGACGTGCTCAAGCGGGCGTTGTCGTACCTCTACACGAAGGAGACGCGGAGTTCCTTCGAGATCGAGCGGGAGCGGCCGACCGCGACGCGGACCGAGCGGTTCGTCGCCATCCTCGCCCGGGCGCACACGGAGGAGTACTGCGACAAGGCGCGGCTCATCGAACTGCAGCACGAGATCGTCGATCCGCGGTTTCGCGACCACGACTGGCGGCAGGAGCAGAACTACGTCGGCGAGACGGTGCACGCCACGCGAGAACGCATCCACTACGTCTGTCCCTCGCCCGCCGACGTGCCGTCGATGATGCAGGGCCTGATCGAGGCCCACCGCCTCATGGAGCGAGGAGGCGTGCATCCGATCGTCCACGCGGCGGTCGTGGGCTACGGATTCGTCTTCGTTCACCCGTTCAATGACGGCAACGGCCGCATCCATCGCTTCCTGATCCACAACATCCTCGCGAGGCGTCGCTTCACGCCCGAGGGCGTGATGTTCCCCGTCTCGGCGGCGATGCTCAAGGAACCCAAGATCTACGACGAATCGCTCGAGGCCCATTCCAAGGGCATCATGGGCATCGTCGAGTACGAACTCGACGAACAGGCGAGCATGACCGTGCGGGGCGTTTGGTCGGACTGGTACCGATTCCCCGACCTGACCCGCCAGGCCGAGGCCCTCTTCCACCTTGTCTCGCTCACCATCGAGCGAGAGTTGCCCGAGGAACTGGCCTTCCTTCAGGGGTACGACCGCACGCGAGGGTTGATGCAGGAGGTGGTCGACCTGCCCGGCCCGCTGCTCGACCTGTTCATCCGGCTGTGCGTGCAGAACGGGGGCACGCTCTCGGCCCGCAAGCGAGAGTCGCACTTTTCGCGGCTCACCGATGCCGAGATCGCCGGCCTCGAGGAGGCGGTGCGTCGCGGCTACGCGGGCGACGAGGCGGAGTGACCTTCGCGGTCCGGCATGCGGCATCGCCGTTCGTCCCTACGCTGGCGCATGCTGCTCGAGTCCTCCGCGGTATTCTCTCCCTGTCGTCGCTACCGCTACGTGTTGCGGCGAATCTGGGACCGCGCCACGCCCCCCGCGATGTTCGTCGGGCTCAACCCCTCGACGGCCGACGAGGTGAACGACGACCCGACCGTGCGTCGGTGCATCGGCTACGCGAGGCGGTGGGGCTTCGGCGGGCTCCTCATGACCAACATCTTCGCCTTCCGCTCGACCGATCCGAACGCGCTCACGGAACTCGACGATCCGGTGGGGCCGCGGAACGACGCGTGGCTGCGGCGGCTGCAGCGTCGGGCGGGGATCATCGTCGCGGCCTGGGGCGTGTGGGGTTCGCTCCGCGAGCGGGAGGCTCGCGTGATGGAACTGCTCGACGAGCCGTGGTGCCTGGGCGTCACCAAGCACGGAGCGCCGCGCCATCCGCTCTACCTGCGCAGCGACGCCAGGCGCCTTCGGTACGCGGCGAGGGGTTCGTCGGCGCGTGCATGAAAAACCCCGGCCACGAGGGCCGGGGTCGGGGTGACGTGTCGCGTGAACGTGACGTGGATCAGCGGCGGCGACGCGCGGCGACCAGGCCGCCAAGGCCCAGGAGGGCGAGCGAGCCGGGAGCGGGGACCACGTACAGGCCGCGGGCGTGGATGCCGGTGGCCAGCGTGGTGACGCCGGTGCCGTCGAGGTTCATCTCGAAGAGGCGGGCGACGCCCGGGGGGCCGAACTCGCCGCTGAAGTTACCGCGTTCGTTGACGATGAGCTTGCCGTTGTAGGGGTTGTAGAGGAGTTGCTCGGGCTGGGTGAGGCCGCCCAGGACGAGGTTGACGCCCGTGACCACGCCGGTGACGTCGTCGCGAACGACGCGGTAGATGCCACCCTCGCCGGGGTTCAGGCGCGTGTCGGCGACGAAGAGGTCATTGTCGCCCGCCGCCATGGCGATGCCGGTCGCCTGCGTGACGCTGCCGCCGCCGGGGAGCGTGAAGCTCAGGTCCGCGAGCAGGGACGTCGTGTTGGTGGCGGCGTTGAAGTACCAGAGGGTGGAACCGTCGGGATCGCTGTTGATCGGGGCGAAGGTGCCGCCGTTGGTGCACGAGATGATGAAGTTCCCCGTGGTGGTGTCGGGGATGATGTGGTGACCGGCCTCGTAGCGAGGACGCGGGCCGCTGTTGGGGCCTTCGTTGTAGAGGAAGGTCTTGGCGCCGCCGGGGTTGGAGATGCCAACGATGCCGTCGAACGCGCCCTGCGCGATGGTGCCTTGCGGGTTGTTGACGGTGAGGAACTGCGAACGGGCGGCGTCGTAGGTGATGCCCACCGGATTCTGCAGCGGATCGCCGGCGGCGAAGGAGGTGACCGAGGGCGAGCCCCAGATGCTGGCGACGCGATACACGCTCGCCGCCGAGGGATTGGCGACCGGGTAGGGACCGTTCGCGACGTACAGCGCGCCGTCGGGGCCGGGCGTGATCCACGCCAGGCGAGTGTCGGCGTCGCTCTGGAAGGTGCGGAAGTCCACCAGCGTGCTCATGGCGCCGGTGTGCGTCACCGCGCCGATGGTGTCGCTGATCTGATCGGTGTACACGACGGTGTACGCCTGCGCGTGGGCGAGGCCCGCCAAGCAAGCCACCATCGCCGCGGAAACAACGCGAGTCTTCATATCTTCTCCTCTGCACTGGGGCCGAGGCTCGGCTGGCGCGGGGCGGAAACCCGCAGCCGTCCGGAAACCTCGACGCATCGGCCGTCCGTCTCATCTCCCGCCTCGATCAACGCGATCAGGGCGTCGATCTCGCCGCCGCGCGTGGTCCCGGAAAAGACACTCGCGCGGGGACGAATCGCCTCAAGTCATGCGTTATCGTATCCATGGGTCGAACAGGCCACCATCCCGCGGCGGGTTTGATCGTGCGGCCGCGACGTCGGTCTGGCGCGGTTATCGGAAGTCCATGGGTTGTGATACTCACAGCCGCAGGCGAATGCCCTCGGTGCGGAACTTCTCGGCGAGCAGTTGGAACTCGGCGAGGGCCTTGTCGAGCCGCTGGGTGGCGTCCTTGAGCGAGTCGTAGAGGTCGGGGTTGTTGAGCATGCGGCCCAGGGTGCCTTCGCCGCTGGCCGCCGCGTCGAGCACGCCGGCGAGCTTGCCGGCCGCCTCTTCGGCGCGGCGGAGGGTCGAGGTGGCGGACTCGGCGAGCGTCGTCATGGTGCGTTCGGCGGTGCCGGCGGCCGACTCCACGCTCTTGACCGTGCGGTCGGCCGAATCGATGAAGCCGTCGACCTTGCCCGCGGCGGTTCGCAGGTCCTTCACGAGGCCCTGCGCGTCGGTCATCGTGGTCTCGGCCTTGGCGACGACGCGCTTGATGCCGGTGACGAGGTCCTCGTCGCGGATGATCTTGTCGGCCCCGTCGAGGGTGCGGTCGATCCTCGCCACCAGCGACCGGAGGTTGGGAGACTTGCCGCCCGCGACGTCGTCGAGCGAGCGGGGTTCGAGCGCCTCCTCGACGAGCACGCCCACGCGGTTGTAGGTGGCCGCGAGCTGCTCGATGCGTTCGGCGGTCTGGGAGAAGCGGGCCAGCGGCTTGTCGAGGGCCTGCGTGATCTTGTCGAACATCGAGCTGGGGTTGCCGCCGTCGAAGGTCTCGCCCTCCTTGATGTTCTCGGCAAGGTCGTCGGGGGTCAGCTCGCGGGGAATGCCAAAGTCGAGCGAAGCGTCGCCGATGAGTCCCTTGTCGATGCCGACGATGGACTTGCGGGGGATGCGGACCGAGTCGTTGATGCGAAGCGTGAGTTCGACGCCGCCCTTGGGGGGCGGGATGATCGCGGCCTTGGACACCTCGCCGATGGCGACGCCGTTCATGGTGACGCGCGAGGCCTTGGCCAGCCCCGAGGCGTTGACGAGCCGCACGCGGATCTCGTACCGGCGTTCGAGCGTGAGCTCACCGAAGAACATGAGCCCGAGCAGGAGGGCGACCAGCCCTCCGAGCACGGTGGCGCCCACCATGAAATCGCGAACGATCGGCTTCATCAGACGGTCCCTTCCTCTTCCCCGCGACGCGGGTACGTCAATCGTCCCTTGCGCTTGATCGCCTCGCGTTCGAGCCGCAGCTCGTCGGCGTCGTCGTCTCGCACGTACTTGCCCGCGAGGAAGTGCTGCACTCGCTCGTCCGGGCTCGCGGCCACCTCGTCGAAGGTGCCGGTGGCCATGATCTTCCCCTCGAGCATCATCACCACGCGGTCGGCGACCTTGCGGGCCGAGACCAGGTCGTGCGTGACGACCACGTTCGTCACGCCCATCTCGCGCTTGAGCTTGATGATCAGCTCGTTGATGCCGTCGGAACGCACGGGATCGAGGCCGGTGGTCGGCTCGTCGTAGAGGACCACGCGAGGGCCCAGCACGATGGCGCGGGCGAGCGCGACCCGCTTCTTCTGCCCGCCGGAGAGTTGCGAGGGGAGCTTCTCCTCGGCGTTCACGATGTCGACCGTCGACAGGGCGCGGCGGATGCGTTCGGCTCGCTCCTCCTTCGAGAGGCGCGTGTGCTCGAGCAGCGGGTACTCCACGTTCTCGAAGACCGTCATCGAGTCGAACAGGGCCGACATCTGGAAGAGCAGCCCGATCTGCAGCCGGATGGGGATCAGGTCCGACTCGCCCAGGTGGTCGATTCGCCGGCCGTCGAAGGAGATCGTGCCCGAGTCGGGCTTGAGCAGCCCGACGATGTGCTTGAGCGTCACCGACTTGCCGCAGCCGCTGGGCCCCATGATCACCAGCGTCTGCGCCGGCGCGACGTCGAGGTTGAAGTCGCGCAGCACCCGCTGATCGCCGAAGGTCTTGTTGACGCCCTCGAGGCGGATGATCGGGCCGGCCGGGGCCGACGCTTCGGGATGGATCGCTGGGACAGACACGTGGGACGCTCGGGACCGGTTGACTCGGGAGCGTATTCTATGTGTGTGGATACTAACTTCACGCCAACGCCCTTGGTGAGGCGGGAACTCCTGCACCGGGGCGTCAAGTTCGACTTCGAACGCCTGACCTTTCAGGGGTCCTCGGGTTCGACCATCTCCAGGGAGTGCATCCGTCACCCCGGGTCGGTCATCATCGCCCCGATCCTGACTGGGGCTTGGCCTGGGACTTGGCCTGGGACTTGGCCCGGGGCCGGGCCCGGGGCGGGCATCGGGCCCGTCAACGGCGAACCCACGCTGATCATGATCCGGTGCTGGCGGCTGGCGACCGAGCGATGGATGCTGGAACTCCCTGCAGGCACGATGGTTCGGGGGGAAGACCCCGCCGCGTGCGCTGCCCGGGAACTCGAGGAGGAGACCGGGTACCGAACGGGACGCCTCGAGCCCCTGGGCGCCTTCCACACCGCGCCGGGCCTCACCGACGAGTACATGCACGCCTTTGTCGCCCGCGACCTGACTCCCGTGCGTCAACGCCTCGAGGAGGACGAACGCATCGAGGTGGTCCCAACGCCGGCCCGGGCGGTGGGCGGCTTGCTGGCGTCGGGCCAGGTCACCGACGCCAAGACGCTCTTGGTGCTCCATATCCTCCTGCGGTCGGGCCTTCTGGAGCAAGCCGCCAGTTGACGAGCGGGTCGTTCTCGCTCCAAGACCGCCCGATCGCCGCCCGCTCAACGCCCTTCTCACCGCCCTTCTCACCGCCGCAGGACGCCGCACTCGACATGGGACTTTACGATCGCGACTACGCATACCGCGAGGGGCAAGGCGGGGGCCTGTTCGGCCGGCCCGGTTCCTCGCGCCGTGGCGGCGGGCCCGGAAGCCTCGCCGCCTGGTCCGCCAACGCCTGGATCATCGGCGCGAACATCGCGGTGCACGTGATCCGCATGCTCTTCTTCACGGGGCCCGGCGGGCCCCTCGCGGGCGATCCACTCTACCGCTACGGGTACTTCTCGACCCACGAGGTGAGTTGGGGTGGCGGGCTTGAGTTCTGGCGGTTTGTCTCCTTCCAGTTCCTCCACGGCAACCTCGTTCACCTGGTCTTCAACATGCTCGGGCTGTACATGTTCGGCGCCATGGTGGAGCAGCACCTTGGCCGCAAGAAGTACCTGGCCTTCTACCTCACGACGGGCATCTTCGGCGCGCTCCTCTTCCTCCTGCTCAACGCCTTCGGGTTGCTGGCGGGCAAGTCCAACCCCATCCCCTTCCTGCTCGTGACCGATCCAAGGTCGCCCCTGATCGGCGCGTCGGCCGGCGTCTTCGGCGTCATCATGGCGGCGGCGTACATCGCGCCCGACATGGTGGTGCGGCTCCTCTTCCCGCCCGTGTCGATGCGACTCAAGGTGCTCGCCTATTGCTACGTGGGACTCGCGGTCCTCAACCTCGCCTACGGCGGCCAGAATCAAGGGGGCGACGCGGCGCACGTGGGCGGAGCCATCGCCGGGTACTTCTTCATCCGCAACTCGCACCTCCTGCGCGACTTCTTCGACGTCCTGGGCGACTCGAGGCCCTCGACCCGCAAGCCCGCCAAGGGGGCCAGAGCCTCCGAACCGCCGCCGCTGCGGCTGGTGCGGCCCGACGCCGACGCCCCGAGCGAAGCGGAAGTCGATCGCATTCTCGCCAAGCACAAGGAGTTCGGCCGCGAGAGTCTGACGCCCGAGGAGATCGAGACGCTCCGCCGCGCCACGCAGGCCAGGCAAGGGCCCGGTGGCCGGTGACCGCCGGTCCGTTGCGATTCACGGTGACGGCCGCGTCGGCCTCGTGCGGAGCCCGCGTCGGGAGGGTGTCGACGCCGCACGGCGACTTCGACACGCCCGCCTTCATGCCCGTGGGAACGCGGGCGAGCATCAAGGGCATCCTTCCCGATCTGGTCGCCAGGTGCGGCGCGCAGATCGTGCTCAACAACACGTATCACCTCATGCTGCGTCCCGGATCCGAGTTGATCCGCGACATGGGCGGCGTCCACCGCTTCATGAACTGGAACGGCCCGATCCTGACCGACTCGGGCGGCTACCAGGCCTACAGCCTGGCCGACACCAACACCGTGGACGATCAGGGCGTCACCTTCAAGTCGATCGTCGACGGCGCGACGATTGAACTCACGCCTGAACTTGCCATGAAGGTGCAGAACGAGCTGGGCCCCGACATCATGATGGCCCTCGATGACTGCCCGCCCTCGGTCAACGCCGACGCCCCGGAGGTCGACGAGGCCCAGCGTCGTCGATTGGGGAACGCCCAGCGACGCGACGAGGTCGCGGCGGCATCCCTCCGATCGAGACGCCGCGACGCCCTGACGCACGCCCAACGACTCGACATCGCCAACGAGCGGACGATCCGCTGGCTCGAGCGGTGCAAGGCCGCGCACGCCCGCCCCGGCGAGCAGGCGCTCTTCGGCATCGTCCAAGGGGGCACCGACCTCGAGAAGCGGACGTGGTGCGCCGGGCGGGTGACGGCGATCGACCTCCCGGGCTACGCCATCGGCGGGGTGGCGGTGGGGGAGCGGTTCGAGCAGATCGCCTCGGTGGTCCGCCACACCGCCCCCTTGCTTCCCTCCGATCGGCCTCGCTACCTGATGGGCGTGGGATATGAACGCGACCTGTTGGCGGCGGTCCGGGCGGGCGTCGACATGTTCGACTGCGTCCTCCCCACCCGCAACGGTCGCAACGCCAACGCCTTCACGGCGACCGGGCAGGTCCGGCTCCGCAACGCCAAGTTCGCCCGGGACCAATCGCCCATCGAACCGGGATGCGACTGTCCGGCATGCCTCCCCGGCGCGTACGGATGGCGAACGCCCGAGGGACGGCCCTTCACCCGCGCCTACATTCGGCATCTGTTCATGGTGGGGGAGATGTTGGGCCCGATCCTCGTGACCCTGCATAACCTTCGCCACTTTCAGCGATTCATGGCGGACGTCCGCGACGCCGTCAGGACCGACGCATGGGAAGACCTCCTGCGGCGGTGGCCTGTGGCGTCGGAGGGGTTCTCGCCTTGAATGCCCGTGCCCTCCTCCGAAGACCCCTTCGGAGGGTCGCGGGGTCGTTCGGGCGCTCGGTCGGGGTGGCCTGACCGGCGTGCACCGGGAGGACCGGCGTGCACCGGGAGGACCGGCGTGCACCGGGAGGACCGGCGTGCAATCGCACCACGGCCTGAAAGCGACTCGAGGGGTGCAGGATCGTTCAGGAATCGAACATGAATCAGTCGGACTCAGCGTCGTTCTCCTTCTTCACGCTCGCTCAAGATGCAGCCGCCGCCGCGCCGGTCAAGGCGGTCGGCATGCCCGGTCAGGCGTCGGGCACGACGGCAACGTCGGCCGCCCCGGGGGTCGCCCAGCCGGCCCAGCCGCAGGGCACGGGCGGCGGGCTCGGCCTTCCGCTGCTGATGCTGCTGGCCTTCGGCATCATGTTCATCCCGATGATCCTGAGCGGTCGTCGCGAGCAGAAGAAGCGGGCGGAATTGATCGCCTCGCTTCGCAAGGGCGACAAGGTGCAGACCAACGGCGGCATCATCGGCACGGTCGCCGAACTCGGCCAGGATGACGTGGTGCTGAAGGTCGAAGAGGGCCGCATCCGCTTCGCGAAGGCGGCGGTGACGGGCGTGCTCAAGTCGTCGACGGCCAAGCCCGAATCGACCATCATCGAGCCCAAGCCCGAGGGCGCGTCCGTCAACGCCTGATCCGTCGGCCTCGACACGCGCCGCCTCCGTCGCCCGCGGGCGACGGGACGGTCATCACTTCACGATTGGCCCTTTCCGAAGCGGTTTTCCCATGCGAAGCATCATCCGAAGCGCAATGTTGGTGGCGGCGGCACTCCTGCTGGCCATCTGGGCCGTCATCCCGCCGAAGGACAATCTCCGTCTGGGCAAGGACCTTCGGGGCGGCGTCAGCCTCGTCTACTCGGTGCAGAGCCGCGAGACCGGAGGCGAGAGCGCCAAGGACATCATCAACCGCACCATCGAGGTGCTGAAGAATCGCGTCGACCCCAACGGTCTCTTCGAGATCTCGATGGTCGCGCAGGGGACCGACCGCATCGAGGTGCAGATGCCCCTGCCCAGCCCCGAGGTGCTCGCGCTCAAGCGCGCCTTCGAGGAGGAACTCCAGGGGATCGCCCGCGCCTCGCTGAGCAAGGCCCGCGTGGAGTCCGCCGTTCGACAGTCGGGCGGGCAGCGTGCGGCGGCCATCGACGCCTTGGCGCACGGCAACTCGAAGCGCAAGGAACTCCTGGACGCGGCGGCGGTCGCGTTCGACGCGGCGACGGCCGCGAGGGCCAAGTACGACGCCGCCGCCGACGCCGCCGCCAAGGAGGCCTTGGCGGGCGAGGTGGCCGCGTCGGAGATCGCGGCCGATCAGGCCGTGCAGAATGTGATGGCCACGGCCCTGAGCGCCGAGGAGTTGCGGCGGGTGGTGAACCTGTCGCCCCGTCCGAGGACGTTCCTTGATCGCATGGGCAAGCCGGTGACGATGCTCAGCCCCCGCGAGGAGGCCGACCGCAAGCTCCGGGAGATGCACCCCGAATCGCTCGCGGAGATCAACTCCGTGATCGCCAAGTACGACGCCTACGCGGCGATGCGCAAGGGCTTCGACGACACCGAGGACCTCAAGCGCATGCTGCGGGGCGCGGGCGTGCTCTCGTTCCGCATCGCCGTCGCGCCCGGAGCGCACCCGGCCGAGGCCGAGCTCCGCCGCAAGTTCCGCGAACTCGGACCGCGCAACGCGAGCGCCGACGACGCCAAGTGGACCAGGATCAACCGGATCGACGGCTGGCTCTACAGCAAGGAAGTGGCGGAGATGCTCGCCGCCGACGACTCGAAGGCCGCCGAGCACTTCCGCGGCCAGGGCTACGTCATGGAGGCCCGCGCGGGCGATTACTACATGCTCGTGTGGGACACGCCCGGCACGCGCCTGACGCTCGACGACCACCGCGACAACCCGTGGGCCGTCTCCAGCTCCTCGGCGGGCCGCGACGAACGCGGCAAGCTCGAGATCCGATTCGCGATGGACCCCGTCGGCGCCCGCTACCTGGGCGAGCTCACCGGTCGCAACGTGGGCAAGAAGATGGCGGTCCTCCTCGACGACGAGGTCTACACCGCCCCGAACCTGCAAAGCGCCATCTCGGCCAGCGGCCGAATCACCGGCGACTTCACGGCCTCCGAGGTCGAGTATGTCGTGAGGACGCTCACGGGCGGCTCGCTCCAGGCGGGTCTTTCGCCCGACCCCATCAGCGAGGACACCATCGCGCCCCAACTCGGCGCCGACAACCTCCGCATGGGTCTGTGGGCCGGCGTCTACTCGGCCATCGTCGTCGCGATCTTCATGGTCATCTACTACTTCGCCTGCGGCGCCATCGCCGTGGTGGCGCTGATCGTCAACGCCATCCTGATCCTGGGCGCCATGTCGCTCAGCAAGGCGGCCTTCACCATGCCGGGCATCGCCGGCGTCATCCTCACCTTCGGCATGGCCGTCGACAGCAACGTGCTCATCTACGAACGCATGCGGGAGGAAATGCTCCGAGGGTGCGACCTCAAGACCGCCGTGCGGCTGGGCTTCGACAAGGCCTTCTCGTCGATCGTCGACGGCAACGTCACCAACCTCATCGTCTGCGTCGTGCTCTACTACATGGGCACCCCTGAAATCCGCGGCTTTGCCATCACCATGGGCATGGGTGTCGTCTCGACCCTCTTCACGGCCCTCCTCGTCAGCCGCGTGATCTTCGACCTGCTGGTCAACGCCGGCTGGAAGAACACGTCCATGCTCCCCATGGCGATCCCGGGCCTCCAGGCCGCCCTGACGCCCAACGTCCGGTGGCTCCGCTACCGCACCGCCTTCCTCGTCGGCTCGGCCGGCTACGTCGCCATCGCGCTGGTGATGATCTTCGGCGTCCAGGGTCGAAGGATGCTCGACAACCAGTTCCTCGGCGGCACCAAGCTGACCGTGCAACTGCGTGCCGACGAATCGGGCAAGCCCCTCGAGATGACCCGCCGCGAGGTCGAGGAGCGAGTGAAGAAGATCGTGGCCTCCGACAAGGTGGCCGCCGCGTTGCAGCCCCTTCGCAACGCCGAGATCATCCCGCTCAACCCCAAGGCCGACGGCGTCACGTCGGAGAAGTTCGACATCAAGGTCGGGCCGCCGCCCACGGGCAGCATCCCCGATCCCGACGCCGTCCCCGAGGCGATCAAGACGGCCTTCGCCGACGTCATGGATGTCAAGCCCGCCTTGACCTTCGCCGGCTCCGAGGTCGCCGACCCGATCCGGGCGCCCGTCTACGCCATCGAACGGCCCGTGCTGGGCGACAACATCGACCGGCCCGCCGCACGCGAGTCCGTGCAGGCCTTCCTCGGCGGTGCGGCCATCGTGCTCGATCGGATCTCCCCGCCCGTCACCGTCGAGTCGCTCCGAAGCCGCCTCGACACCGTCCGCAAGTCGTCCGACTTCTCCTCGACCCTCAACCGCGCCCGCGACGTCCTGGTGACGGGCGGCACCCCCGACGCGGTCACCTCCGCCGTGCTGCTCGTCCGCGACGACGCCGTCTCGGTGATCGAGGACGAGGCCGCATGGACCGACGCCGTGAAGGTGAAGGAGTGGGCCCTGGTTCGCGAGGCCCTCACCAAGAGCACCAACCTCGCCGGCGTGCAGAACTTCTCCGCCGCTGTCGCCGACACCTTCCAGCAGCAGGCGCTGGCCGCCGCGTTGCTGTCGATCCTCTTCATCGGCATCTACATCTGGGTGCGATTCAAGACAGCCTCCTACTCGATGGCCGCCGTCGTGGCGCTCATCCACGACGTCATCGTGGTCACGGGCCTGCTCGCGCTCTGCGGCTGGTTCTACGACGCCGGCATGGGCGACGCCGTCCGCAAGGTCGGCATCCTCCCCTTCAAGATCGATCTCAACATCGTCGCCGCACTCCTCACCATCGCGGGCTATTCGCTCAACGACACCGTCGTCATCATGGACCGCATCCGCGAGAATCGCGGTCGACTCCCCAACGCCACCTCGTCGATCATCAACGACTCGATCAACCAGACCTTCAGCCGCACGCTGATCACCGGCGGCACCACCCTGGTCTCGTGCATGATCCTCTACTCGGTGGGCGGCGAGGGCATGCGGGCCTTCGCCTTCTGCCTCACGACCGGCCTCATCTTCGGCACCTACTCCTCGGTGGCCATCGCCGCCCCCATCATCTGGTCTCCCAAGCACGACACCGAGGCGGGCCAACCCAAGGACCCGACGCAGCCCGCGACGCTCTGAAACCGATCGCCAGTGACAACCGGGCTGCAGCGGCGCGACGGGTGACTTGAGCCCGAAACGCACGCCCGTGCCGGCGAGTGCTCGCACATGGCGGCCTCAGGCGAAGCCGCCGGTGGCTTCCGGTGCTCGCCGTGTCGAGTCGCCATCGTCGTCCGCGGCAACGCCCGGTGTGCACGGGCGAGCCGGATGGGCGCTGGGCTGCGAGCACCGCATCGCGGCGGCCGTCGCCCCCAGCGGTCGTCGGGAGACGAGCGAGCGAGGCCGGATGGCGCGACTGGGTGACGCCTTCGTCGCGGCCGCGATCGCGGCCGAGGCAACCGACCCATGAAAAAACGCCCGCGACCATCGGTCGCGGGCGTTCGTGTTGATGACGCAAGTCCGGAGCCGCTCAGCAGCCGGCGACCCAGTGGACCAGGAAGCGTTCCACGTCAGAGCCGTCGATGCCGCCATCGCGGTTGACGTCGGCCGCCCCGTCCGAGGTCTCCCAGCAGCCGAAGAACGCGCTGATGTCGCCGAAGTCGGTGCCGCCGTCGGCGTTGAAGTCTCCGGTGCAGGGGTTGTTGGCCGGCACCTTGAGGCCCGCGATCGTGATGGCGGTGGGGGTGCCGGGCTTGAAGAGCCCCAGCGTGCCGGTGCCGTCGACGGGGGGCATGTTCGAGTCGAAGCGGAAGCTGTACGCCGTGCCCCAGCGGAGGGCGTTGGCGTTGGCGTTCTGGGCGAAGGTCTGCGTGGCGGCCCAGCCGAAGGCGGTCGAGGTGCGGCTGGAGGTCCAATCGACGTTCGAATAGGGCTCGCCGCTGTGCGAGTCGACGTCGCGGAAGCCGACGTTGAAGAACTCCGTCAGGTCGGTCACGCCGTCGGTGGGCAGGTTGAGCCGGAACGACGCCCCCGAGCGGTCCGAGTTGAGGTTGTGGACCATGTACTCGTAGTGGTACGTGCCGTTGGCGAGGGTGGTGACCTTGTACGCGATGTTGAAGGTGCCTTCGCCGGGCACCACCACCGACCGGACCGTCACGCCCGGCTCGGCGACCGTCCAGCCGTAGATGCCAGGGAGGGTCCGCTGCGTCGTGAAGCCCGACACTGTGCTCATCGTCAGGGCCGTCGAGGTGCCGCTGATCGCCACGCGACGGTACGACGCGTTGTTCACGCTGTTGCCCGCCGCGGCATCATCGGAGGCGATGTAGTGTCCCTCGGCGAAGTACCACGCGCCCGGATTCGACGTCGGGAGCACGTCCGCGACTCGCACCTGCAGGCGGCGCCAGATGGTGTTCGAGGCGTCGGTGGGGATGGCCGAGGCCGTGAACGGGTACGGGTAGTAGCCGCTGTACGCATTGACCTGCGAACGAGGGCCCAGACGCGACTGCGAGCCGTTGAGGCCCGAGGAGTACGGATCAGAGCAGGTGGGGTCGAGCGTCGCGCCGGTGCCGTCAGGGTTGGAGCACGCGCCGCAGATCGTGCCGTTGAGGGCCGTGAAGCCGTGCTTGAGCCACGAGGCGCCGACCTGCTCGTACTGCCCCGCGCCGTTCACGAGACGCCACCGGAAGAGGTTCTGGCCGATCACCGGGTGCTGGTTGTTGCTCGACACCCAAGCCAGGTTGCGATTGCCGATGTTGCACGAGGTCGTGCCCACCGCGAAGGCCGCGATGCCGTTGTACGGCGTGTACGACGAGAAGTCGGGCAGGTCGCCCACGATCACGTCCGGGCCATCCGCGGCGAGCGCCGCACCGCTCACGCACGAGCCGGCGATCAACGAGAGCACGATTCGTGACACGATCGACGTCTTCATGTTCGATTCGACCTTTGCTGGAAAGAGGACACGACACACCGAGAGGCACCCTTGCCCCGCGAACCATCCCGACAAGCTGCATGCCTCAGAACGTGGCACGGGTCTTGTCAGGATACTGGATTTCGAGGACGTAGCCAAACGGATTCTGCCGCCTGCACCGGATTTGTCGATCATGCGGCCCCCGGCGAGGTTTTTTGTTCGCATGGCGTTCGCATCAGACCCCCGGCCGAGGCGTCACGCCGCGCGCGACCCGTTCGAAGAGTCCCGAAGGCGGCCGCCGCCCGGTCCAGCGTTCGAACTGCCGCTCCGCCTGATCCACGAAGACCTCAAGCCCGTCGATGCGCCCAAGCCCGAGTCGCTCGGCCTCCCGCATCAGCGGCGTCCGCACGGGGGCGTACACCGTCTCGAGCGTCACCAGCGAGGCGTTCAGGCCGCTCATCGCCTCCAGCGGCGCGGCCAACGCCTCGGGCTGATCGCCGCCCTCCATCCCCATCGGCGTCGCCTGCACCAGCGCGTCGCACGCATGGGACGCGAGCGTGTCGACCGGCAGGGCGTCGATGTCGGCCATCTGGATCCGCGATCGCAGTTCGTCGGACAGCCCAGCGGCACGCGCGTGCGTGCGGTTGAAGAGTCGCACGCTCGCGCCCGCCAGCAGGCACCCCGCCGCGGCCGCCCGCGACACGCCGCCCGCGCCGACGATCGCGATGCGTCGACCCGCCAGCGAGCCCATCGTCGCCTCCAGTCGCGAGACGATGGCCGGCGCATCGGTGTTGGTGGCCGTCACGGCCGGTTCGTCGCCCGAGCGATCGACGACGAGCGTGTTGACCGCGCCCGCCATGGAGGCGATGGGCTCGATCCGCCAGCCCGATTCCTGCGCCAGTCGCAGCGCATGTTCCTTGTGCGGGAGCGTGATGCTGCATCCCGAGAGATCGAGCCGCGGATGTCCGATCAACTCCGTCAACGCCCCCTTGAACGAGACGTAGGACGCCGCCGCATCGTCCTTTGATGCGCCCACGGGCAGCGGCACGTAGCACGCATCGATGCCGACGGCCTCAAAGCCCGCGTTGTGGACGGCCGGCGAGCGACTGTGGCCGACGGGGAACCCCACCACGCCGTAGACCTTCGTCGCGCGTCGAACGGCGCGGAAGCGATAGGTGTCGAGCAACTCCTGCAGCGTGGGCTGGCCGGGCGCGGTGGCCGACGCGGGACGCAGCGACGCGAAGGTGAGCAACCCGCCGAACTTGCCGGCGAGCAGCCGCGTCACGACGCCGAACTCGCCCATGCCCAGGGCGATGACGGGCCGGCCGAGTTGCGAGGGAAGGTCGAGCAGTTCGAGGGCGTCATGCAGGGAGCGGGCGCGGAAGGCCACCTTCACGACCGCCGCGGCGGGCTGGTCGCACGCCTTGAGCAGGCGGCGGGAGAGATCGGCCGGGCGCCCCCCGAAGTCGTGGATCGAGAGGATGAGGGAGGTGTCGAGGTCTCGCGACTGCGCGGGGTGGCGCACGGCCAGATCGATCTTCTGGCGGATGTTGGCCGACGCGGCGTACGCGCCGAGTTCGACGTCGATGTATCGCGGCGGGTGAACGACGCCCGGGCCCATGACGAGCCGCTCGAGAAGCGAGACTCGCTCCATCTCGTCGCCGTCGTACGCGCCACCTTCGGCGGCGGAGCGGCAGGTGACGATGCACGGCAGCGGCGACCGGGCGACCAGCGTGCGGATGAGGCGTTCCTCGGCTTCGTCGCCGCTGCCCGAGAAGCACTCGTCGATGCGAAACTCGACCAGGTCCGCGCCGCCGTCGCGTGCCGCGTGGGCGTCGGCGAGCGAGGGGGCGAGATCGTGCACGGTGATGGGAACGCAGACGAGAGACACGGTGGTTGCGTGCAGCCTTTGGGTCAGGCGCGGAAGAGGTCGCCCAGCCACGCGGCGTCGGCGGCGGACATGGGTGCATCGCTCGCGGCCCGCACGTTGCACGAGGCCTGCCTCGCATTGCGGAAGCCGGGGATCGCGCTGCAGACCTGCGGGTGCGAGAGGACCCAGCGGCTGGCGATCGACGACAGGAAGGCCGTGTCCTCGGGGGTTCCGGGCGAGGCCTGGCTCGCGAAGCGGGCGCGGACCTGCGCGAGCTTGGCCCGCACGCCGCCGAGCGTGCCCGGGTTGAAGTCCTTGCGGCCGGCGCGGTAGTCGCCGGGTTCGAAGGCGGGCGGGTTCGCCGGATCGAACTTGTCGAGCAGGATGCCCTGGTCGAGCGGCCCGAAGGCGACGAAGGTGCAGCCGTGCTGCTCGCACAGGCGGCGGCATCTCGATCCATGGCGAATGAAGTCGGCGTACCGCAGATTGGCCTTGTTCTGCAGGACATCGGGCCGCAGCACGGGCACGGCCCGCTCGAAGTCGTCGTCGGTGTAGGCCGACTGGCCGATGGCGCGAACCTTGCCCTCCTTCACGAGCGCGTGCATGGTGGCGGCAGCCTCGTGGAGGTAGTCGTGATCGCGGCCGTCGTAGCCGGGGCCCACATAGGTGCCGTGGTGGAAGTAGTAGATGTCGATGTGATCGGTGCGGAGGTTGCGGAGCGACTGCTCGCACTGGTGGCGGATGTGGGCGGGGTCGTAGGCGTGGGGGGAGGTGCCCTTGAAGTGGCCCACCTTGGTGGCGATGACCTGCGAATCGCGGGCGACGCCGAGCGTGGCGAAGCAGGAGGCCAGCAGACGCTCGGCGCGGCCGTTGCCGTAGATGTCGGCGTTGTCCCAGTGGTTGACGCCGGCGTCGAGGCCGGCCTTGATGCCGGCGAGGATGTCCTCCTCGTTGACGTCGGCCCAGCCGATGGGCTGGCCGTTGGCGACGGACCAGTTCGGGCCGCCCATCGTCCAGCAGCCGAAACCGATGACGGAGACCTTGATGCCAGTCTTGCCGAGGGGTCGGAGTTCCATGGAGGAGAGCGTAGGGACGGGCCTCAGCGGCGACGCGATTGGACCTGCAGCCCCAGCCAGGGCGCGAGCGGGAAGAGGACCAGCGAGAGGACGCAGCCGAGCACGCCGGTGTACGCCGCGGAGGCCAGGCGAGCGAGCAGTTCTCGCGAGGGGGCCGATTCCAGGGCGAAGATGGCGTCGCCCCACATCATGCGGACGGAGAGGATGCCCACGAGCACGATCTGGGCGACGATGGCGCCCATGAAGCTGAGGAAGCCGACGGTGAGGGGGTTGCGCTTGATGACCAGGCCGCGGAGGGCGGTGATGAGTTGCACGGCCAGGACGTAGGCCAGCGCGTGCGGCCCGGGGATGATCGCCACGCCTGCGCCGTCGCGAAGGGGGATGCGGAAGGTCAGGTCCATCAGCAGGCCCAGGCCCAGTGCGCACCACGTCGGACGCGGGTGCGACGTGAACATGGCGATGAACGTCACCAGGCAGAACATGAAGCTGGGCGCCACGTGAGCGTGGCCCATCGAGAGCGCGTCCTTGAGGCCCAGCTCGAGCCCGAGGAAGATCCACGCCATGACCGCCAGCGACGCCCCGCTCATCGCGTCCCCTCCGGTTCGGCGGCGGGCGCCGAGGTTCGGATGACGACTTCGCTCACGCGTTCGAGCCGCTCGATCACCGGGGCCACCACCACCAGCCGCCGAAGCGGATTGTCGGGCGAGGGTTCGACGGCGACGACCTTGCCCACCAGCAGCATCTGCGCGGCGCCCGGCCAGCGGCCGTCGGCCAGACGCACGACCTGCCCGGGAACCGGCTCGACGGATTGGGCCGAGCCGGCCTGGCGACGGTCCTCGACCGGGCCGCGAAGGGTGCCCTGGCCCGTGGGAGAGAGGCGGCACGCCAGGCCGTTGGCCGTGGCGTCGATCATGATCATGCAGTTGATCGGCTCGGCGGACTTGGACGTGACGACCTGAATGTCGCACGTGCGATCGTCGACGCTGATCACGCGTCCCAGCAGTTGCATGCCCGCGGCGGTCGCGACCGAGGCCACGTCGACCCCGTCGAGCTTGCCGGCGCGGGCGCGGATGATGTCGGAGGAGAGATCGCTGGAGGAGGCGAAGACGGGCGCGAAGACCTGACGCACGGGCGTGGTGTTGGCGATGGCCAGCACGTTGACCTCCTCGAGCGACTGGACCAGGCGACGGTTTTCCTGCTGGATGCGGCGGAGCTCGCGTTCGGTCTCCTCGAGGCGGGCCTCGAGTTCCTTCACCTTGGCGTCGACGGCCGGGCCGGCCTCCGCGGGAAGGATCCAGCGGGAGAAGGCGGCGAAGGGATGGCTGACGGGGGCGGCGAGCGCGGTGACGAGTTGGCCGAAGGGGCGGGCGAAGGCCAGGAAGCGGATGGGCACCGCGAGCGAGCACAGCAGCAGGAAGCCCAGCGTGATCGGGAGCAGCCGGGATGTGAAGGCGGGGGAGAGCACGGGGCCAGGTCGCCGCGGGGCGATCAACCCTCCATGTCGTTCTCGAGGGTGGACTTCCACTCCTCGAGGTGCTCGAGGTAGATGCACGTGCCGCGGGCGACGCAGGTGAGCGGGTCGTCGGCGAGCTTGGTGGGCAGGCCGGTGGCCTTCTGGACGACGTTGGTGAGCCCGCGGAGGAGCGAGCCGCCGCCGGCCATGGTGATGCCGTTCTCGACCAGGTCGGCCGCGAGTTCGGGTTCGGCGTGCTCGAGGGTGCGGACGACGGCCTCGACGATGCCTTGGACGGGTTCCTGGAGGGCCTCGCGGACTTCCTCGCTGCTGATCTCGACCGCGCGGGGCAGGCCCGAGATCATGTCGCGGCCGCGGACGGTCATGCGGGTTTCCGCGGCGACCGGCGCGGCCGAGCCCACCTCGATCTTGATGCGCTCGGCGGTCTGCTCGCCGATCATCATGTTGTAGGTGCGCTTCATGTGGTTCATGATCGCCTCGTCCATGTCGTCGCCCGCGACGCGGACCGACTCGCAGGTGGCGATGCCCGCCAAGGCCATGATGGCGACCTCGGTGGTGCCGCCGCCGATGTCGACGATCATGCTCGCGGTCGCCTCGGCGAAGGGCAGGCCCGCGCCGATGGCGGCGGCGACGGGTTCCTCGATGAGGTAGGTGCGGCGGGCGCCGGCGCGTTCGCAGGAATCGAAGACGGCCCGCTTCTCGACGGCGGTGATGCCGCTGGGCACGCTGACGACCACGCGGGGGCCGATGATCTTGCTCTTGCCGTTGACCTTGCGGATGAAGTACGAGAGCATCGCCTCGGTGATCTCGAAGTCGGAGATCACGCCGTTCTTGAGGGGACGCACGGCGGTGATGTTGCCGGGGGTCTTGCCGAGCATCTCCTTGGCGACCCAGCCGACGGCCTCGCCGTTGTTGAGCACCTGATTGGTGCCCTTCTTGACGGCGACCACGCTCGGCTCGTTCAGCACGATGCCCTGCCCGCGCACGGCAACGAGGGTGTTGCAGGTGCCCAGGTCGATGCCCATGTCGACGCTGAAGAGTCCGACGATTCGGTCGAGGAACACTGGCGGAGAGTCTCCTTGCCGCCGGTGAAGCGGACACCCCGCGGGGACGAGCCCCGAACCGGGCCGGAAGGCCCGATGCCGCCCCCGAAGGCGGGGCGCAGGTTATCGGCTACCCATGACGACCGGAAAGGATAGCGGGGTGGGAGTCCCCGTGCCCTCCCGGGCCCTTCCTGCCAGCTTGGCATCCGCCGGTCCTGACGGATTCCGGCCGATGGCGGTCCGGGGGCCTGCATCCGCACTGGTCGCCCCGCGGCGGGGTGCCCGGGGTCTCGAAGCGGGGAGGAGTGCTGGCGGGAGAGTTGGCACGAGGGTTGCAATCCTCCTCCCGTCCGCACGGAAAGGAACCAACCCATGTCCAAGATCATCGGCATCGACCTCGGCACCACCAACAGCTGCGTCGCCATCATGGAAGGCAACCAGCCCAAGGTGCTCATCAACAGCAGCGGCAACCGCACCACCCCCTCCGTGGTCGGCTTCACCGAAAAGGGCGAACGCCTGGTCGGCCAGCAGGCCCGCCACCAGCAGGTCACCAACCCCCGCAACACCATCTTCTCCGTCAAGCGCTTCATGGGCCGCCGCCGCGCCGAGGTGTCGAGCCAGGGCAGCAGTTCCTATGGCCAGAGCGGCAACGAGGAGGCCAAGGTTCCCTACGCCCTCACCGGCTCCACCGACGACTTCGTGAAGGTGAAGGTCAACCAGGGCGAGTTCACGCCCCAGCAGATCTCGGCCTTCATCCTCCAGGACCTCAAGAAGACCGCCGAGGACTACCTCGGCGAGACGGTCTCCCGCGCGGTCATCACCGTGCCGGCGTACTTCAACGACGCCCAGCGTCAGGCGACCAAGGACGCCGGCGAGATCGCCGGGCTCAAGGTCGAACGCATCATCAACGAGCCCACCGCCGCCGCGCTCGCCTACGGCCTCGACAAGGGCCGCAAGAACCAGAAGATCGCCGTCTTCGACCTTGGCGGCGGCACCTTCGACGTCTCGATCCTCGACATCGGCGACGGCGTCTTCGAGGTGCTCAGCACCAACGGCGACACGCACCTGGGCGGCGATGACTGGGATCAGGCCCTCATCGACTTCATCGCCGACGACTTCCGCAAGAAGGAAGGCATCGACGTCCGCAAGGACCCCATGGCCCTCCAGCGCCTCAAGGAGGCCGCGGAGAAGGCCAAGATCGAACTCTCGAGCGCGCAGGAGACCACCGTCAACCTGCCCTTCATCACTGCCGACCAGAGCGGCCCCAAGCACCTGCAGGTCACCATCAGCCGCGCCAAGTTCGAGGCGCTGTGCTCCGACCTCTTCGAGCGTCTCAAGGCCCCGTGCCTGAGCGCCCTCCGCGACGCCAAGCTCGACATCAGCAAGATCGACGAGGTCGTGCTCGTGGGCGGCTCCACCCGCATGCCCAAGGCCCAGGCCATCGCCAAGGAGATCTTCGGCAAGGAGCCCAACAAGAGCGTCAACCCCGACGAGGTCGTCGCCATCGGCGCGGCCATCCAGGGCGGCGTGCTCGCCGGCGACGTCAAGGACATCCTCCTCCTCGACGTGACGCCCCTCTCGCTGGGTGTCGAGACGATGGGCGGTGTCATGACCAAGCTCATCGAGAAGAACACGACGATCCCCACGAGCAAGAAGGAGATCTTCTCGACCGCCGCCGACAGCCAGACGAGCGTGCAGATCCATGTGCTCCAAGGCGAACGCGAGTTCGCCAAGGACAACCGCACGCTGGGTCAGTTCGAGCTCGCGGGCATCGCTCCCGCGCCCCGCGGCACGCCCCAGATCGAGGTCGAGTTCAGCCTCGACGCCAACGGCATCCTGACGGTCACCGCCGCCGACAAGGGCACGGGCAAGAAGGCCGACATCAAGATCAGCAACAGCGGCGGCCTCTCCAAGGACGAGATCGACCGCATGAAGCGAGACGCCGAGGCGCACGCCGCGGAGGACAAGGCCCGCCGCGAACTGGTGGACCTCAAGAACCGGGCCGACGCGTTCGTCATCCAGACCCGCAAGGCCCTGGAAGAGCACGGCGGCAAGGTGTCGGCCGAGACCCGCGGCGCGGTGGAGAGCGCCCTCTCCAACCTCGAGTCGAAGATCAAGGGCGACGACAAGCCCGCGATCGAGGCGGCGATGAAGGAACTGGAGAAGGCCAGCATGGAGCTGGGCAAGGTGATCTACGAGCAGGCCGCGAAGGAGCAGCCCCAGGCCGAGCCCAAGCCCGCGGGCGGCGGCGGCGCCAAGGACGACGTGATCGACGCCGAGTTCAAGGTCAAGGAAGACAAGTGACCGCGGCGAGGCGATGAGATGAACCACAAGGCCCGGCCGACTTCGGCCGGGCCTTTTCGTTGGATGACGCGCGGGGGGCGAAGGCCTCCCGGCCGCGCGGCGAGCATGCCACGATCCCGGCCCGGGAGCCAGTGCCGTGGTCGAACCGCCTTTCGCGGCGATGGCTGTCCAAAAACGCCGCCCGCCGTCGTTCATGGAATGCCACGGCGGCTTTGATGTTGAAACTCCCCTCCACATCCGTTAGGATCTCATTCGCCGGGCGGTTGCCCGTTCGTGGCCTGCGTCGTCGTCGCGGCGCGGGCGTGAGGGATTTCCTGCGGATGCCACCCACTTCTGCTCCAGCCTCCCCGTCTCCCGACGATCCGTCGTCGGGTTCGCTCACGGACCTCATCACGGCCAACTACCCCGTGCTGCGTCGCATGGCCGAGGCGCGTGCCGCGGCGTCGGGGGTGTCGCCCAGTTCGCTGACGCACGACGTGGTGTGCCGCCTGCTGAAGTTGCCCTCGCCGCCGTCGAGCAAGGAGGCGTTGCATGGCGTCGCCCACCAGTTGATGGAGTGGGGCCTGGTCGATCGAGTCCGCCAGAACAGCCGTCGCCGCCGACGCGAGGGCGAGGCTCGGCGCCGACCGGCGGCACGGGCGAGGGCGGGGTCGCCGTCGCTCTCCCTCTCGCGTCACCTCGACGACTTGGCCGCCATCGCGCCGCGGAAGGCCGAGGCGTTGTTGCTCTGGGCCGTGGCGAACCTCTCCATGAAGCAGATCGCCAGGGCGCTCGAGGTCAGCGAGAAGACGGTGCAACGCGACCTCGACTTCGCCAAGGCGTGGATCGCCGCCGCGACCCGCCGGAGTGATGCTTGATGGAATCGACCCTCTTCCAGCGACTCGAGGAGGCCTTCGACCGGTGTCGCGAGGCGACGCCCGCCGAACGCGATTCCATCATCGCCGAGTTGGGCCGACGCTCCGAGGAGGCCGCCGAGCGGCTCCGGGGCATGCTCGACACGCCCGCCCTCGATCGCGAGCGCATCGCCGAACTCATCGCCGAGGTGGGAACAGGCGACAACGAGCCCGAGGCCATCGACGCTCGGCGCGTCATCGGCAAGTACACCCTCCTGAGCGTGTTGGGCGAAGGGGGCTGGGGCATCGTCTACCTCGCGGAGCAGCCCGCTCCTACGCATCGCCTCGTGGCGGTCAAGATCATCAAGCCGGGCATGGACACCCGTCAGGTCCTCGCCCGTTTCAACGACGAACGCCAAGCCCTCGCGATGATGGATCACCCCTGCGTGGTGACCTCCATCGACGCGGGAGCCACCGACGACGGCCGGCCCTACGTCGTGATGCCCCTCATCCCGGGGCTCTCGATCACCTCCTTTTGCAACGAGGAAAAGCTCGACGTGGCGGCGCGAGTGCGGATCTTGGCCAAGGCCTGCCGCGGCATCGAGCATGCCCACGCCAAGGGCGTCATCCATCGCGACATCAAGCCCGCCAACATCCTCGTCGCTCGCACCGACGGGGAGATCCTGCCCAGGGTGATCGACTTCGGGCTGGCCAAGGCGTTGACAGACCCCCTGACGCCGCACGCGACGGTGACGCTGGCGGGGCAGGTGATCGGGACGCCCGAATACATGAGCCCGGAACAGGCCCAGGGGCCGGGGGCCGACGTGCGGGCGGACGTCTACTCGCTGGGGGCGGTGCTGTACGAGCTTCTGGCGGGCCGGCCGCCGATCGACCCGGCGACGATTCGTGCCAACGGCGCGTCAGGGGTGGCCGCCGTGCTCAAGCGCGTCGTGCCGCCGCCGCCCTCGAAGTTCGCGGCGGGCGCGTTCCGGCGAGAACTCGACTGGATCGTGCAGCGGTGCCTCGAAAAAGAGCCGCAGCGTCGGTACGCGACGGTGGCGGCCTTGGCGGACGACCTCGAGCGGTACCTGGCCGGTGATCGCGTGCTCGCGGGTCCGCCGGCGAAGTTGTACCGCGCGTGGCGGTGGGGGATCAAGCACCGGGTGACGCTCGCGGCGGGCGTGGCGGTGGCCGCGAGCATCGTGGCGGGCTGGTGGTATGCCGAGCGGGCCCGAGGTCGGGCCGAGAAGGTGGCGCAGGTGACACGGTCGCTCCTCACGAGCGTCGCTCCGGCGGTGGCGAGGGGACGCGCCACGGAACTGCTGCTGATGATGCTCGATCAGGGCAAGGCCGTGCTGGACGACCCGAACCTCGACCCCCGCGTGGAACTCGACCTGCGGGAGACGTTCGCGTTGGCCAACAGCACGGTGGGGCGTCACCTCGAGGCGGGCGTGCACGCGAAGCGGGCGGATGAACTCGTTCAACGATTCGAGGGGGAGCGATCCGCCCGGCGGTTGCCGATGCTCCGGGTGATCCTGCTCGCCAACAGGAACGGTGCGGCGACCGACACCGGGGCGATCGCGATGAACAAGGCGATCGACGCGGTGATGGTCGAGATCGCGAGCGCGAACGCCGCGAGGGATCCGAACCTGCCGCTGATCACCGAAGTGGACATCATGACTGCGCACGAAGGCGGTGAAGTGTCGAGGATGCACTCGGCGCTGGAGGCCTGTCAAGCGACGTTCGGCGAACGCAGCGTGCACACGATCCGCATGATGCGGCAGCTCGCGCGGCGGCTGATCGACGAACGCAAGCCCGAGGGGGCGGCGATGATGGAGGAGGCTCGCCGCCTGGCGGCCGAGACCTTCGGTCCCGACCACCCGCTGGTGCACTCGTCGCTCTCGGTCGAGATGCTCGGCGCGACCCTGTGCGACTGCACGCCCGAGGAGCAGTATCGCCGCGTGATCGACCTGTCCCGCGAGCGTGCGTCCGAGGCCGAGCGCGTGCTCGGGTGGCGGAGTCAGCAGATGGCGTACGTCTACAACAACTACGGCCGCTGCCTCTCGAGGCTTGGCGACCAGGCGAACGCGATCGTGCAACTCGAGCGGGCGCTCGACATCGAATCGCGGGCTCGCACCGACGCCTCGGGGGTGGCTCGCCTGGTCCGCATGAACCTGCTGGAGGCGGCGATCGTGGGCGATCGCCCCGACATCGCCGCCGCGTGCGATGCGAGGATCTTCGAACTCGAGCCCGAAGGGCCCGCCGTCGGGGTCGGCGCGTACGACGACATCATCAAGGCCCTGGTCGCCAAGGGCGATCGATCCATGCTCGAACGCTGGACCGGGGCGAAGAACCGGCGATATCCCGACGCCGCCCGGTGAACGCAGCGACGTGATGTTCGCCCTGCGCGCCCGAACTCCTTCAGGCGCCGCGAGATCATCGTCGCCCAAGCGAGGCCTTCAAGCGGACGATCGACGATGAGGAACCCGCCACGGTCGGTGCATGGAGGGCGGCGCATGGAGGGCGGTGCGTCCGGGCCACCGTCGCCCGTGCTCACCGATCCATCGCCCGCCGCAGGTTGGCCTCGATCGCCTCGTGCGACTCGGCCAAGCCCATCAGTCCCGTCGGCAACGCGTCGCGGCGGAGCGGCGCCACTCGCCACGAGGCGACGCTCGTGAACGCTTCAAGCTGGTCGCCCGGGCGCCGCGCCGTGGGCGAGTTGAACGGCAGCGCGCTTTCGCGGCGAGACAGCCCGTCTCGGGCCGTCGCGTGCATGGGCAGCGACCAGTCGTCGGATTCGTTCCGCGAGGCGGCGGTGCAAGCCGCTTGCGCCAAAAGGTCCTTGAGTTGACTCGCCGCGAGGGCGCCGGCCTGCACGATCGGGGGCACGCCATCGATGCTCGCCTGCAGGGCCGCCCCGTCGACGCCGGTGGTGTTGGTTCGGAACTGCATGACGCCCAGCACCGCCATGAGCGCCAGTGCCGCGCTCGCGATCGCCGAGCGGCCGCGGCTCAGGGTTCGCGGCCGAGGCAGGAAGAGCCGCTGCTGTTCCACGCGGTCGATGATCCTCGACGCCAGGTCCGGGCACCCATTCCCTCCGCCACGCTCCTCCCCGTCCTTGAGCAACGCGAGCACGCGAGCGGTACGCTCGTACCGCTCCGCGAAGCCAGGATCGCGGCGCGACGCTTCGCGAAGGGCGGCCCTCGCCTTGCCCAAGTCACCCCCGCACGCCAGATCAAGCGTGTGATTCACCGCGGCGTCCGCGGGATCCATCACCCGCCGGCGGTGAAGGTCCGCCGCGGCACGCGGGCGAGGCCGATCGGTATTGGCGTTGGGATCGTTCATGGCCGATTCGCTCCGCCTTGGTGATTGTTCGCGGCGTGCGTCGGAGGCTCCTCGTGCAGCGCCATCAGGATCGCCGAGCGTTCGTTCACCTGCACCCGCCGAACCGGTGCGCGGCGAGCCGCCTCGATCCGCTCGAGCCGAAGGTACTCGTCGCGCAGCTTCACCCGTGCCCTGAAGAGGTGACTCTTGACCGTGCCCTCGGGAATGCCCATCTGCTCGGCGATCATCCAGATCGGCCAGTCGTGCTGGTGGAAGAGCACCACCACCTCGCGCTGCGATGGGGGCAGCGTCATGAGCGCGGCCTGCAGCAGGTCTCGCGCCTTCTCGTTGTTTTCGCGACGCTCCATCGCCGCCCCCGACGCGTCGGCGCGGCCCTGCGATTCATCCAGATGCTCCGAGTCGTAGACGGGGTGCATCTTCGCGGTGATGTTGAGCATCACGCGACGCGCGATGGTGAAGAGCCATGTCGAGAAGCGGAAGCGGGGATCGAAGCGATCGAGGTTCAGCAGCACGCGGGCGAAGGCCTCCTGCGTCGTGTCCTCGGCGATGTCGTCACGCCCGCACAGGCGGCGGATGTACGCGAAGACCGAACGCTGGTGCGCACGGATGAGCGTCGTCGCCGCATCGTGGTCTCCCTTGGCCGCGAGCTTCACCAGCCGCTGCTCCTCGGCGCGGTCCATGCCCCCGCCCGGGCTCCGTTCCCTTGCGTCGCTCATGTGAGTGCTCCCGTGGTCGCCCCGCACGGTCCGCTTGCGCGTCATCCCCCCGCGGGCCGGAAGTACGCTTCCGGCTCGACGCGCCCCTCCCGTATACACGCGTGAGATGCCGCGGGGTTGCGGCTCCGTCGCAATTCGAGGCTCCGCGGCCTCCCGAGCGTCTCCGGGCGGGGAGGAAGGCGGACCGAACCGGCTGCGAACTCAGGCCTTGATCGCGTGGTCGAGCAAGCCGCGGCAGGCGGCATCGAGCATCCGGTACATCGCAAGAAACCCGTCGTCGCCCCCGTAATAGGGGTCGGGCACCTGGAGGTGCTCGTCGGGAAGCCCTTGAAGCTCGGGGTCGAAGCCCCGCAGCAGCCGCACCCGCTCGGGCGGCGCGCCGTGACGCAGGAGCTCCCGCCGGTTCTCGAGGTCCATCGCCAGGAGCAAGTCGAACTCGTGGAAGTCGACCGCGGGCCGGAGCTTGCGGGCCACGTGCGTGAGTTCGAGTCCGTGGCGGGCGGCGATTTCGACGCTGCGAGGGTCCGCGCCTTCGCCGGCGTGCCAGCCGCCGGTGCCGCAGGAGTCGATCCGGAACCTCGCCGCCACGCTCCGCTCGTTTGCGAGTCGCTCGAAGATGCAGCGGGCCACGGGGGAGCGGCAGATGTTGCCCATGCAGACGAAGAGCACGCCCGTGGAGTCGCTCATGCGGGCAGCGTAGGCCTCGAGGCGTTTCAGGCCGTCGCGACGAGCAAGCCCCGCACGCGGGCGGCGACGGTGTCGCCGATGGTGGGGGCGTCGTCGCTTCGTGGATGCAGCGGCGTCGGGCTGCGGGCCGCTTGCATGCAGGCGGCGGCGAGGGATGCCGTGCTGGCGTCCTTGGCCAGCCAGATGCCGCCGCCGTCGGTGGCGACGGTTGCTTCGCCCGCGGCGGCCACGACGATCCTCGTGCCGCAGCGGTGCGCGTGACGCACGGCCACCAGCGACGAGTAGGGCCGTCGATCAGGCGGACCCAGCAGCACGCCCAGGTCGGCGGCCGCGGCGAGCGAGGCGACGGGATCCTCGGTCAGCAGCAGTCGGCCCGCGTACCCCTCGCGGGCATGCCGCACGGCGCGATCGACATGCATGGCGGATCGCGGCGCCAGGAGCGTGACGGCGACGCCCGCGGCGCGGAGCATGCCGGCGATTTCCGCGGCGGCGTGCGCGTCGATGGAGGTGGAGGGATCGTCGAGCGTCAGCAACAGGAGGTCGTCCTCGTCGAGCCCGAGCGATTCGCGGATGGCGGTCCGACGCGAGGTGTCGGCCTGGGCGTCATTGACGGCCAGGCCCGCCTCGGGGGGCAGGGGTTCGCGGGTGCCGAAGAGGCCGCCGCCGAGCCATTCCATCTCGCCCCGGAGCAGATCGACGACGAGGTAGTCGCCGGCCTCGACGGGGCTGAGGGCCACCAGGTTGACGGCATGGGACGCGCCCCATGCGACGTTGACGAGTCGTCGGGGTGTCGCGAGTCGGGCGGGGAAGCGTTGGTACCGGGGGTGCAGGACCCAGGCGGGCTCGAGGCCCAGCAGCTGCGCACGCCGCAACGCCGAGGCGCGGTCGAAGGAGACGGCCACGACTTCCTGCGGCATGCTGTCGCGACCCAACGACGCCACGGCGTCGGCGCAGGCCAACGCGGGCGCGTCGGAGGGGCCGGTGAGGTCGACGAAGTGTCGGAGGAGCATGGCCACGCGAGTCACTTGCGGTCGTTGATGTCGCTGACGCGGGACTTGGTCTGGTGCTTGTAGAAGACCTTGGCCAACCGCTCGCCGCACTCTTGGGCGAGGCGATCCTGTGCCGCGTTGGCCTGCGTGTTGGTCTTGGGCACTTCGCCCTGCCGCTGGGGCATCGTCACCACCAGCGGATACCCCTCCTTCTCCTCGGGCCAGATGCGACTGGGGGCCTTCATGCAGTCGATCACCTTCACGCGAAAGGTGGCGCCGGGCTGAAACGTGACGCCGTCGGGCGAGAGGGTGAAGGAGTCGACGGTGGCGTAGATGAGCACCTCGGCGCCGAGCGACTTGCCCAGGGTCACGATGTCGGTCGGTTCGCCGTTGGGCTCGCCCGCGACGCGGACCATCGCGGCCTTGGGGTCGAGCATCGTCTTGATGTCGGCGTCCTTGAGCAGCATGTCGGTCGCCACCGTGGCGATGGTCTGGCGAAGGGCGCGACGTCCCATGCGGTTGGCGCGGTCGTCGATGAAGACCACGGTCGGACGCTTTTCGTCAAGCTCGTGCGCCGCGGCGGTCTTCTCGGGGCCATGAATGAGCACCACGGCCGGCCCCACGATGTTGCAGCCGGAGAGACAGGTCGCGGCGAGCGCGAGGGAGAGGGCGCTCAGGAGCGTTCGTGCGTCGCGCATGGGTCGATACTCGGGTCAATACTCGGGTCAATACTCGGGTCAATACTCGGGGTAGTAGGGCTCGCGGTGGTCATAAAGGAGCCACGTGAGGCGGTCCACGAGTCTGAGCGAGAGGGCCGAGGTCACCGCGCCCGAACTCAACTGGCCGGAATCGACGCCCTTCTTGCCCGGATACTTCACCGTGATGGGCTTCTCGAAGGCGAAGTCGTCGGGCGTCGCGCCGTCAAGCTCCAGCACCGAAATCGTCGCCGACGCCACGCCGTCCCACTCGTACGGATTGCCCGGATCGTGCAACCGGTACTCGTTGAGCTCGACGTACACCAGCCGCTCCACGTTCCCCAATCCCTTGCCCAGTTCGCTCAACGGTCGCGCGGGCCAGCTCGGGTTGTCGTACAGGTAGCGGAGCACCTGCGTCGGCGGGACGAATCCTGAGGGCGTCGGGACGTTCGTCGGGGTCGACAGCCGCTCGGTGATCTTCGCGCACATCCGGTCGATGATCCCCGGGTGGTCCGCCTCGATCATCCGGTCGGCCGTCACCACCACCGCGAACGACTTGCCCTCGAGCCCGCGGTACTCGCCCTTCACCTCGTGGGTGCTGCCTCGCTTGTACGACTCGGCCATGAAGCCGACGGCCTCGCACCCCGACAGCGGCAGCACAACCGCCCCGGCCAGCGCCGCCAAGGCGAGCGACGGCATGACGCTCGGACGCCGGCGAGCCGGAGAGGTGACGGGCGGCATGTCGAGCGTGCGGGTGGTGGGCATCGGAGGTGGCCTCGATCGTTCACGGAGCCTGAGCCGACATGGTAGCGAAGGCCCCGCCGCGGCGGGTCAGCCCGGGGTCCATGTGTACAGCTTGTACAGCCAGGAAGCCCCCGCGGCCGCGGCCAGCCACCAGATCACCCGCGACTGGAGCACCTTGGAGCCCAGCATGCCGAGCATCGAGCCGGTCGCCGTCACGTGCACGCTCCCCCAGAACGTCACCGAGGCGGCCACGGCCAGCAACGCCCCGAAGGGCTGGGTCAGAGCGGCATCGAGCGGCCTTGCGTGCGCCAGGAGGGCGAAGGCGGTGGTCATGCCGCAGGTGGGGCACGGGCGTCCGTAGGAGATCACCCAGCCGCAGGCGGGAAGGCCCAGGGCCAGGTGGGTGCCATGACCGGCGGGGGAAGGGGTGAGCGACGCGGCGGTGCCGAGCAAGGCCAGGCACGCGGCCGCGATCATGCCGGCCACCAAGCGACCTCCAAGACCAACGAGCGTCGGGGGAGGGGGTTGGTCCGATGGACTGGTCGCGTCGGCCTGCATGGGGCGTCG
>JBAXFU010000029.1:0-33598 GCA_037139735.1 Phycisphaerae bacterium
GGGCATGGCGGGGGCGCTCCTTGACAGGCCGCCTCATCGAACGGCGGGCCGGGACGACATGGTAGGTACGGGAGGCCCGATGCCCCGGTTGCGAGGGGGGCCGGCGTCCGTCAGCCGTTCAGGAAGCGGATCGCCCCTTGCCGGCGCCATGCGGGCGGGTCAGGCCCGCGTACTCCTCGATGGAATCCGCCGCCAGTTCGGCGGCGGTGTAGCCGTCGAACTGGCGACACAGGGCGTCGAGGTCGTCGCGCTGGGCCTGGGCCGACGCGGGATCGTCGATGAGCTTCTCGACGGCCTGCACGATGGGCACTGGTCCGCCGAAGTGCGGGATGAACTCGGGGATGACCCTGCGGCGGGCCAGCACGTTGGGGAGCGAGAAGAGCCGCGTGGACAGGACGATTCGGGCGACGAGGAAGAGAAGCGGGTTGGACTTCTTATAGAAGACCACCATGGGCTTGCGTTGGCGGGCGACCTGCATGGTGACGGTGCCGCTCTTGACGAGGGCGACATCGCACCAGCGGATCACGGCGTCGGTGTCCTGCACGACGATCTGGAGCGTGTCGGGCCAGCCGCCGTGGGCGACGGCCATGTCGCGGAGGAGCGTGGCGACTCGCTCGCTGGTGGCGGCGACGACACCCTGCGCGTCGGGGTAGCGCACCTTGAGGGCGCGGAAGGCCTCGAGGAGGATGGGGAAGTGACGACGCAGCTCGTCGGGGCGAGAGCCGGGCATCATGGCGAGGCGGGGGCCGCCGGGCGCTTCGGCGAAGGCGGCCACGCGGCGGTCGATGGCCTCGAGGTCGAGCGGGTGATCGAAGAGGAAGTGTCCGATGAATCGGGCGGGGACGTAGCGTTTGCGGAAGAACTCCTCCTCGAAGGGGAGGATGCAGAGCACCATGTCGGTGAGCCGCCGCAGCTTGTGGATGCGCCAGCGGCCCCACGCCCAGATCTGCGGCGCGACCAGGTGGACGACCCTCGCGCCGTGGCGCTTGGCGATGGCGCAGATGGAGGTGTTGGCCGACGGCGAGTCGACGGGGACGTGGACGGTGACCGGATGGGCCGCCATGAAGGCGTCGATGCGGGCGTTGATGCGGAGATGCTCGAGCACCTTGGCGATGCCCGGGAGCCCCATGACGGCGTCGTCACCGGTTCGCTCCTGGATCGTCGCGCCGGCCTGCTGCATCTTGGGCCCGCCCCACGCATAGATGGTGAGCGTCGGATGCCGCCGGCGGAGTTCGGCGATCACGGCCGACGCGTGGTCGTCACCGCTGGGCTCGAAGGCCGTGAAGAGCAGGGCTGGTTCCCTGTCGGCGTCGGATTGGGGCGGCTGTGGCTTCACGTGCGTTTCGGGGCGGCGTCGCCGGCGGCGGCATGGTAAGTCATGGGACCCCGTCGGCGATGGATCAGAGCCCGGCGGCCTCGAACCACGCCGACGGGCGGCGACCGACGGCGAGCGACACGGCGATGAGGGACTCGATGCTCGGGAGGTGCGCCCCCCGCTCGATGGAACTGAGCTGGCTGACGCTCACGCCGCTGGCCTCCGAGAGGTCCTTGAGCGTCCAACCTCTTTCCGTGCGGGCCACTCGGATCTGACGACCCATCTCGACGCGGAGTCGATCCTGCGGGCGTCGACCCAGCCCGAGTTGCTCGACGGCCTGCGCGAGGCATCGACGCAGTTCGGCCAGCGAGAAGGGCTTCGAGAGGTAATCGAAGACGTCCTGCTTGAAGGTCTGCCGCATCTGCTCCATCGACGGATACCCCGTGACGACGATGACGCACAGCTTGAGCCAACGTCGACGGAGCTCGCGGAGGACCTCCTCGCCGGAGTGCCGCCCCATGTTCATGTCGAGCAGGACCACGTCGGGAAGTCGCTGTTCGCAGGCCGCGAGCAACTCGTCGGGCGTGGCGGCGGTGCGGCATTCGTGACCGTCGGCCTCGATCACGCTTCGGATGTACTGGCGAAAGTCGTCGTCGTCGTCGAGGGCGACGATGGCGAGGGGCGGATGCTCGGCTGGTGCGGATTCGTCGTGGCCCATCGCGGCGTCCTCGTGCGGCAGGGATCGATCATCCCACGTCGCGGCGCTGGAAGAGGATGACGCCCAGGGAGAGGAACCCGCCGATCTGGGCCATGGCGTACACCACCGCGGTGGCGAAGTAGGCGGCCGAGACCGGGCGATTCTGGGTGATGGCGTCGAGCAGCCAATAGAACTGCAGGTTGGGAATGGTGCCCCAGGTCGCCATGGCCACCGCATTCACCTTGGTCTCGGCGACAAAGACGTAGTCGCCGGCCTCGGGCGGACGCGAGACGCGGGTCGCGCGGGCGCCGATGTTGCGGACCTTGAACTCCTGGTACGGAGGCGCGGACTCGGTGACCAAGATGGTGGGCCCGGTGTTGGGTGCCATCATCGCCCCGACGCTGGTCAGGTCCCCCTTGTACTCGACGTAGGCATCTCGCGAGAGGAGGGGGAAGCCGCTCGGATTGGGGCCGAAGTAGAAGGGCGTGCCCGCCGGCATCGGCTTGAGCGGAGGCATCTCGAGACGGATGGAATAGACCGACTCGGGACCGTCGAAGGCGGCCTTTTCGGGGTCGTCTGCCTTGGCGGCGGCGACCATGCCGAGGAGTTCGTTGCTGAAGACGTGGCGGCCGATCAGGAAGTTGCTGAAGAGGGAAAGGACGAAGATCCCGAAGCAGACCACAATCGTCATCACCTGTCCCAACCGGGTCGACGCGGCGACTGCGGCGGCACAAAGGACCGTGACCGCCAGAATCAGGCAGATGCAGGCGATGGTGATCTGAGGCTTGAAGTCGACCCAGATCGGCTGGACCTCCCACTTCTTGCTCAGGAAAAGCACCGCCACGTACCCGACGAGCGCAAAGGGCACCAGCAGCGACATCGACGTTTGGGAGAAGTTCCACCCGTAGAAGAAGTTGGTCCATGCCGCCAACGCCATCGACAGGAAGACACCGACCAGCGAGAAGAGGAGCACCGGCCCGTCGAGCGTGTCGGAGGCGTTGGTCATGACGCCGTGGCGGATCGCCATCAGCAGGAAAACGAGCATCACGAGCATGGCGCCCAGGATCGCGCCCGTCACGCCCAGGTACTTGCCGATGATCAGGACCGGACGCGGGACCGGCTTGCTGACAATGGTCAGGACCGTCTTGTTCTCGATCTCGCGGCTCATCACCGCCGTGGCCAGGAAGCCGGCCAGGATGGCTCCGAGCACGAAAATCGTCGCCAACCCGATGTCGAGCAACAACTTGTTGTCACCGACGACTTCGCTGGTCTCCTCCTGCCCCATGGCAAAGCCAGTACTCCAGGTGTTGAAGACCTGAAGGACGCCCGAGAGCAGCACGAGGAGCAGCAATACCGGCTGTCGGGCCGCTTCGATGAACGTGGTGCGGGCGATGGTCAGGATCTGGAGGATCATGCAAGTACCGACAGGTGAGGCATGTAGCGATCGGACCTGGCCGCCCAACCACGGCCCGCGGCCCCGGGGACGCCCCCCCCCGCTGGCTGACAAGGGGCGATGATCGCCTGGCGGTCGAGAACCAACCCGAGAACCAACCCGAGAACCAACCCGAGAACCAACCCGAGAACCAACCATGGCGTGCCGCGGCGTCCGCCGACTCTACCGCGGAAGTCGAACATAGGTTCGAACGCGGCGTACATCAACTTGCTCCCCCGGCCCGTTCGGGTCGGGAGCGGGGTGCGGCGACTCGACGCCGGAGATCGGCTCGGGTCGAGCTTCGCGACGGGAAAGGTCGATCCGGGTGGAAAGCAGGTGGTCGTCATGCCACAATACCCCCCGCGACTGTTCCCCTCGGGTTCGGTGCCTTCGGCCGCTCGCACCATGGCGGCGTGCGTCAGCGAAGGGCGTTCGATCAACGCGGCACGTCCGTTCTGGGCGGGTCGTTCGGATGGGGTCAGCCGGGTTCGCGCGTGACCGGTCTTCGACGCCCGGAGCGAAGCCGTCGTGCACGGGTGTCGGAGTCCTCAGCCGGATCAACAGCCTTGTCCCGTCTCGGATCGTGATGATGAACTGACTCGGGAACGGGCCTCTGGAAAGACTGCATGAAAGCGGATTACCTCACCTACAAGCAGGCGACATCGGTCAGCATCGGCGGATTGATCATCCAGACGATTCTGGCCGTCGCCTTTCTGGTCTTCGGCATCCTGTCGAGGGACGCGAGCATCATCGCGAGCTCGATCTTCGCCGGACTGGGCGTGCTGGCGTGGCTGTCGCTGGCCATCGTCTACGACCAGCACCGTCGCGAACGCGTCGAGGCCATCGAGGCCGACGCCCTGGCGACCTCCGAGCTCTCGGGCACGTCGGTCTTCAGCGCCGGGGCGGAGGAGTTCCGGCCCGCCGCCAAGCGGCTGGCGATGCTCCATCGATTCTTCATGCCCATCGTGTCCGCCGTGATCGGCGTGGCGCTGGTGGTGGACGGCATCCTCCGGGCACTCAAGGCTTGGGACACCTTCCCGGCCGACCAGTTCACGCCTCCGCTTCACCGCGGCTGGGCCATGGGCATCACGCTGGGCATCGCCGCCGTGGGCTTCGTCTTCGCCAGGTATGCCGCCGGGCACGCCAAGCACGCCCCGTGGGCCAACCTTCGGGCGGGCGCGTCGTTCACGATCGGGACGGCGATCCTGGGCCTTGCCATCGGCGTGGCGGCCTTCATCGACCTGGTGGGACCGGACACGGGCGTCCGATACGTGCAACTCTTCGTGCCCGGCTTCATGGTGCTCTCGGGCATCGAGACGCTGCTGCACCTGGTGCTGGGCCTCTACCGGCCGCGGCGGGCGGGCGAGGTGCCTCGGCCGGCGTTCGATTCGCGGCTGCTGGGGCTTCTGGCCGCTCCCGACCAGATCGCCCGGTCGATCAGCGACGCGATCAACTATCAGCTCGGCTTCGACGTGACCTCCGGGTGGTTCTACCAACTGCTCAGCCGGGCGCTGGTGCCGCTCTTCTTCCTGGGGCTGCTGGTGGTCTGGCTGCTGTCGAGCGTGACGGTGATCCGACCGCACCAGCGGGCGCTGATTCTGCGGTTCGGCCATGTGGCGAGGGAGGACGTGGCGCCGGGGGTGCACTTCAAGTGGCCGTGGCCGATCGAGACGGTGTACATCCCTGAGTACTTCACGCGGACGGCGGCGAACGCTCGCCTGACGTTGACGGACCAGACGGTGACGGGGCTGCGGACGATCCAACTGGGCACGCCGCCTCCGGGCAACAACGAGCCGATCCTTTGGACCAACGACCACGGCGGGGAGGAGATTTATCAACTGGTCCGCACGGGCGGGCGTCTGGGGAGTGAAGGCGGGGCGGCGGACCTGTCGGACCTGTCGATGCTGTCGGCGGAGATTCCGCTGCAGTACGTCGTGTCGGACGTGCTGAAGTTCGACCTGCTCGGACCGTCGCAGCAGCGTGACGAGATCCTCAAGGCGGCCGCCCAGCGAGAACTGGTGAAGTACTTCCAGAGCGTGACCGTCGAGGACGTGCTCGGCGGCGAGCGTCTGCGGATCTCCAACGAGCTTCGCGGCCGGGTTCAGGCCGCCTTCGATCGACTGAACCCCGACGACACCGGCAAGGCCCGCGGCGCGGGCGTGCAGGTCCTGCAGTTGGCGATCGTCGGCGTGCACCCGCCGCGGACGGTGGCCCCGGCCTTCGAGACGCCGGTGCAGGCTGACCAGAAGCGGGAGGCGAACATCGAGTCGGCGATGTCGGACCGCGTGAAGACGCTGACGGCGGTCGCGGGCGACGTGACGACGGCCAGTCGGATCGTCGAAGGACTCACCAAGCTCGACGATCTCCGCGACCGCAAGGCGACCGCGGAGGAGATCCGCGAGCAGGAGTCGGCGGTGCAGCGGCTGCTCGAGAGCGCGGGCGGCTCGGCGGCGGCGACGCTGTCGATGGCGCAGGCCGAGCGTTGGAGCCGGCACATGGGCGTGCGGGGCATCGCCTCGCGTCAGCAGGGTCGCGTGGCCCTCTTCGAGGCCTCGCCGCAGGTGTACAAGGCTCGTGAGTACTTCTCGACGCTGCGGGGCATCATGAAGGACGCTCGCGTGTACATCACGCCCGAGCGAGGCCTGATGCTCGATTACGACCTCAAGGACAAGGACTTCGGCCAGGACATCTTCCGGAACGACACCATCGGGCAGCCGGCGAACTGACACGTCCGCCCTCGGCAGTCCAGACCACGCCACCCAGACACACTCATCGCGGAGCTCCACCCCGTGCGAAAGACCCTCATCTATCTCGTGACCGGCATCTTCCTGGCGGCCCTGCTGGCCTTCGCCTGCACCTTCACCGTCCGCTTCACCGAGGCGGCGGTGGTCACGACCCTGGGCAAGGCCGGCGAGAACGACGTCATCAAGACGCCGGGCTTGCGGTTCATCGTCCCCTACTTCCAGTCGGTGACTCGCTACGACACCCGCGTGCGGGTGCTCTCGACGCGGCTCGAGACGCTCAACACGGCCGACAACCGGCAGGTGGTCGTCGAGACCTTCTGCACGTGGCGGGTCAGTGATCCGCTGAAGTTCTTCCAGCGGTTCAGCAACGCGGGCTCGACGGCCGAGGAGCACTACCGGGCGGCGGAGGGTGCGCTCAAGGGCAACATCCGTGCCGCGGGCTCGCTGGTGAGCAAGTACCGGATCAACCAGCTCTTCGCCCCCTCGGCGAGCGCCGAGGCGACGCCGCTGATGGAACTCGAGTCGGGCATGAAGCTGGCGTTCGAGTCGTCGAACGACTCGACGGGGCTCAAGCTGTCGGATTACGGCATCGCCGCGGTGGACGTGGGCATCACCCGCATCGTGCTTCCCGAGGAGACGACCAAGTCGGTCTTCGAGCGCATGAAGGTCACTCGCGAAGGTCTCGCCAAGGCCACCGAGAGCGAAGGAAACTCGAGGGCTCAGTCGCTCAAGGCCGAGGCCGAGGCCCAGGCTCGCAAGATCACGGACTTCGCCGAGCGACTCGCCCAGGAGATCCGCAACCGCGGCGACATCGAGGCGGCCCCCTTCTACGCCCAGATGAACTCCAACCCGCAACTGGCGGTCTTCATCGAGAACATGGACTTCATCCGCGAGGCCTTCGGCAAGCGGACCACCCTCGTGCTGTCGGGCTCGATGCCCGGCGTGAACCTTCTCTTCCCCGACGCCCTCGAGCGTATTCGCAGCGGGCAGATCCCCTCCCCCACCGAGGGTCACTGGCTGAGCGACGCCATGCGGACCGACAAGCCCGCCGGAGCCGCGGGCGGAGCGCCCAAGGAGGCCGGTCGATGAACCCGCTTCGATCGCACCCCCTTCGAGCGCCCGGAGACGCTGACGGCGCGGGCGACACCCCTGCGGCACGGCGCGCCGGTTCGATGTCGCTCCGCGAGAACGCCGGGCAAGCCCGCGGCGACGATTCGCCGCTCGATCCGGCGAACCAGTCGCTGGCCGACTCGCTCCGCGTCATGCTGGGCATCCTGCAGATCGGCATGTTCGTGCTCGCCGGCTGGTACTGCCTCAGCGGGCTCAACAAGGTCGAGGAAGGCACGCAAGGCATCCGCCTGCTCTTTGGCCAAAAGCGGGGCGAGGCGCTCGATCCGGGCCTTCACCTCAGCGCCCCGTACCCGCTGGGCGACCTGGTCGCGATCGATCGCGGCCTCAAGACCCTCCAGATCGACCGCGACTTCTGGGTCTACGTGCCCAACGACACCCCCGAGGGCACCAGCGTCGAGAAGCTCATGCCCACCCAGTCGCTCAAGCCCGACCAGGGCGGCAGCGGCTCGGTGCTCACGGCCGACGGCAACATCGCCCACACCAAGTGGAAGGTGGGCTACCGCCGCGACGACATCGCCCGCTACGCGCAGAACGTCCTGGAGTCGGACGAGATCGAGTTGGTCCGCGCCGCCGTCAAGCGGGGCGTGGTCCAGGCCTGCGCGACCGTCACCATCGACGAACTGCTCAAGCAGTCCGCCTCGCAGACCGCGTCCGTGGCGGCACGGGCCAAGGCCGTCGCCCAGCGGACGCTCGACGCCTTCGAGAGCGGGCTGGTCATCGACCAGCTCACGCTCGACCAGACCATCGCCCCGCTGTGGGTCCGCAGCGACTTCGCCAAGGTGCAGTCGGCGGCGGCCGATGCGGCCAAGGTCGTCGATCAGGCCCGATCCGAAGGCAGGAACCGGCTGAACTCGATCGCGGGTCAGGCCGTCCCCTTCCTGCTCAAGGCCATCTCCGACTACGAGCAGGCCGTCGATCGCAACGACAAGGCGGCGATGGACGCCGGCCTGGCCCGGATCGACGCCCTGCTGCTGGGCGAAGCCGTCGAGATCGAGGGGCAGCCGGTGGCCGGCAGGATCAGCGGCGAGATCACCACGATGCTCGCCGAGGCCCGCCGCGACCGAGCGGCGGCCATCACCACCGCCAAGTCCGCGCTCGCCCGCTACCAGGCCAAGCAGTCGCAATACGCCATCAACCCCGCGGTCATGGTGCAGCAGGAGTGGACCAACGCGCTCAAGACCTTCCTGTCTCGCGACAGCGTGCAGATGGTGTACGTGCCCGAGAACCTCGCGGCCATCCGCCTGATGCTCAACGCCGACCCGGACCTCGCCAAGGCCATCGACCGAGCCCAGAAGGCCCGTGAAAGCGAGAAGGCCGAACGCGAGCGCATGGAGATGCTCCAGAAGGAACGCTTCAAGACCCAGACCGGCACGTCGCAGGAAGCGGTCTGACCCACGAATCGCTCCCCCGCACGATCGGACGCCGCGAGGACGACCCACCCATGAACGACTCACTCGTCGTCTGCCAGCAGGTCAGCAAGATCTTCAAGGACTTCTGGATGCGTGACCGCGCCCGCGCGGTCAACGGCCTCTCCTTCGAGATCCGCCCTCGCGAGATCTTCGGGCTGCTGGGGCCCAACGGCTCGGGCAAGAGCACGACGATCAAGATGATCCTGGGACTGCTCCGGCCCACCTCCGGACGCATCGCCCTCTTCGGCAAGAGCCCCACCGACGTCGCGGTGAAGCGTCGCATCGGCTACCTCCCCGAGGAGTCCTACCTCTACGGCTTCCTCAACGCCCGCGAGACCCTCGACTACTACGGCAAGCTCTTCGAGCTCGATCACCGCACCCGGACCCGGCGCATCGACGAACTGCTCGACATGCTCGGCCTCGCCAACGCCCAGTTCCGGCCCGTTCGCGAGTACTCCAAGGGCATGCAGCGACGCATCGGCATCGCGCAGGCCCTCATCAACGACCCCGACCTGCTCATCCTCGACGAGCCCACCACCGGCCTTGATCCCCTCGGCACGCGACAGATCAAGGACCTCATCCTCGAACTCGGCCGTCGCGGCAAGACCGTGCTGCTCTCGAGCCACCTCCTGGCCGACGTCGAGGATTGCGTCGACCGGCTCATCATCCTCTACGGCGGCACCAAGCGGGCCGAAGGCACCTGCGACGACCTGCTCGTCAGCCAATCCCGCACCAGCATCGAGGCCGACACGCTCGACGAGGAGACCGTCGCCGAGATCGATCGGCTCATCCGCCTCCGCTCCCAGGGCGCCAAGTCCATCACCAAGGTCGCACGGCCCCGCCAGACCTTGGAGGCGCTCTTCATCGACATCGTCGAGAAGGCCCGAGCCGAAATCGCCACCTCCGGCGCCATGTCCGGCGGCGAAACCGCCTCGTTCCTCAAGGCCGAGGAAGCCGAGGGGGACCAACTCATCAGCCGCCTGACCGCGACCGAGGCCCCCGCCACTTCCCAAGCCGCCGCGGCGGCGAAGACCACTTCCGCGGCCTCGGGGCCCAACTCGGCGCCCGAGTCTGGACCAGATTCGGGGCCCGATTCGGGCATGATCGGCTCGCTGCTGCAGACCCCGGCGGCTGAACCCTCGCCCGCAGCAACCCCCGCAGCAGTTCGATCAGCAACTCTGGCTGCCAAGCCGTCGGCACCCGCCGCCGGCGCGACGACCGCGCCCGCCACACCGAACCCGGCCCCCGCACAAGACATCGACACCTCAGTCATCGGCGGCCTGCTCGGCGAAGCTTCCGACGACGAGCGTTCGAAGGGGTCCGGCCCTCGAGGGGGCGGCCGGTGAACATCCGCTCCTGGCCAGGTCGGCTCAACCGCCTCCAGCAGTCGCGTGGGTTCAAGATCGTCGCGTCCTGCGTGATCGTGCTGGCGACCATCGCCGCCTGCATCGCGTATGCCGTGGCGGTCTCCTCGCAAGCCTCCGCGAGCAAGGTGACCGCAGAGGACATGCCGGCCCCCATGCCGGACCAACCGGAAGGCGAGACCGCTCCCGACGGCAAGACCGCGGCCGCGGCCCCCGCGCCGGTGCTTTCGGCCACGGGCGAGATGATCAACGACATCCTCTCCGCCCGGCAGTCGAGCACGGGCTTTGTCATCGGCGCGTCGATCGTGATGGCCTTGGCGTTGGTGATCACGTGGCTTGGCTTGGCCTTGTCATACCTCGGGTTCGCGACGCTCGGCTACGCGCTCGTCTGGATCTTCGAGCTCGTCGGTCGCGGACGCGATCTGGGCATCGCGGCGGGCGGCCTGGTCGGCCTCGTGGCCGGCTTCACCGCGCTCGTGCAACTCGCCCGCCTGCTCCTCGCCGGCCCGCACCCCGTCACCGCCATCGCTCGCAACGTGGTCACCGAGGCGGTGAGGATGAAGGTCTCGCTGATCTTCATCGTGCTGATGGTCTTCGGCCTCGCGACGCTGCCGATGATCCTCGACCCCGGGCAACCCCTTCGCTACCGCGTGCAGTCGTTCCTGCAGTTCTCGACCGCCGGGTCGTTCTGGATCATCGCCCTCCTGGTCCTGGTCTTCTCCGTGTCGACGGTCGCCACCGAGCAGCGCGACAAGGTGATCTGGCAGACGGTGACCAAGCCCGTCTCGCCGTGGCAGTACCTGCTGGGCAAGTGGCTGGGCGTGTGCACCCTGTCGGCCGCCCTGCTCCTCATCAGCGGCTCGGGCGTCTTCCTCTTCACCGAGTATCTCCGCGCCCAGCCGGCGATCGGCGAGAGCGACGGCTACGTCACCCGGGGCGGGAAGGGCCTGACCGAGGATCGCCTGATCCTCGAGACGCAGGTGCTCACCGCGCGGAGGACCATCCGCCCCACGCCTCGCCAGACCGACACCCAGTTCGACAAGAACGTCGAGGAGATGGTCGATGCCGAACTCAAGCGGCTTGAGTTCTCCGTGGGCACGCCGGCCGAACTGCAGTTCCGCCGCGATCAGCTCCGCAAGACGATTTCGGAGAGTCTCCGCAAGTCCTACCAACTGGAAGGCCGCGTGATCGCCCCCGGCGACACCAAGGTCTTCAAGTTCGATGGACTGGCCGACGCCGCGGGGAGCGGACGCCCCATCATCCTCCGCTTCAAGTTCGATTCGGGGGCCAACCGACCCGACATCGCCTACCGACTGACGGTCCAGTTCCTGGGCTCGCCCCCCGAAGTGATCCCCATCGCGCTGGGCCAGTACCACTCGATCCCGCTCACCAACCGCATTCTCGACGGCACCGGCTCGGCCGAACTCTCGATCACCAACGGCGACGTCATGACGCGGATCGCCAACCCCGACGCGCTCTCGTTCAGCCCCGAAGGGATGGAACTCTCGTACAGCGCGGGTTCGTTCAGGCCCAACTTCTTCCGCTGCCTGGGCGTGCTGTGGGTGAAACTCGCCTTCCTCTCCATGCTCGCCATCTGCGCGGGCACCTTCCTGTCGTTCTCGGTCGCCTCCTTCGTCAGCATGACGATCTTCCTCTGCGCCGAGAGCGCGGGATACCTCAAGTCCGCGCTCGACAACTACGCGACCGAGGACCAGCAGGGAAACGTCCTGATCGTCCAGACCGTCACCGCCAAGATCGCCACGCTCGTCTCCAACGTCTTCGACGTCTACGCCGACCTGCGTCCCACCTCGCGACTGGTCGAGGGGCTTGAGCTCTCCGGCGTCGACGTGGTCCGCGGCACGCTCGTGCTGATCGGCGCGAGCGCGATGCTCTTCGCCCTGGCCATCTACATCTTCCGCCGCCGCGAGTTGGCCCTCTACTCGGGCCAGTGACGATTCCGCAGGATCCTCGCCCCGCCTCACGCGAATACCATCGGACGTGGGCAGGCTTCCTCCATCAGAGTCGCCCCGACGGGGCAGGACATGGCGTCAACAGACCATGGCCGCCATGGGCCGCGTCAAGCGGTACGTCGCCGAACTCCCCAAGGCCGTCCGCCACCGGGAACGCCACCACGAGCCGCCCTTCCGACTGGCGGTCTCGCCCGAAACGCTCGCCAGCCCCTTGGTCGCCGCGTGGCTCGGACATGCCACGGTGCTGCTTCGCCTGGGTGGCCAGTGGATCCTGACCGATCCGGTCTTCTCGGCCCGCATCGGCATTCCGGTGGGCCCGCTCACCATCGGCCTGGGCCGCGAGATCCCCGCGGTCGACCTCCCGTCGCTCCCGCGGCCCGACGTGGTGCTCCTGTCGCACGCGCACTTTGATCACCTCGACAAGCCCTCGCTGCGACGGCTGGCGCATCCCGACACCCGGGTCATCACCGCCGCGGGCACGGGGCGGCTCGTGCCGCGAGGGTTCGGGCAGGTGGACGAGCTCGCGTGGGGCCGCGAGATGGCCGCGGGCCCGCTGACGCTGCGGGCGATCCAGCCGCGACACTGGGGCGCGAGAATGACCGTCGACTCCTTCCGCGGGTACAACAGCTACGTGCTCGACAGTCTCGAGAAGCGCGTCCTCTTCGCGGGCGACACCGCCCTGACCGACTGCTTCCGCCCGCTGGCGCAGGAGCCCAAGCGAACCGATCTCGCGATCTTCGGCATCGGCGCGTACGACCCTTGGATCCACAACCACGCCTCGCCGGAGCAGGCGTGGGCGATGTTCGTCGAGTCCGGGGCGCGCCGCCTCATGCCGATGCACCACTCGACCTTCAAGCTCAGCGACGAACCACGCCACGAGCCCATCGCCCGCCTCTTCGCCGCGGCGGGCAGCACCCAGGACGCGATCGTGGGCCACAAACTCGCGACGCTCTGGAGCGAGTGATTCGGCACCCTCATGCGCTTCGCCCTCCAAAGCGCACCAGCCGGAGCCGTGGTGCGCCGCCCGGCTCTGCGGGCAAGCCCACGGCCACGCGCCGATCCGCGAATCGGCACGTCGCCATCCATCGCGTGCAGCGCGGTCGCCGACGACTCGAACGCCCATGCTCTCATGAACGCGCCATATCTGCCCGCCATTCGCGAACCGGCGTCCATCCGCGGGCTTGCTTGAAGACTCGCCTCGCCACACGGCTACGACTGGCATGCCCTGCCGGGCGACGCGACCAACGCCATGCCGCCGTCGGTCGTCATCGTGTCGCGATCCACCGATGCCTGAGCGTCAGAGAAACAACCCCGCCACCGCGCCCGTCATCCAGCACGCGCACGCCCCGGCGACCATCGCCCGGGGGGCGATCGACGCAAAGTCGCTCCGACGCGACGGAGCCATCGCCGAAAGCCCGCCGATCTGGATGGCGATCGAGGGCAGGTTGGCAAAGCCGCAGAGGGCGTAGGTGGCGATCTGGCACGACCGGGTGCTCATCGTCCCCTCGCGGATGTGCTTCGAGAGGTCGAGGTAGGCGACGAACTCGGTGGCGACGATCTGCTGGCCCAAGACCGCGCCGAACCCGGGGCAATCGGCCCGCTCGACGCCCATGCACCACGCCACGGGCATGAAGGCCCAGCCAAGCAGTCGCTGAAGGGTCAACGCCTCGACCCCGACCCGGTCGCCCAGGTACGAAAGCGGCCAGTTGATCATGGCGATGAGCGCGACGAAGGCCACCAGCATCGCCCCGACGTTGGCGGCAAGCCGCAGGCCATCCGAAGCGCCCGCGGCGGCCGCGTCGACCACGTTGCGGGCCCCCTCGCCGCGTTCGCGACGCAACTGCTCGAGATCCTCGGCGGGCGGCTCCTCGGTCTCGGGCAACATGATCTTGGCCATGACGAAGCCCGCGGGCGCGGACATGATGCTGGCGGTCATGAGGTGCTTGGCGAAGAGGATGCGTCCCTCCTCGCTCTCGCCGCCGAGAATGCCGACGTAGGCCGCCAGCACGCTGCCGGCGATGGTGGCGAACCCGCCGGTCATGACGGCCATGATCTGCGAGCGGGTCATGCCCGCGATGAACGGCTTGACGGTGAGCGGGGCCTCGGTCTGACCCAGGAAGATGTTGGCCGCCCCCGAGAGCGCCTCGGCCCCGGTGACGCCCAACGTGCGACGCAGCACCCAGGCGAGCGAAGCCACCACGGGCTGCATCACGCCGACGTGGTAGAGCACGCTCATCAGCGAGGCGAAGAAGATGATGACCGGCAGCACCTTGACGGCGAAGACAAAGCCCCACGGCTGGCTCGCGTCGGCCAGCTTGCCGAAGAGGAAGACCGTCCCCTCGTCGGCGAAGGAGATGACCTTGGTCACGCCGGTGGCGAACCCCTGGAAGGCGGCGACCACCGGCGGAAAGGAAAGGCACGCCCACGCAATGATGAGTTGGAGCAGCACCCCCGCCACCACGATGCGAGGCCGGATGGCACGCCGGTTGGTGGAGAGCAGGAATCCCGCCACGAGCAGCAGGAGCACGGCGAGCAGGCCTCGGAACTGATCCATGGCGCGATTATTGCCCGCTCGCGAGGTCGACTCGGGGAGGCCCTCGCCATGGCGAGGCGGTCGCCCTCGGTCCGTTCGGCGAGTTCGCCCGGTTCAGAAGGGCACGGGCGATTCGAACTCCACCCTCGCGCCCGTCGCCGGGTCGAGGAACGAAAGCGTGGCCGCATGGAGCATGAGCCGCGGCGCGGACGCCGCGTCGCCGTAGAGCGGGTCGCCGAGGATGGGTGCGCCGAGCCCGCCTTGGCGTCGCATGGTGGCCGCGTGCAGTCGCAGCTGATGGGCCCGGCCGGTGACGGGCTCGAGACGAACGCGGGTGCGATCGATCTCGCGGGCCATCACGCGAAAGGCCGTCTCGGCGTTGCGTCCGTGGATGTGGTCGATCATCTGCCACGGGCGATGGGCCACGTCCGGCCGCATCGGCAGCGAAATGAGCCCCTCCTCGACGTCGAGCACGCCCTCGAGCAGCGCGACGTACGACTTGGAGGGGACGCGACGCTCGAACTGCCCGCTCAACTCTCGCTGCGCATCGGGGTCAAGCCCGAAGACGAGCAGGCCCGAAGTCTCCATGTCGAGCCGGTGCACCACGAGCGGGCCTTCGCTGCGGGGGAACATCGCCCGCACCCTCGCCACCGCGCAGTCCTGCTTGTGCGGCCCGATCCCAGGCACCGAAAGCAACCCCGAGGGCTTGTCGATCACGACGTACCGGTCGGTGGCATGGATGATGGAAAGGGCCGGTGCCTGCAACGGGGGATCATTGACCGGGAACCACCGGCCCGGGCCCCGCCTTGGGGGGATGGCCGCCACCAACCTGCGACCGGACCGCCGGCCCCGCCATCGTGTCCCAAACAGGTCTCTGGGCAGGCCGCATCGTTCGTCCGATAGTGATGGAGCCGACGTTCCCGCGCCTTCCAGCGAGCCACCCGCCCCTCGAACCGCCATGCCACTCTCAGGTGCCAGTCTTCAGCCCGTCCGCGTCGTCCAGACCTGCCTCAACGCCTCGTGTGCGGCGGAATACGCCGTGACCGAGCCGCTGGTGGCCTGTCGCGCGTGCGGCGAACTGCTCGACGTCGCGTATGAATGGCCCGCGAACTTCCCCCGCGACTACTGGCGATTGATCGAGGAACGCGGCCGCACCACCGGCCCCCGAGGCCCCGCGGGCGACGGCCCCGCCACCGAGTCGGCCCTCGACTTCTCCGGCGTCTGGCGGTTCCGCGACCTGCTCCCCTTCTTCCGCGACGCGAGCGAGATCGTGACCATCGGCGAGGGCCGCACCAACCTGCAACGCGCCGACGGCGTGGCCCGCGAGGTGGGCATGGACGTCGACGCGGGCGGGCGAGTCTTCCTGCAGTACGAGGGCTTCAACCCCTCGGGCAGCTTCAAGGACAACGGCATGGCGGCGGCCTTCACGCACGCCAAGATGGTGAACGCCACCCGCGTCGCCTGCGCCTCGACGGGCAACACCTCCGCCGCCCTCGCCGTCTACGGCGCACTCACCGGCATGCGCTGCTTCGTCTTCATCGGCGACGGCAAGATCGCGTACGGCAAGCTCAGCCAAGCCCTCGAGTACGGAGCGGTCACGCTCCAGGTCGCGGGCGACTTCGACGCGTGCCTCGCCCGCGTGCGTGAGATCGCCGAGACGCGTCCCGAGCAGGGCATCTATCTGATGAACTCAGTGAACCCCTTCCGGCTCGAGGGACAGAAGTCGATCATGTACCGCATCCTCGAGGGCCTCGACTGGAAGGTGCCCGACTGGATCGTGGTGCCCGGGGGCAATCTGGGCAACTGCTCGGCCTTCGGCAAGGCCTTCATCGAGCTCAAGGCCCTGGGGCTCGTCGACCGCGTGCCGCGGCTGGCGGTCATTCAAGCCAAGGGCTCGAGCACGCTCGACCGCATCTGGAACACGCTGGGCGTCCGCTGGACGCCCGCCACCTGCAACGGCGCCGTGACGTGCAAGGGATGCGCATGTCGCGGCAAGCCCTCGCCGTGCCTCCGCGGCACCTACGACATCGACCGCGTCCGCGCCGAATATCGCCGCATGGACGAGGCCAACGAGCGAGCGCACACCGTCGCCACCGCCATCGAGATCAACCGGCCCGTCAACCTGCCCAAGGCGCTGCGGGCCCTGCACGCGATGGACGGCGTGGTGCGGAGCGTGAGCGACGAGGAGATCGTCGAGCACAAGGCGCTCGTGGGACGCATGGGCTTTGGCTGCGAACCCGCGTCCGGGGCGTCGGTGGCGGGCGTGCGGCTCCTCCGCAGGGAGGGCGTCATCGCCCCGCACGAGACCGTCGCGTGCATCCTCACCGGCCACGTGCTCAAGGATCCCGACGTCACCGTCGGCTACCACACGGGGGCCTCGATGAAGGCGGCCTCCATCGACCTCTCCGCCGCCCGCCCGAGCGGACGCTGGAGCAACCCGCCGATCAAGGTCGCGGATCGCATCGAGGACATCCTGCGGGCGATGGGCGGGTGATACGCTTCGCGCGTGACCGCCAGCCGCACGATCACCCTGATGGGCCTCCGCGGCGCGGGCAAGTCCACCGTCGGTGCATCGCTCGCGAGGGCCTTGGGCCTGCCGTGCGTCGAGATCGATGACCTCGCCTGCACTCGCCTCGCGGCACGCGACGCGGGCGCCGCCATCCGCACGCACGGACTCGACGCCTTCCGACTGGCCGAATCGTCCGTCCTCGGCGAGGCACTCGCCAAGCCCTCGCCGTGCGTCATCTGCCTGGGCGGCGGCACCCCCACCGCCCCCGGCGCGGCCGACACGCTTCGGGCAGCCCGCACGCGCATGGCCATCGTGTACCTTCGCGCCACGCCCGCGACCTTGCGACGGCGACTGGCCGCCACCGACCTGTCGTCACGCCCGTCACTCACCGGCCGACACCCGCTCGACGAGATCGACGAGGTGTTCGCCGCCCGCGATCCGCTGTATCGCGAGTTGGCCACCGAGACGATCGAGGTGGACGAGCTCGGTCAGGAAGCGATCGTCGCCCGAGCGATGCAACTGGCATCGTGAAGCGGCGGAGAAGTCGGGGCATGTCCCATGGACAAGCCCCAAGCACCACGCCCGCACGCGGGTTGGCCAGCCCGCTTCGGGCGTCCCCTCGTTGAGCCGGGGTGCGCAGCCGGGCTCTGCGGGCAAGCCCCCGGCGGCGCCGATTCGCGAGCAAGCTTGCCTCCTGCCCGTCGCGCCGCCCGCCGTCACCAAGCCCAAGTCGATCCTTACGCGTCCGCCGCTCGAACCGCCGCGCAGAACGCCTCGATACGAGCGGCATCGATCTCGCCCGGCGACGATTCCACGCACGCCGCCGCGTCGACGGCGTAGGGCCGAACGGCGCGAATCGCCTCCGCGACCGACGCGACGGTCAACGCACCGCCGAGGATCAGCGGCTTGGCGACATGATCGGTGTGCCGGGCCAGACCCTCCCAGTCGACCGGGCTCCCCTGGCACTCGATGAAGATTGCAAGAACATCCTCGCTCCGCTCCCACCGCTCGAGATCCGAGGCGAAGGTCGGCGAGTCCGACGCCACAACCTTGAACAGGTCGGGCCCCAACGCCTTGACGATCTTGTCGTGATCCGCGCCGTGCAGCTGGATGTACGTCGTCGGGCAGGTCTCCTCGATCTCGACGAAGGCGTCGATGTCGGGATCGCGAACCACGGCGACGCTCGCCATGAACGGCGGCAGGGCCGACATCAGCGCAAAGGCGGTGTCGGGGTCCACATAACGGGGCGAGGCGGCATCGAAGACGAACCCGACGGCGTCGGCGCCGGCTTCCGCGGCGGCCAGGAGGGCGTCGTCGTCGCGGATGCCGCAGATCTTGATGCGTGTCCTTGCCATATGGGGCACAACCATACGGGTCGGCGGTGCATCTTTTTGACCTCCGGTGCGAATCGCCGGGCCCGGCGCGTTGTCTCGTCTCGTCGCTCCACTATCATCCCGCGACATCGATGTCGATGGCACCGTTCGAGGCGAAAGGCCGTCCGCAGGCGGCCACAGGTTCTGGTTCCGTTCGGTGTTCGAGCGAGGAGCCCAGCATGACGACGGCCGTGGCTGGCGGAAGGAAGCACGAGATGGCGACGTACTCCAAGGGACTCGAGGGCGTGATCGCGACCGACACCAAGCTGTCGTTCATCGACGGCGAGAAGGGGGTGCTCGAGTACATCGGCATCCCCATCGGCGAGCTCGCGAGCCACTCGACCTTCGAGGAGACGGTCTACCTGCTGTGGAACGGGCGACTGCCCAAGTCGAGCGAACTTGCCGACTTCAACGCGACGATCCGCCGGCAGTACGAGCTGCCGCCGCAGATCGAGGCGATGCTCAAGCAGCTGCCCAAGGACGCGCAGCCGATGCACGCGATCCGCACGCTGGTGTCGGCGATGGGCCTGATCGACCAGAAGCCCAACGCGAACGACCTGCCGTCGATCCGCGAGAAGGCCGTGAAGCTGCTGGCGACGACGCCGACGATGCTGGCGTACTTCCATCGCCATCGCACCGGGCAGGCCTTCATCCGTCCCGACGCCTCGCTGGGGCTGGCCGAGAACTTCCTGTACATGCTCAACGGCGCGAAGCCCACCTCGACGATGGCCCAGGCCCTCGACGTGTGCCTGGTGCTCCACACCGATCACGGCCTGAACAACTCGACCTTCACGGCTCGCGTGATCATCTCGACGCTCAGCGACATCTACTCGGCGATCACGGGCGCCATCGGCTCGCTCCGCGGCCCGCTGCACGGCGGCGCAAACGAGGGCGTGATGGTGATGCTCAACCAGATCCCCACCGTCGCCGCGGCGGAGGCCTTCGTCAACGACAAGCTGGCGAAGAAGGACAAGATCATGGGCTTCGGCCACCGGGTGTACAAGGCGTACGACCCCCGCGCCACCCACCTCAAGGTGCTCGCCAAGCAGCTCGCCCATGACACGGGCAACATGGACCTGTACGACAAGTCCAGCGCCATCGAGCAGGTCATGGCCACCGCGGTCGCCGCCAAGGGCATCTACCCCAACGTCGACTTCTACTCGGCCACCACGTACCACTGCATCGGCCTGCCCTTGGACCTCTTCACGCCGATGTTCGTCGTCGGCCGCATCGGCGGCTGGTCGGCCCACATCATCGAGCAACTGGCCGACAACCGCCTCTTCCGCCCCGACGTCGACTACAAGGGCCCCCACGGCGTGGCGTACACCCCCATCGATCGCCGCTGAGTCCCTTCACCCAACCCGACCTTGACCTCGACGCCGCCCTCGCTTTCGGGGCGGCGTCGTTCGTTTCCGGGGCGATCGTGCGCGAGGCCTTGACACCCGTGCATGACCCCCCAACGCTATGGAATGGGAACCCCTGCCGGATCGTCCCCCTCCCCGCATTCCAAGATCCTTTTCGACGGCATCACCTTCGATGACGTCCTGCTGATCCCGCGCCGCTCGGCCGTGATGCCCGGCGAGGCGGACACCGGCACGAAGCTCACCCGCTCCATCTCGCTCAACATTCCCCTCATCTCCGCGCCGATGGACACGGTCACGGAGTCGGCCCTCGCCATCGCCCTGGCGCAGGAGGGCGGCATGGGCGTGATCCACAAGAACCTCTCCGTCGAGGCGCAGGCTCGCGAGGTGGCGAAGGTCAAGCGTTCCGCCAACGGCATCATCGTCGACCCGCTCACGCTGGGCCCCTCCGACACCGTCGCCCGCGCCAAGGAGCTGATGCGCCAGCACAACGTCTCGGGCTTCCCCGTCACCGAGGACGGCTCGACGACGCTGCGAGGCAAGGGCAAGGTCCTGGGCATCGTCACGCGACGCGATCTCAAGTTCGTCCTCGACGACTCGACCCGCGTGGGCGACATCATGACCTCCAAGGGCATCGTCACCGCGCCGGCGGGCACGACGCTCGCGGAGGCCGCCCAGATCGCCAGCCGCAACAAGGTCGAGAAGATCATCCTCGTCGACGACCGCTTCAACCTCGCGGGCCTGGTGACGATGCGCGACATCGATCGCCTGAGCCAGTTCCCCCGCGCCTGCACCGACGGCCGGGGCCGACTCCGCTGCGGCGCGGCGGTGGGCGTCGATCAGTACGAGCGTGCCGCGGCGCTGCTGGGCGCGGAAGTCGACCTGCTGGTCGTCGACACCGCCCACGGCCACAGCGAGAACGTCCTCCGCACCGTGCGCACGATCAAGGACATGCCCGAGGTCCGCCAGCGCCACGTGCAGGTGATCGCCGGCAACATCGCCACGGGCGAAGCCGCCCGCGACCTCGTCGAGGCGGGCGCCGACGCCGTGAAGGTCGGCATCGGCCCGGGCAGCATCTGCACGACCCGCGTCGTGACCGGCGTGGGCGTGCCGCAGATCACGGCGGTGATGAACGTCATGCAGGCCATGGCGGATTTGGGCGACCGCGCCGTTCCGGTGATCGCCGACGGAGGCATCCGCCACAGCGGCGACATTCCAAAGGCCCTGGCCGCCGGCGCTCATTGCGTGATGATGGGCTCGATGTTCGCGGGCCTCGAGGAGAGCCCCGGCGAGGTCGTCATCACCCAGGGCCGCCGTTACAAGAGCTACCGGGGCATGGGCAGCGAGGGCGCGATGAACGCGGGCAGCGCGGACCGCTACCGCCAGGCCGAGAAGGTCGGCAAGGACGGCCGCCCGACGCAGAAGTTCGTGCCCGAGGGCGTCGAGGGCCTCGTGCCCTACCGGGGCACGCTGGCCGAGTTCGTCTACCAGCTCGTCGGCGGCCTTCGCAGCGCGATGGGCTACTGCGGGTGCAAGTCGATCGAGGAGCTCCGCACGCACGCGAGGTTCTGTCGCGTCAGCGGCGCCACCGTCGTCGAGAACCACCCGCACGACATCATGATCACCAAGGAAAGTTCCAACTACCTGGTGGGCCGAGCGGGCGGCTGACGGGCCGCTCGCCCGCCGCCGTCGCGGCTCATGCCTTCCAGCCGTAGGCGACGTACCGCTGCGAGAAGGTGCCGTCGTCGTGCAGTTCGAAGGTCGAGTATCCCTCGACGGCCCGCGGGGTGTGCGGCGCGTCGTCGGGCTTGTTGCCTCGCCACCACGCCCCGCTCACCGCCCCGCTGCACACGTACGCGACGCCCTGGAAGTCGATGCGTTCGAGATTGTGCACGTGCCCGCTCAGGCACAGGCGGACGTTGGCGTGCTTCGAGAAGAGGTGCACCAGCCGAAGGTTGTCGAGGCACACGGTGCTCGCGCCGATCAGTTGCGTGGTCTTCTTCACGGTCTTGTTGAAGAGCGTGGCCGCCGCGTGCAGGATCGGGATGTGCGAGTAGATCAGCACCGGCATCGCGGAGGGCGTCGAGGCCAGCAGCCCCGCCAGCCAATCGAACTGCTCGTCGTCGACGGCCGCGGTGTACCCGTTGGCGTCATTGGGGTCGACCTGCACCGTGTCGAGGGCGATGAACCGCCAACCGCCCTGATCGAAGGTGTGGTATCGGGCGGGCAGTTCCAGTTCGGCGATCGCCCGCTTCTTGCCCCAGGCGGCTTCGGCGCCGCTGGTCTTGGACTTGCCCTTGTTCCAGCCCCAGATGTCGTGGTTGCCGATGCACGCTCGCACGGGCGCGGAGGTGTGCCGCTTGAGCAGCGACCGGTAGAGCTCCCACTGAAGCGCCGTGCGGGCCTCGTCGGTCTCGAAGCAGTCGAAGACATGGTCGCCGCCGGTCAGGATCAGGTCGGCCTTGAAGTTCGAACCGACATGCTCGAGGCAGGCGGCCAATCCCTCGCCGGCCCGCAGTTCGGGCTGCACGTGCATGTCCGTCAGGTGGGCCACGCGGAGTCCGCCGGCCCGTCGGGCCGTCGGGGCGGCCGAAGCCGTGCGAAGCAGCGACGAGGGCGCCAGACCGGTGGCCGCGGCGGCGGCGATCAGACCACGACGTGACAGGTTCATGCTCATCGAAGATCTCCTGGAGGACGTTGGCGCGACCAGTCTAGGAATGCCCGCGGCTTTCACGGGGGTGACCGGCCGATCCTTTACGCACCGTTCATCTACCATTGGACACCATGAACGCCTCCTCGATCGTCGACCCTCGCTCGCTCCTGCTTGGGTGGCTGCTGACGGGGGCGGCCTGCTCCGGGGTGCACGCCTCGATCGGCGAGCCGCCGGCGACGCCGCCACCCCAGCCGCCGGCCGCGACCCAGCCGTTGCCGCCGGCGCTCGTTCGCCAGATGGACGGCGGATCGGTGGTCGAGCAGTTGCGGGCCGAGGCGGCGCAGGTGATCCGCCGCGTGCAGTGCGACGCCACGAGGCGGCTGCTCATCAACACGAGTTGGCTTCCGGTGATCGAAAAGCGCCGCGTCTATCGCGACAAGGCCGCGGGCGTGGCGCTCTCGCCCGCCCGCTACGAATCGCTCCCCGAGGACCGCAAGGGCTCGTTCGCGGCCGTCGAACTCGACGAGGAGTTCTTCTACTTCACGTCGTACGGATCGCCGCTGGCCTACGCCCGGCCGCTCGATCTCGTGGCCAAGGAACTGGGCTGCAAGGACTCGGCCTTCACGGGCAAGCGGATCCTCGACTTCGGCTACGGCGGCATCGGCCACCTTCGCCTGCTCGCCAGCATGGGAGCCCACGTCACGGGTGTCGAGATCAACCCGCTCTTCGAGGCCCTGTACTCCCAGCCCGGCGACACGGGCGAAGTGCCGGGTGCGGGCCTGGGCGACCCCAAGCCGCCCGCCGGCTCGATCTCGCTGGTCACCGGCAGTTGGCCCTCCGACCCGGCCGTCGCCCAGCGCGTCGGCGACGGGTACGACCTCATCATCTCGAAGAACGTCCTCAAGAACGGCTATGTCCATCCGGCGAAGGACATTCCCGATCGTCAACGCGTGAAGCTCGGCGTCGACGACGCGGGATTCCTTCGTGCCATCGCCGGCGCCCTCAACGAGGGCGGGCTGTTCATGATCTACAACATCTGCCCCAAGCAGCGCGAGGACAAGTACATCCCGTGGGCCGACGGCACGTGCCCGTTCAGCCGCGAAGCCATCGCCGCCGCGGGCCTCGAGACGCTCGACTTCGATGTCGACGACAGCGTCGAGATCCGCCTGTTCGGCAAGGCGCTCAGCTGGGACCAGGGCGAATCGCCGATGGACCTCGAGAACGACTGCTTCGCGTGGTACACGCTGATCCGCAAGCCGCCCAAGTGAGGCGGGCCCCAATGAAACCGGCCCCAATGAAATCGGCCCGGGAAAATCGGGCCCAAGCCAAGCAAGCTCGATCAGCGGCGGAGGCGTGTCACGAGGCCGACGCCGCGGCACGCTTGGTCAGCCAGGCGGCCGCCGCGGCCGGGGCTCGATCCTTCGGGCAGCGTTCATCGGGCGTCACTTCGCATTCGCCGACCTTCCCGCCGGGAGCCTGCCACTCGAACTCGGGGATGCGGATGACGAACCCCTGCTCCAAGGGCTTTTCGAAGTCGATCCGAGGTCGACCCGCCGTGCGTGCCCCGAAGAACCGCGTGTCGGGACGCTGTCGCAGCAACCACCCAAGCACCTCCGCGCTCGATCGCGTCCTGCCGAGGGTCAGCACCGCCAGCGGTCCGCCATAGCCCTGGTCCTCCCCCACCACGCTCACGCTCGCCCGCCGGCGGTCTCGCAGCGTCGCGTGCGCCGCGTTCACCGCGGCGGCCGAATCGAGGTCCACGCGAAGGTCCTCGGCCGGCGAACTCTCCCGCTGCGCCGCAGCCACGAATCGCCCGGCTTCGTGCCGCCCGGACAGCAGCCAGCAGGCGGCTCGCAACGCGGCGAGGTCGAACCCGGTGCAACTCCGCAGGTCGAGAATGATCCCCTTGGGCCGTGCGGCCAGCGTCTTGCTGAAGATCTCGTCGACCAACTCCGCGTCCGCGAACGCCAAGACCTCGATGGTCGCCACGCCGGTGAGCGGATCGACCGTGAGCCGCATCGGCTGCACGGCGGCGGGCGAGGCCTTCACGAGCCGCTTCGACTCCTCGTTCACCGGTCGATACGCGAGGGGCAGGGGCAGTCGAGGCCGCTTTCGCCACGCAAGCCCGCCCGCGAACGTGTACTCGAGATCATCCTGCACAACCGTCGCGGCCTGAGCAACATCGTCGAAGTAGGCCTTGAGGTCGTCGCCATTGGCGACCGCCGGGTCGAAGAGCGACTGCATCGTCGCCTTGCGAATGGCGTCGGTAAGCGCGGGGTAGTCCGCCATCGGCGGGGGCGTGCCGACCTCGCGCCGTCGCAGCGTCATCACCGCGATCAGCCGACCGTCCGTGAAGACGATCTCCACGGGCCCCTCCGCCGTTCGCATCAAGGTCTTGGCGCCAAAGGGGCCGACGCGGGAAATGCCGATCCACCCCTCGCCGGGCTTTCCGTCGGTGCTGGGCATCGTCGACTCCCAGGTCAGCAACATGCCTTGCGGGAAGAGGTAGGGCGTGAGCACCGGCCCCAGCGTCTCGGCGAGTCCGCCCACCAGCGTCCAGGCGATGCCAGGACGCGTGTTGGCCTTGAAGGACGAGCGACCGCCGTCCTGACGCATGGCCTGCGCCGTCATGCGGGTGCGGATCGGACCGAACCAGGTCGAGTGCAGTTCCACGTCGTATTCGCCATCCAGCGGCGCACGACCCCCGACCTCCGTGCCGCCGCTCGCTCGCTGCGGCTTGGCGGGCGACGCGCACGCCCCCACCATGACGCAGCAGGCGAGCAGGATCGAAACAAGACAAGAGGTGCCCGGTCGCATGCCGGATTGTTGGAAGGCAGGGAGCCGCGGGTACCATTAGCCATGACGACCCATCCCGACACCCCCGGCATGAGACTCCGCCTCGCGATGAATCGATCCTGCATCGCGATTCCCGGCGCGTTCAACGCGCTGTGCGCCATGGCCGTGGCCAAGGCCGGGTTCGCGGCGTGCTACGTCTCGGGCGCGGCCACCAGCGTGGCGGCCGGCGTCCCCGACGTGGGTCTGCTCGGGCTCGAGCACTTTTGCCGCCAGATCCGTGAGGCGGCGGAAGCGAGCGGACTTCCGGTGCTGGCCGACGCCGACACGGGATTCGGCGAGGCGGAGATGGTGCGTCGAACGGTGCTCGACTACGCCCGTGCTGGCGGGGCGGGCCTTCACATCGAGGATCAGAAGTTCCCCAAGCGCTGCGGCCATCTCGACGGCAAGGAACTCATTCCCGCCGACCACATGGTCGAAAAGGTGCACTGGGCCCGCAAGGCGGCCAAGGACGTGAGCGGCGAACTCGGGTTCGTGATCTGCGCGAGGACCGATGCGAGGGGCGTGGACGGCATGCAGGCCGCGATCGATCGTGCCGCGGCCTATGTGGCGGCCGGCGCCGACATGATCTTCCCGGAGGGGTTGACCAGCGAGGCCGAGTTCGAGACCTTCGCCAAGGCCATGAGGGGACTCAAAGGCCCGGACCCGCGTGGCGGCCCGTACCTGTTGGCGAACATGACCGAGTTCGGCAAGACGCCCATGCTTGCCCTCGAGCGTTTCGGCGCGATGGGGTATTCGTGCGTGATCTACCCGGTCACGCTGCTGCGGATCGCGATGCACGCCGTGACGCAGGCGTTGGAAACGATCAAGACCGAGGGATCCGCGGCCTCGGTCCTGGGATCCATGCAAACTCGTCAGCAGCTCTACGACCTCGTCGGGTACAAGCCCGGCGTGCCGTGGGAAGCTCACTGACGCCGGGAAAGGCCCTCGACAGCACCAGGCCGGAGACATGGACGCTGATGAGGTCCTCGGGCTGTCTTTTTTCCTGAATATCCAAACAAACACTTGACATACACCCACCAATCGATTATTTTCCGAACATCATGGATGATGTTCGTACGGTATCCCGAGCTCCAAGCCCTGTCGCTGCGGCGGCTATGGACCGCCTCGCGGAGATCATCATGCAGCGGAGCTGTTCGGCACGTGCGGCCGCACATGGCGACGGTTCGAGCGAACTGGCGGCAGCGGAAGCGGCAGGCACGGGGACCGGCGTCGATGGCGCATCGCGTGCGTGGCCAGGAGGAGTCCACGCATGCGATGCCCACCGCCTGACGACCGAGGCGGTGGATGAGCAAAGAGCGGACGCGGCGGCACCACCCTCGACAGGAACGGTCGATCACGGGAGCGCAGGGATCAGCACGAACGAACCTGTTGATGGTGCGGCCAGTGAACCGGTGCATGAACTGGCCCAATCCGTGTTGAATGTCGGGGTCAATGTCAGAGTGCATTCCGGGGTCCGGTCTGGCTTCCATTCTGGGTTCCATTCCGGGTTCCATTCCGGGTTGCATTCCGGCACCGATGAAATGGCCTTGACCTCGCCCGACATGCTCGTGACGGCTCGACGCGGGGTGCATGAGTTCATTGGCTTGATCGACGATGCCGACGAGTGGGATCGACTCACAGGCGTTCAAGTGGAGGGGACTGATGGAAGCGGCGGCGATTCTGGGGGTGATGTTGGATGTCATCGTGTTGCTGGTGTTGGGCATGGCGATGCTGCGGCCGGCGGCGAGAAGCGCGGCGAAGTCGCCTTCGCTCGAGCTCATGGAGGCGGGGTGTCGGCCACGGCCGGCACTGAATGGTCGCCGCCGCTGACGTTCGCGACGTGGCTGGCGTGGCGTGCGTTAGGCCTGTGCGGCGGCACGAATGAGCCGCCGATCGCGACAACATCCACCGTGGCACCAACAGGGGCACCAATAGGTGCACCGACAGTGGCACCGACAGTGGCATGGATAGGGCGTCGCATCTGGCCCAGCATGCAGGTGCTGCACCGATGCCGCGGCCTCTTGGATGCTTCGCTCCTGGTGAACTGCGACCTCTCGAGCATCGGTTCGTCAGACGCCGGTGGTGCCCCAACGTCGACGGCGAAGGCACGCGGTCGCCCACGATCTCGCCGCAAGACGCCCGATTCGGAACTGGCGTTGCGTGTGTGGGCGGCCGAGCAGGCGATTCGCAGCGGCGGATGCGGGCTGGTGGTGGCCGACGGCAGCGGGTTCAGCAGGGTCATGACGCAGCGACTGCAGTTGGCCACGGAGGCGTCGGGCTGCTCGTGCCTGCTCATTCGAAGGCCCGAGGAGATCGCCGTTCCGTCGGCGGCGGCCACTCGGTGGCTCTTGAAGCGTGCCGCGCAACGGCCGCTCGACGACGCTGAACGACAGGATCGTGCGTCTGCGATCTCGAACCCGGCGAGACTGGCGAGCGACGAGGTGTGGTCCACGGGATGGATCATCCGGCTGTGGAGAAGCAAGGGCGCAACCCTGGCCTTGCCACCAATCAAGCGTGCGATGGCGAGTAATCAGGCCTGGCTGTTGAGGATGGTGCATCGTGCCGACGACTTCACTCGATTCAGCGACATGCGACACGACGACCGCCCTGGCAGGCGAGGCGGCATCCAAACGCCTCGCGACGACGAGTCCGGCAGTCGCTCCATCGGTGCGTCGCGTGGTTTCGATCTGGTTCCCCATGTGGCCGATCGACGTGCTGCTTCATCGGATGAGGCGTCGAGCGTCGGCCGAAGGAATGCGGGGTGAATCGTCGCCGCGTCGGTCCGAATCGTGGCCGCCTGCTCGCCGTCCGATCTTGATGATCCGGCCGCATCAAGGCCGAGAGGTCGTGGCGGCGTCCTGCCCGCGAGCCATGGCTTGCGGCGTCCGGAGCGGCATGAGTCTGGCACAGGCTCGTGCGCTTGTTCGGGAGCGGGTGATCGTGGTGCCTTGGAAGCCCGAAAGCGATGCCGATGCATTGCGGTCCGTGGCGACATGGTGTCATCGCTTCTCCCCGATCGTCGGCATCGACCCGCCTGATGGCCTCGTGATGGACGTCACCGGCACGCAGCGGCTGCACAAGGGCGAACATCGGCTTCTGGCCTTGATCCGGCGTTCGATGGATCGATTCGGCTTTCGCACGCGGCTGGCCATCGCATCGACCGTCGGCTGTGCACGAGCGGCGTCGCGACATGGCGATATCACGTGCATGTCGATCCAACCCGGCGACGAAGCCGCCTGCATGCGAGCGATGCCGATCGAAGCGCTCGATCTCTCGAACGAACAGACCGCGTCCCTGCGGGCGCTTGGATTTGATCGCGTCGGGCCGCTGATGGAGCTGCCTCGCTCGTCGCTGTCGGCCCGCTTCGGAGCCGACGCGCTGAAATGCATCGATGCGGCCCTCGGCCGGCGAACCGAAGTGATCGTGCCGGTGCGGCCGCGGGAGGTGTTGCAAGCCGACCACGTGCTTGACGGCCCCACGTCGCACTGGGAATCGGTTCATCGCTGCGCGGGCATGCTGGTCGCGAAACTCATGGCGTTGTTGAGTTCGCGCCAGATGGGACTTCGACGCCTCGATGTCACCCTCGCCCTCGCAAACGGTTCGTCGCCCGTTCGCATCACGCTGACGCTTTGCAGGCCCTGTCGCGACGAGCGGCACGTCTGGTCGATGCTGCAACCGCATCTGGAGCGTGCCGACCTTGGCGACGGCGTCGAGAGCATCTCGCTCGTGGCGGCACGGGCATCGCCCATCCATCACTCGCAATACCGCCTGAACGCATCGCCAGGCCTAGATTCGCCGGGCGATGGAGATCGACCCGACTCGGAGGCGGCGATCGGCATGCTCTCCGACACGCTCATGAGCAGACTCGGCGCCGATGCCGTCATGAAGATGTTCCCCGTGGAGTCGCACGTGCCCGAGCGTTCGTTTCGGCTCGAGAGCATGGCGACGGCTCGACGACGACATGATGCGGCTCGCGTCGATCCGACACCACGCCCCACCCGTCTGTTCATGCGACCCGAACCGATCCACGTGATCCACTTGAGCCCGGACGGCCCGATCTTTCAGTTGCAGTGGCGACACACCACGTGGAGCGTCACCTCGTGCATCGGCCCCGAACGAATCGGCGGTCGATGGTGGCTGTCCACCCCGACCGAGACCTGCATCGATCGCGACTACTACCGCGTCTGCATCACCGCCCGCGGGCACGAACCTCGTTGGATCTGGATGTATCGACTCAGCGTCCATGGAACCTGGCACGCTCACGGAGAGTGGGCATGACGAACCGCATCCATGCAGCCCACGACCTCGCAGGCCGCCCACGACCTCGCGGGCCGAATGCGAGACGCGTCCCGCACGCGCCGATTCGCCGCGGCACGCCCCATGCGGAGCGAAGGCCGCCTTGAAGCTCGCATCGCTCCGATAACATCGATCCCGTCCGCGGCATGCGCGCGACTGCCCCTGCCGCCCTCGTCGTAGACGCCTCTCCAACCCCCTCGCGACGCATCGCCTCGCGGCACCGCCGCACGGAGCGATGCGGCGTGCCTGTCGCTTCGCCATCGGCTCAAGTGCCAAAGGACCGTTCCGGATGCCGGCCCACGAGTTCCCCAAACTGCGTGCGCACCCGGCCAAGGTCGGGCATGCGGGGCCCGCGGCGGCGGTCCGCCCCGACGTGCCGCCACTGGCGGAAGTGGCGGCGACAAGCAACTACACCTTCCTGCACGGAGGCAGCCATCCCGAAGAACTCGTGCGAAGGGCGGCGGAACTCGGGTATGTCGCCGTGGGTATCTGCGACGTCAACTCGCTGGCCGGCATCGTCCGGGCCCATGTCGCCGCTCGCCAGGCCTCGGTGCAACTGCTCGTGGGCGTGCGTCTTCGACTCCGAGGGATGTCGTCGCATGGCATCGACCCGAACGATGGGCGTGCGTCGAACGACCCCTCGACCGACGATATCGGGGCCTTTGAACGCATATCCGACCACCCGGTGCCCGACGTGGCGTTGTATCCCGCCACGATGGGCGCCTATCGGCATCTCTGTCGCCTGCTGACACGGGGCAAACGCCGCGCACCCAAGGGCGAATGTCATCTGTGGGTGGAAGACCTTCGCGACATGCACGCCGAGATGCGCGCCGTGATCCTGCCCCGTCGCGAGGACTTCGCGGATGCATGCCCGCACGAAACGATGGCGCGAGGATCACGTGCCATCGTGGAGACCCTGCAGGTTCCGTGCCACTTGGCGGTCGGCATGCCTCGTCGAGGCGATGACGACCGAATGCTCGATGCTCGTCGCAGGCTGGCCGAATCGCTGGGCATCGGCCTGATCGCCACGAACGAGCCGCTGTATCACGATGCATCTCGGAGAATGCTGCAGGACGTCCTGACATGCATCCGTCACGCTTGCACCATCGAGCAGGCGGGCCTGCTTCTGCACGCCAACGCGGAGCGGCATCTCAAGCGGCCGGAGGAAGTGCATCGACTGCTGGCGGCATGCCCGCGAGCCTTGGAGGCGACGCTCGAACTGACGGACTCGCTCAAGGGATTTTCGCTGGATCAGTTGCGATACGAGTATCCCGACGAGGTCGTGCCCGAAGGCGTCACTCCGATGCAACACCTGCGCCGACTCGTCGAGGCAGGTGCCCGAGTGAGATATGCACCCAATGCGCCCGCCGACGCACCTTTCGATGCCGTCGTGCCCGCCGCGGTGATCCGCCAACTCGAGCACGAGTTGACGCTGATCGGAGATCTCGACTACGCACGCTACTTCCTGACGGTGCACGACCTGGTGGTCTTCGCGAAGGAGCGAGGCATCCTGTGTCAGGGCCGCGGGGCGGCCGCCAACTCGGCGGTGTGCTATTGCCTTGGCATCACGGCCGTCGATCCCGCCCGCATGTCGGTGCTCTTCGAGCGATTCATCTCGAAGGAGCGCAACGAGCCGCCGGACATCGACATCGATTTCGAGCACGAACGCCGCGAGGAGGTCATTCAATACATCTACGCCAAGTACGGTCGCGAACGGGCGGCCTTGACGGCGGAGGTCATCTCCTACCGACGCCGCAGCGCGATTCGCGACGTAGGCAAGGCCCTCGGGCTCTCGCTCGACGTGGTGGATCGACTGGCCAAGGACATCGAATGGTGGGACGACGGCGGCGTGAAGGAGGAGAGTTTCCGCTCGCTGGGGCTCGACCCGCGCAACCCGACGCTCATGCATCTGGTGCGGCTTGTCGGCGAGTTGCTCGGCTTTCCTCGCCATCTCTCGCAGCATGTCGGCGGCTTCGTCATCACGCGAACGCCCCTGTGCGAGTTGGTGCCCATCGAAAACGCCTCGATGCCGGATCGCACGGTGATCGAGTGGGACAAGGACGACGTGGACGCCGCGGGCATGATGAAGGTCGACGTGCTGTCGCTGGGCATGCTGACGTGCGTGCGCAAGTGCCTGCAGATGGTGTCGCCGCCGGGGCTCGACCCCTCGAAGCCGGACATGGCGGTGCTGCCGCCGGAGGATCCGGCGGTGTACGAGATGATCTGCCGCGCGGACACCGTGGGCGTCTTCCAGATCGAGAGCCGGGCTCAGATGTCGATGCTGCCGCGACTTCGCCCCCGCTGTTTCTACGACCTGGTGATCGAGGTGGCCATCGTGCGTCCGGGACCCATCCAGGGAGACATGGTGCACCCATACCTGCGCCGGCGCAATGGCGAGGAGGCGGTGATCTTTCCCGACGACCGGGTGAAGCACGTGCTGGGCCGAACGTTGGGCGTTCCGCTCTTCCAGGAGCAGTGCATGGCCTTGGCGGTGGCGTGCGCCGGGTTCACGCCCGGGGAGGCCGACCAACTCCGTCGCGCGATGGCGGCATGGAAGCGCAAGAGCGACGTCATTTACCGGTTCGGCCAGAAGATCATCGAAGGCATGACCGCCGCGGGCTACGACGAGACATTCGCCCGTCGAGTCTTCGACCAGATCAAGGGGTTCAGCGAGTACGGGTTTCCCGAGTCGCATGCCGCCAGTTTCGCGGGGATCGTGTACGCCTCGGCGTATCTCAAGCGCCACCACCCCGCCGCCTTCGCGGCGTCCTTGATCAACAGTCAGCCGATGGGCTTCTACGCGCCGGCGCAGATCATCCGCGACGCACAGAATCACGGGGTTCGCTGCCTGCCCATCGACGTGGCGCACAGTCGGTGGGATTGTCTCCTCGAGCCCGATGCCGGTTCAAGTGGTGGCAAGGCGATCCGGCTTGGGCTTCGGTTGGTGAGCGGCTTGGGCGAGGCGGCGGGTGAGGCCCTCGCTCGCTGCATCGATCAACACGGGCTGCCTCGCACGCTGCAGGACCTGTGGAAGCGATCGGGCGTTGACGTGCCATCGCTGCGCCGACTGGCCGATGCCGACGCATTCGGCTCGATGGGCCTGACGCGCCAGCAGGCGCAGTGGCAGCTTCGCGAACTTCGGGACGAGCATCTTCCGCTCTTTGATGGCGTGGAGAGCGTGGAGAGCCGAACCGACCCCTTGCCTGTGCTGCCGCGTCTTGCTCCGTCGCTCATGGTGGTGCGGGATTATGCCGCCACTGGGCTTTCGCTCAAGGCACACCCCGTGTCGTTCCTGCGTCAGGAGTTGATGCGTCGCGGTGCGATCCGCTGCGATCAACTCGAGACGGTCATGTCGGGCAAGCCCGCGGCCGTGGCGGGCATCGTGCTGGTGAGGCAGCGGCCCGGGACCGCGAAGGGCATCACCTTCATGACGCTCGAGGATGAATCGGGCATCGCCAACCTCATCGTGCGTCCGGCCATCTACGAGCGTCACCGCAAGGCGGCACGCCACGGCGTGGTGGTGCTTGCCCATGGCAGGGTGGAGCGACAGGGACAGGTGATCAACGTGATTGCGACGAGATTGGAGGATCTTGATGGTCAGATGGCGGAGTTGACGACGATGACGCGGAATTTTCATTGAGGCGGGGCACGGTCGCGTGAGGGCGGGTGTACGAGCGGAGCGTGTTGATCGGCGACGGTCACATCAGCGGTCACATCAGGGCTGGCGCTCCGACCACGCGCGTATTGGCTCCGCCGGGGGCTTGCCCGCAAAGCCGGGCTGCGCACCCCGGCTCAACCAGGGGACGCCCGAAGCGGGCTGGCGGGGGAACGCGCGGATCGGGACGGACCCGACCACGCCAGACACGATCGATCCGGCGCGTCCATGGCATTCGCATGACTACGGCCGTCCCGGCCAGCCCAAAGGGCGTCCCTTCGTTGAGCCGGGGTGCGCAGCGAGTCTTCGAGCAAGCCCCCG
>JBAXFU010000030.1:0-33395 GCA_037139735.1 Phycisphaerae bacterium
TGCGCCCACGGCTCAACGAAGGGACGCCCTTCGGGCTGGCGACACGGGCGCGAACGCGGCGACGACCGATCACGCCGGCTGAGCAGTTCGTTCACGACCCCAGAGGATCCACGACGAATCGGGCAGCGAGCGGCCCATCGAGCGGAACATGAACGAAAGCTGCGCGTTGTGGTAGAGGGCGTGCGTGGGCACCTGCATGATCGCGTCGCCCGCCTTCTGGCGGAAGACGCGGCCGTCGCGGTGTCGCTCGACCACGCGATCGAGTTCGGCGGGCGTGAGTCGCGCGAGATACGCGTCCCAGCGGGCGCGGGTCGCCGCGAGGTGGGCGCGGATGGCGGCAAGGTCGGGCAGGTCGGCGGGCTGGGGCATGACCACGCCCGCGTCGTCGCCCTCGAGCACGCAGATCCAGATGCGTTCCGCGCCGGCGAGGTGCACCAGCGTGGCGTGCACGCTGCCGATGCCGATGGGGAACGCGCGGTGCAACTCCTCGTGCGAGAGGCCGTCGCACGCGTCGAGCGTCCGACCGATGAGCCAGCGGAGCCAGGCGTGCGCATCGCGACAGGTGTTGCAGGGGTCCATGGGGGACGGTAGCGCACCAGGGCTTTGGCAAATCGGTCGGAGGGTGTTTGGATCGCGAAGCGATCACCGTGAGTAGCCGGTGGTGGCGGCGTTTCGCCGCCACCACCGGACCTGCGGGCGCTGGTGGATGAACCCCGAAGGGGTTGCCGCCGGGCGGCTCTGGCCAACCCCATCGGGTTCGATGTCGCCGTCGATGGCCGGAAGGCACATGCCCGGTTCGGCTATCTCCAGTGACGTCAGGCGATCGCTTTCCGATTGGTGTGTGCTCGAGGCATGCGCCCATTCGCTCCTATCCTGCGGCATCATGTCGACACTGCATCGCATCGAGGTCAGGACCCGTCAGGGAGCGTCGGATCCGCGGGCGGAATCGGTTCATCGGCGCGCGAAGGCGGCGGGTCTTTCGGTGGCCTCGGTGAGCAGCGCGAAGGTCTACCTGCTCGAGGGTGGGCTCGGCGCCGAGGCGTTGGGCAAGGCGGCATCGGGTCTGTTGGCCGACCCGGTCGTCGAGGTGGCCACGCTGGGTCAGGCGCCTGCGTCGGGTGCGGCGGTGATCGAGGTGCATCCGTTGCCGGGCGTGATGGATCCCGCGGCACAATCGGTGCGGGAGGGGCTCAAGACGCTGCTGGGCGTGGACGTGGCGGTGTCGACGGGGGTTCGCTACGACCTGACGGGCGTGGGGGTGGATGACGCCCACGCGTTCGCGAGCCGCGAACTGGCCAACGGCGTGGTGCACCAGATCACCAAGGGCGCGTGGACGCCTGCGCACCTTCCCAAGGGGCACGAGTACGAGTTGAAGGTGGGGCAGGTGGCTCTGCGCGACCTGACGGACGAGCAGTTGACGAAGTTGTCGCGCGAGGCGCACCTCTTCCTGAGTCTGGAGGAGATGAAGACGATCCAGGCCGAGTACCGGCGGCTGGGTCGCGAGCCGCGGGACATCGAGCTCGAGACGCTGGCGCAGACATGGTCGGAGCACTGCGTGCACAAGACGCTCAAGAGCCGCGTGCGGTATCGCGAGCAGGGCGGCGCGGGGGTGATGAACCTTGCGGGCCGCGCGGGGCACGCGACCGAGCCCGACGGCTCGGTGGTGATCGACAACCTCCTGAAGCGGACGGTGGCGGCGGCGACGTTCGACCTGATTGAGCAGGGCATCGACTGGACGCTCTCGGTCTTCAAGGACAACTCGGGCGTCATCGCGCTGGACGACACGTGGGGCGTGTGCATCAAGGTGGAGACGCACAACCACCCCAGCGCGCTCGAGCCCTACGGCGGGAGCGCGACGGGGATCGGCGGGTGCATCCGCGACATCATCGGCACGGGCCTTGGCGCCAAGCCCATCGCGAGCACGGACGTCTTCTGCGTGGGCTTCCCGAACGCGTGGGGCGAAGGGGCCGCGGCGTTGCCTCCGGGCACGCTGCACCCAAGGCGCATCCCGACGGACGTGGTGAGCGGCGTGCGCGACTACGGCAACCGCATGGGCATTCCGACGGTGAACGGCGCGGTGCACTTCAACGACCGCTTCGTGGGCAACCCCTTGGTCTTCTGCGGGTGCATCGGGCTGATTCCGCGGACGCACGTCAAGGGCGGCGCGAAGGCGGGCGACCGGATCATCGCGCTGGGAGGCCGCACGGGCCGAGACGGCATTCACGGCGCGACGTTCTCGTCGGCGGAGCTGGAGTCGACGGCGGCGTCGGAGTTCTCGCACGCGGTGCAGATCGGCAACGCGATCGAGGAGAAGCGGACGCTCGACGCGATCCTGCGGGCGCGGGCGGCGGGGCTCTATCACGGCATCACCGACTGCGGCGCGGGGGGCTTCTCGTCGGCGGTGGGCGAGATGGGCGCGGAGCTGGGCGCGCAGGTCGAGCTCGAGCGTGCGCCGCTGAAGTACGCGGGCCTCTCGTACACCGAGATCTGGATCAGCGAGGCGCAGGAGCGGATGGTGCTGGCGGTGGCGCCCGACAAGGTGCCCGCCATGGCGAAGATCTGCGAGGAGGAGGGCGTGGAGCTGGCCGACCTTGGCGTCTTCGGGACGCCGGGGGCCGAGCTCATCCTGCGGTACAAGGGCGTCGAGGTGGGGCGGATGCCGATGCGGCTGCTGCACGAGGGCATCCCGCAGCCGCTGCGTCAGGCGACGTGGGTTGCGCCCAAGGCCGAAACCGCGCCGGTGAACGCGCCCGCGACCGGCGAGGCGTTGCGTTCGCTCCTGTCGCACCCCAACATCGCGAGCAAGCACTGGATCGTGCGTCAGTACGATCACGAGGTGCAGGGCAACACGGTGGTCAAGCCGCTGTGCGGGCCGGGCGGGCGCGGGCCCAGCGACGCGGCGGTGATCGAGCCGGTGGCCGGCAGCGGCCGCGGCATCGCGCTGGGGTGCGGCCTTCAGATCCACGGCGGCGTGCCCTCGACGCGTCACGTGTCGCAGCGTCCGTACGGCGGCGACCCGTACCTCACGACGCTGGCGGGCATCGACGAGTGCGTGCGCAACCTCGTGTGCACGGGCGCGGATCCGACCCGCATCGCCATCCTCGACAACTTCTGCTGGCCCAGCTGCGAGAAGCCGGAGAACCTCGGCACGCTCGTTCGTGCGGCCGAGGCGTGCTACGACGGCGCGATGGCGTATCGCACGCCCTTTGTCAGCGGCAAGGACTCGCTCAACAACCAGCTCCGCTACGAGGACGCCGCGACGGGCGAGAAGCGGGTGATCGAGATTCCGCCCACGCTGCTCATCACCGGCATGGGCATTGTGAACGACGTCAACAAGAGCGTGACCATGGACGCCAAGCACGCCGGCGACGTGCTGCTCCTGGTGGGCGTCACCACCGGCGACATCGGCGGGAGTCACTTCGCGCAGCTCTTTGGCGACAACGGCGCGCCCTTCCCCCGCACCGATCTCAAGGCCGGTCCGGCGACCGCCAAGGCTGTCGCCGCGTGCATCGCGCAGGGGCTCGTGAAGGCGGCCCACGACTGCTCCGACGGCGGCCTGCTGGTGGCCGTGGCGGAGATGCTCATCGCCACCACCGGGGGCGGGAAGGCGCTGGGCGCCGCGTTGTCGATCGAACCTGGCGCCCTCGCGGCGTGGGAGTTGGCCTTCGCCGAGAACCCAAGCCGCTACGTGCTGGAGGTGGCGGCGGCGGACGTGGCGAAGGTGCGGGCCGCGCTGGGGAGCATCGCGTGCGCCACGCTCGGCGTCGTCGACGAGACGGGCGTGCTCGCGTGGCCGCAGGCCTCGGTGCACGAGCCGGTCGAGGGGTTGGCGAAGGCGTGGTTGACGCCCTTGGCGTGGTGAGCGGGGGGCGAGGTTTCGTCACGGCGTCGTGCCGGCCCACTTGGCCGCTTGGGCGGGCTTGTCCCAGTCTTCGTACATCTGGCGCAGGCAGGCGCGGGCGAGATCGATCTGGCCGGGGTCGGCGTTGGGGAGTTTCTTCAGGCCGTCGTGCCATTCGATGAGCACGGGCTCGGCCCTGTCGAAGCGGCCCATCTTGTAGTAGACACGGCCGAGGTTCGCGAGCGTGGAGAGGCGGGGGGCGTTGCCCTCGCCCGAGGCCGCGGCGTGGATGGCGGCCGCCTCGACCAGCAGCGGTTCGGCCTCGCGGAAGCGGCCTTCGATGGCGTGCAGTCCGGCGAGGAGGTCGAGGCACTGGGCGGCTGCCGCGGAGCGGTCGCCGAAGACGCGTCGGCGGGCGGCGAGCGCGTCGGCGGCCACGGTCAAGGCCCGTTCGCGATCGCCCGAGGCCGTGAGCATGTGCGCGTACTGGTAGAGCGCGTCGGCGACGACGGGGTGGTCGGGTTCCTTCATGGCCGCCCGGCGGGCCATGCACTCCTCGAAGAGTTCGCCCGCCTGCGACCAGTCGGCGCGGGAGGATTGCCAGGTGGCTTGCGCGAGCGTGGTGATCGATTCCAGCAGGTCGACGTTGTCGGGGCCGAGCGTGCCGCGGCGGATGGCGAGGGCCTCTCGCAGCGGGCCGAGGGCGCGATCGAAGTCGGCGTTGTGCACCAGGACGAGCCCCAGCGAGTTGAGGCTCGAGGCGACTTCGACGCTGCCTTCGCCCGCGAGGCGACGGCGCGTGTCGAGGGAGGCCTGGAGCAGGTCGAGGGCCTCGGCGAGTTGGTTCGGGCCGGACAAGCCCAGCGCGCGGCCGAGGAGTTCATTCACGGTGGCCGCGCCGAGGAGGTCCTTGGCGAACGAATCGCGGTTGATCGCCGCGGCGCGGCGGAGGTGGATGGCGGCCTTGGCGAAGGAGCCCAGTTCGCTGTACGCGCGGCCGAGCAGGAGGCGCACCTCGCGCTCGACCATGGGTTGGTCGGCCAGGCGGCCTTGCGAGAGCTCGATCTCGGCCTGATCGAGCATGTAGGTGCGGCTCACTTCGCGGCCGCGTGCCGCCCCGGGGGTGATGGCGCCGAGCATGCGGGCCATGAAGTTCTTGGCGGCTTCGGCGGCCTGGCGTTGGCGGCGTTCGTTCTCGCCGCTGAGTTCGGCGGCGGCCTTGAGTTGGCTGGTGCGGAACTGCTCTTCCTCGACCTGCTGGCGTTGGCGACGCTCGAAGAGGGCGTAGGAGCCCGACGACGCGCCGACGATGACGAGGGCCAACGCGGCGACCGCGCCGACGACGACGGCCTTGTGGCGGGCGGCCCAGCGGCGGAAGACATAGACGCGGCTGCTGCGCCGGGCGTTGATGGCCTCGCCCGCGAGATGGTGGCGAAGGTCGGCGAGGAGCGCGCCGGCGGATTGGTAGCGGCGTTCGGGTTCCTTGGCGAGGCAGTGTTCGACGATGACGGCGAGGTCTTCGTCGGCCTCGGGCAGCGCGTCGCGGAGGGGCGCGGGGGGCTCGTTGACGACGTGGTCGATGACTTCCGCGAAAGAGCCCGACACGTCGTAGGGCATGCGGCCGGTGAGCAGTTCGTGGAAGATGACGCCCAGGGCGTAGACGTCGGTGCGGGTGTCGATGAGGTCGGGCCTGCCTCCGAGTTGTTCGGGGGCGGCGTAGGCGAGCGTGCCGGCGAACTCGCCCTCCTGCGTGACGGCCGTGGCCGCGCGGGCGCGGGGAGCCACGGCGCGGTCGGCCTGGGCGGCGTCGTGCAGCTTGGCGATGCCGAAGTCGACGATGCGCGGGCGGCCGTCGGCGTCGACGAGGATGTTGGCGGGCTTGAGGTCGCGGTGAATGACGCCTCGCTGGTGGGCGTAGTGCACGGCGTCGATGACCTGCAGGAAGAGCTCGACGACGGCGGCGATGCGATTCCTCGGCGCGAGGGTCGCGAGCGATTCGCTCCACTGGTCGAGCGTGCGGCCCTCGATGTACTCCATCACCAGCGCGAAGCGGCCGCCCTTGACGGGCATGCTGTCGTGCACGGTGACGATGTTGGGGTGGCGGAGCTGCGAGGCGATCTCGGCCTCGCGCTCGAAGCGGGCGCGTTGGCGGCTGGTGGCGAACGCGCCTTGCAGCAGCATCTTCACCGCCACATCGCGGCGCGTGCGTTCCTGCGTGGCGAGGTAGACCACGCCTTGTGCGCCGCGGTGGAGTTCGCGGTGGAGGGTGTACCCGGGCACTTCCTCCCTGGAGGCGAATGGGTCCTCGAAGAGGTCCTCGCCGGGGCGCAACTCGCTCTTGAACTCGCCGAGAAAGCGTTGGTTCTCCCGCACCTCGTCGACGATCGAGCGGCATCGCTCGCACGATGCCACGTGCGAGGCGACGGCGATGTCGCCACCGTCTGCCGCCTGCGCGAAGGCCTCGAGCGTCGAGGCGCCGGGGCAGTCGCGGGCGGGGATCTGGTCTGCGTCGGTGGGCATGCGGCCAGGCGAGGGGTCAGTCTTCCTTGTAGACGTCGTCGAGTTGGGCGACGATGTCGCGGAGGCGCTTGGTGACGCGGTTCTTGGCGACGTAGACCTCGTCGACGCTCATGTTGCACTCGCGGGCGGCGGCGTCGCTGGGCACGCCGCGGATGGCGGTGAGCTCGAAGGCGCGGATGGTGTTGTCGTTGGTCTTGGATTCTTCACGGAGCTTGGTGAGGGCGAGGGCGAGGATGGCTTGGCGGCGTTCGGTCTCCCATGCAGCGTCGTCGGCGGCAGGATCTTGCACGGCCTCGGGTGGGCGAGCGCCTTCGACCTGTTCGAAGGCGGACTGTCCGCGCCAATCGCGGCGTCGGCCGCCGCTGCGGTGCATGTCCATGGCGCGGTTGCGGGCGATGGAGATGAGCCAGGAGCTGAGGCGTCCCTTGCCACGTTCATAGCGGCCGGCGCGGTAGTCGCGGACAAACTCGGCGAGGGCCTGCTGGGCGACGTCGGCGGCGTCTTCTTCCTGGAGTCCGAGCTTTCGGGCAAAGCCGTGGAGGATGGGGCGATAGCGGGCGTCGAACTCCTGCCAGACCGGGGCGTTGGCGGCGTCCTTGAGGGAGTCGAGGAGGGTGGTGGTGGTGGTTTGGCCGTGGCGGGGGGAGGCAGCCATGCGACGGGATGGTATTGGGGGGCTGGGCGGGGGCTTGGGCTGGCAGGCACGCGCAAGTTGGCGTTTGTTGGCCAGCCTGCCCTGCAGCCCGTCAGGGCGTCCCCAGAAGAGCCGGGGTGCGCGGCGAGTCTTCGAGCAAGCCCCCGGCACGGGTGTTGGGTTGCGCGGGGCGGGCTGGCGTGGCGCGGACCGGCGCGGGCTTGGCCGTGGTGTCGCGTCGTCAGGGCGTCTGCGGACGCTGCCACTTGAGGAACCAGCCGGGCAGGTTGGGTTCGGCGTAGGCACGGTCCCAGGAGTTGTGGTCGACGCCGGGGTATTCGGTGGCGATGAGGTTCGGCGCGTGGGCGGCTTGCAGGGCTTGCACCATGGCGCGGGTTTGTTCGACCTTGATGACCGGGTCGGCGTCGCCGTGGAAGCACCAGATGGGGGTGGAGGTGAGGGGTGGGGCGAGGGTGGCGGGGTCGCCGTAGCCGCAGATCGGGGCGATGGCGGCCCAGATGGTGGGGTTGGCGGCGGCGATGGCCCAGGTGCCGTGGCCGCCTTGCGAGAGGCCGGTGAGGTAGGTGCGGGTGGGGTCGGTGGGGAGTTCCTTGCGGGTGGCCTCGAGGGTGGCCATGACCAGGGGCGTGTACTCCTCCCATTGACGTTGGGGGTCTGGCTTTTGGGGGAAGATGACGACGAAGGGCCAGCGGGCGGCATCGTTCATGATGGCGCGGCCGATGCCTTGGGCGACGGGTTTCCAGGCGTCGCTGCCGCACTCGCCGCGGCCGTGGAGGAACATGATGACGGGGGCGGGGGTGGGGGCGTCGCGGGGGATGTAGACGACGTAGCGGTGGAGGGTGCCGCCCAGCGTGAGGGCGCGTTCGTGGAAGCCGGGGGATGCGGGGGCGGCGTCGGCGGGGCGGGTCATGGTGGAGGAGCAGGCGGGGAGGGCGAGGGCGATGAGGAGGAAGGCGACCAGTCGCAAGGCGGGCATGCGGTGAGCGTACGGGCGTGCTGCGACACCGGTCGGGGCAACCGGGACGGAAGCGAGGCCGTATCCTCGTGCATGTCCAAGGCGATCATGGATCCGGGCGAGGTGCGGCGGTTCGCCCTCGAGCTCAAGCGTTTCAACGAGTTCCTGCAGCAGCAGGGGACGGTGATCAACGCGAGGATGAACGAGCTGGGCCAAAGCTGGCGCGACCAGGAACACCTGAAGTTCGCCGAGGAGTTCGACCTGACGATGAAGCAGCTGTCGCGGTTCACGGCGGCGACAGAGAAGCACATTCCGTTCCTCATCCGCAAGGCGGAGAAGATCGAGGAGTATCTCAACCAGCGGTAGCATGAGGGTTGCGCGACGATGGGCTCGCACGCGAGGATTCACGACTCCAAGGCGCTGCTCGAGACGAAGGCCGCGGTCGCGGCGTTCATCGAGGCGGTGACGACGGCGTTGGCGTCGATGGACGCGGACGTGTCGCGGGTGTCGCTGTGGCTCAATCAGGACCGGCCCATGCATTGGAAGCACGAGATCCGCAAGCGCGAGGATCAGGTGCTGGCGGCCAAGACGGACATGCAGCGCAAGATCATCGCGCAGGCGCCCGAGCCCGTGTCGCTGGTGCTGGAGCGCAAGGCCGTGGCGAGGGCGCAAGAGCGGGTCGAATCGGCGCGAAAGCGACAAGAGGCCACGCGACGCTGGGCGCCGGCGTGGGAGCGCGAGGCGCAACTCTACAAGAGCGGGCTGGCGGACCTGGCGGCGGCCATTCACGGCGACCTGCCCAAGGCCATCGTGCGGCTCGAGCGGATGGTGCTCGCGCTCGAGCAGTACGAGCGGCTCGAGGCCCCGCGCGGGCCGGAGGAGCCGGGCTGATGGCTTCGCACGCGACGTGCAATGCCGCGTTGATCGACGCCCTCAAGCAGTTGCGGGCGAGGTGGTCGCGCGTGCGCGACACGTGGCAGGACGACGCGGCGGTGAAGTTCGAGCGCGAGGTGATCGATCCCCTGGAGCCGGCGATCGCCCGGGCGGTACGGGCCATCGAGCAGGCGGGGGAGTTGATGCATCAGGCCAAGCGCGAGTGCGGGGATGATTGACCGCGGCGGCGCGTGGTGATGTCGTGGGCGGAGGGTGCGTGCGTCACGCATGGATTTGCCGCCACCTGCAACCCGTCGCCATGCGCCTGATTAGACTTGGTGGACCGTGACCGACTCACCGACCCAACGACAGCGACGACTCCTGGCCGATCTCGAGGCCGCGGTGCGTCGGCACGCCTCCGAGGTGCAGGCGGCCGAGGCCGCCCACGCGCAGGCGACGACGGCGGCGACGCGTGCGCTCGAGCAGGCGCTCGAGGAGATCGAGCAGCAGCACGCCAAGACGCACCGATCGGTGGATGCCGAGCTCAAGACCGTGCGGCAGCGGCTGGCGGCCAGGCACGACGAACGCCTCGCGGCGGCGGAGCAGGCGGCGGCGACGGAACTCCGGGCCTTCACGGCGCAGACGAACGCCATCGAGTCCAAGGCCCGCGAGGGGCTCGACGAGCGACGCTGGCTCGCCGAGACGATGCTCGAGTCGGCCAACAAGAAGGCCCTGCAGGAGTTCGACGCGGCCAGAACACAGACCGACGCGCTTCTTCGCGAGCTCGCGGCCATCGAGTCCGCGGCGGTGACGATGCTCGCGCAGAGCGGCCACGAGCCCATGACGCTGCCCGAGGGCGCGACGCCCGTTCCCGCCCTGCCCGACGTGGTGCGGCTGCTCGATGCGCTCGAACGGCGCACGCGGCACTTCGTGATCGCGCCGGCGTTCATCATTTCGACGGTGCTTGCCGCGGGCGCGGCGGGGGGCATCGCCGCCGCCTTCGGCGCGGGGGCCGAGGCGAGCGAGAATCTGCGTCGCATCGGTCTGTGGGCCGCGGGCGGGGCGACGGGGGCCACGGCCGTGATGCTCGGGCTGCGGGCCTTCGTGCGATCGAGCGTTCCCGCGTCGAGGGCCGCGTTGGCGCAGGCGGTCGCCTCGGCGCGTCGCGGCGCGGAGGCGGCGTTGGCGTCGCTCACGGAACGGCGCGACGCGGCGGTGGGCACCGCGCGGCTCAAGCGGGAACGCGAGCTCGACGAGGCCGAGGTGCAGGCCAAGGAAGCGACCAGGACGCTGCAGGTTCGTCGCGAGCAGGAGGAGCCGGCCCTCCGACAGCGTCATGGTGCGGCCGTGCAGGCGCTGCGAGAGGCGAAGCAGGCGGAGCTCGAGGCGGTGGAGCGATCGGCGGCCGAGCATCGCGCGGCGGCTGACGCCAAGCGAGCCGACGCGACCGAGAAGGTCAGGGCCGAGCATCGCGCGATGATCGACGCGGCCGGGACGGCGCATGCACGCACCATGAGCGCGCTGCAGGACGAATGGCGGGCGGCGGTGGAGGCGGCGGCTCGCGGGCAGGCCGAGTTTGCGGCGTGGATGGAACGGGTCTGTCCGATTTGGGACGCTGGGGCGTGGACCGCCACGGGGTGGCGAGAGGGCGTGCCGCCGGGCGAAGTGCCCGACGCGGTGTCGATGGGCTGGTTCGAGGCCTCGCCCGCGGCGATGCCGGGGGGCATGACGGCGGGGAGCGAGCAGGCCTTGGCTATGGCGGGGGCGTTGCCCGGGGGGGTCGTGCGATTGCCGCTGCTGCTCGACCTTGCGGAGGGCGGTTCGCTCTTGTTGCAGCACGGCGCGGAGGGGCGAGCGGAGGCGATCGCCGCGCTCAACGACGCGATGCTGCGGATCATGACGAGCGTGCCGCCGTCGAAGGCGAGGTTCACGATCGTGGATCCGGTGGGACTGGGGCAGAGCTTCGCGGCCTTCACGCACCTGGCGGACCACGACGAGCAGCTCATCACCGATCGCGTGTGGAGCGACGTGCGGCACGTCGAGCAGCGGCTGGCGGAACTGACGGAGCACATGGAGACGGTGATCCAGAAGTACCTCCGCAACGAGTACGCGACGATTCGCGAGTACAACGCGATGGCGGGCGAGGTGGCCGAGCCGATGCGGTTCCTGGTTCTGGCGGACCTTCCGGCGGGCATCAGCGAGCAGGCGGCCAAGCGACTGGCGAGCATCATCGCGAGCGGGGCGAGGTGCGGGGTGCACGTGCTGGCGGCCCTTGACGAGCGGACCAAGCCGCCGGCGTGGTTGCCGGTGGCGGACTTGGCGAAGGGGTCGCTGCACCTGCGTCACCAGCAGGGGCGGTGGGTTCGGCAGGAGCCCGCGTTCAGGGCGTGGCCCTTGGCGTTGGAGCGTCCGCCCGCGGAGGCGACGGCGACGGCGTTGCTTCGCCGGGTGGGCGAACAGTCGAAGGAACTGGGCAGGGTGCGGGTGCCCTTCGAGATCGTCGCGCCGCAGTCGGAGGCGGAGGTGTGGTCGCGGTCGACGCGCGACGAGGTGCGGGTCGCGCTGGGCAGGACGGGGGCGACGAAGCTGCAGCACCTCTTGCTGGGGCAGGGCACGGCGCAGCACGCGCTGATCGCGGGCCGCACGGGCTCGGGCAAGTCGACGCTGCTGCACGTGATCATCACGAACGCCGCGCTCTGGCATTCGCCCGACGAGATCGAGATGTACCTGGTGGACTTCAAGAAGGGCGTGGAGTTCAAGGCGTACGCGGCGCACGGGCTGCCGCACGCGAGGGTGATCGCGGTCGAGAGCGAGCGGGAGTTCGGGCTCAGCGTGCTGCGGCGGCTGGACGCGGAGTTGACGTCGCGAGGGCAGCGGTTCCGGGATCGCAACGTGCAGGACCTGGCGGGGTGGCGGAGGTCGAGTCCGGAGCCGATGCCTCGGGTGCTGCTGGTGGTGGACGAGTTCCAGGAGTTCTTCGTCGAGGACGACAAGCTGGCGCAGGAGGCGTCGCTGCTGCTGGACCGGTTGGTGCGTCAGGGCCGCGCGTTCGGCATGCACGTGGTGCTGGGGAGCCAGACGCTCGGCGGGGCGTACTCGCTGGCGAGGAGCACGCTGGGGCAGATGGCGGTTCGCATCGCGCTGCAGTGCAGCGAGGCGGACAGTTACCTCATCATGAGCGAGGACAACCCCGCGCCGCGTCTGCTCAGCAGGCCGGGCGAGGCGATCTACAACGACGCCAGCGGCATGCTGGAGGGGAACAGCCCCTTCCAGATCGTCTGGCTCTCGGAAGAGACGCGCGAGGCGATGCTCGACCGGGTGCGGGCGCGAGGGCGAGGGTCGCCCGCGAGGGAGTGCATCGTCTTCGAGGGAGACCGGGCGTCGGAGATCGGCCGCAACCCGCGGCTGGCGGCGATTCGCGAGGGACGCGAGCCCGCGCCCGCCGTGCCGACGGCGTGGCTGGGCGAGGCGGTGAGCATCAAGGAGGCGACCAACATCGCCTTCAGGCGTCAGGCGGCGGCGAACCTGCTGATCGTGGGTCAGCAGGAGGACACGGCGCACGCGATGATGACGGCCGCGGCGACGGCGTTGGCGGCCGACCAGCGGACGCGGCTGGTGGTGATCGACTCGACGCCCGCCGACCAGCGGGAGCACGGCGTGCTCGAGCGGATGGCGAACGCGCAGGACCCTTCGGGCCCGACGCGGTTCGCCGGTCCGAGGGGCGCGGCGGCGGCGGTGGCCGAGGTGGCGGCGGAGGTGGCGAGACGCGAGGCCTTGGCGCAAGACCCCGAGGCGAAGCTGCCCGAGACGAGCCTCTTCGTGCTGGTGATGGGCCTGCACCGCTTCCGCGACTTGCGGAAGGTGGAGGACTTCTCCTTCGGCGCTTCGGAGGGGGCGTCGCGGCCGGACCAGCAGTTGGCCAAGGTGCTCCGTGACGGCCCCGCGCTGGGCGTGCACGTGGTGGCGTGGATCGACACGGCGGCGAACGTCGATCGAACGCTCGAGCGGGCGACGGCGCGGGAGTTCGAGGCGCGGGTGCTGATGCAGATGAGCGCGAACGACTCCACGAACCTCATCGACACGCCCGCGGCGGCGAACCTGGGGCGGCATCGGGCGCTGCTGCACCGCGAGGAGCTGGGGACGGTGGAGAAGTTCCGCCCGTACGCGCCGTTCGCGACGTGAGATGCTCGCGGGTCGACGCTCCGGGCGAGCCCGATCCCCCATGCAGGCGACGGCGGAGTCGAGGGGAAGGTCCCCCGCGGTCGAAGATCCCCTGCGACGACGCGATGGGCGTTCCTGCGCGATCGTTCGCGGCGAGGTCTCCTGCGTGAGCTACTTCCTTCCGGCCGAGTACGTCGAACAGCCCCGCTCGTTCAGCCACGACGCGCATCGCGACGGGGAGCCGTACTGGGCGCCGTGGCGATTGGCCGAGAGCGGGCGATTCCAGCATTACGTGTACATGTGGGCGGCGTCGATGGTCCGTCGCGGCCGCTTGGCGTCGGTGCTCGACGTTGGGTGCGGGCCGGGCACCAAGCTTGGTCGTTGGATCTCGCCGCTCTGTTCGGACATCACGTGCCTCGATCAACAGACCGCGCTCGAGGTGGTGAAGCAGCGGGTGCCGCGGGCGGCGACGGTGGAGTGCGATCTTGAGTGGCCGCCCGAGACGCTGGGGCGAACCTTCGACCTGATCATCTGCGCCGACGTGCTGGAGCACCTGCTGGATCCTGATCCGGTGATGGAGTTGATCCGCGCCTCGAGCCACGCCTCGACGCGGATCCTGCTGTCGACGCCCGAGCGGCGTCGCGAGCGGGGCCGCGCGTGCATGCGTTCGGACAAGCCCGAGCACGTGCGCGAGTGGGCCGACGACGAGTTCGCGATGTACGTCGAGTCGCGGGGGCTTGCGCTGATTCGCCAGCGGATGCTTCCGAAGGCCGACGAGCCGCTGCTGAAGGGTCGGCGCGGCGAGCGGGACTTCCGCGTGGGGCGTGCGGACCGTTCGCCGTGGGCGTGCCAGGCCCTGCTGTGCGGGGTCGCGACCAGGGGGGACCGCTCATGAGCATGCGGATCGCCGTCGTCTCCGAGATTCAGCTGGGCAGCCACCGCGCCCATGCCATCAACGTCGTCAAGACCGCGGGCGGCATGCTGCGCGCGGGGCATTCGGTGGTGCTGGTCTGCCGGCCGCCCGAATGCGACCCGCGCACGCCGGCGGAGATCCTGGCCGACTACGGGGAGGATCGGCTGGACGTCATCATGCAGCCCGACGAGGGCGGTCCGTTCGATCCGGCGAGATTCGGGTCGTGGGCGACGTCGGTGGCGACCTCCGAGGGCGTCGACTGCGTGTACGCGAGGCACTTCCATGCGGCGATCCAGTGTGCCGCGGCGGCCATTCCGACCGTGATGGAGACGCACGCGCACGTGGGCGACCGTCGCGAGGAGGTCGTGAAGGCGATGCGTTCGACGCAGTCGTCGCGTCGCGGGATTCGTTCGATCATCACCATCGGCGCGCCGCTGAAGACCTGGTTCGAGTCGCTCGGGGCCGCGCCGGGGTGCGTGCACATCGTGCCGGACGGCGTGGACGTCGAGCTCTTCTCGCCGCCATCGAGACCGAGCAAGCCGCCGGTGGCGATGTGCCGCGTGTCGGGGCCGCGAATCACGTACGCGGGGCACCTGTACGACTACAAGGGCGTGCCGACGATCCTCGAGGCGGCCGCGTTGGCGCCGGAGCTTTCCTTCGTGCTGCTGGGCGGCACGCCGGAGGACCTCAAGCGGGTTCGCGCGAGGGCGGCGGGGCTGTCGAACGTGCACGCGCTGGGCGCGGTGCCTCACGTCGAGGTGCCGGCGTACCTGTGGCACAGCGACGCGTTGCTGCTGCCGCCGTCGGCGACCGATCCGTCGTCGTCGTGGACGAGCCCGGTGAAGCTTGGCGAGTACCTCGCCAGCGGGACGCCGGTGGTGGCGTCGGGCATTCGCGCGCTTCGTCGATGGGTGAAGGACGATCACGTTCGCTGGTTCACGCCCGACGACGCGTCATCGATGGTCGAGGCCGTGAGGGCCGCGCTCCGCGAGTCGCCGGAGGCGGCGGCGCGGCGAGCGGCGGCGTGCGCCGCGCTGGCCAGGACGTATTCGTATTCGACGCGGGCAACGAGGATTCTGGCGACGCTGGACGGCAGGGCGTGCGAGGAGCGGGGGAGCATGGATGCCGCGGCATGACGCCAACGCCGACGCGCCGGGCCTGCTGATTGCGCTGCCGGGGGGGCTGTACGTCAGCGGCGTGGTGTCGTGGGCGGTGCGGCTTGTCAACGAGCTATCCGGACGCGGCGTCCGGTGCGGGTTGCTGGTGCATGCGCAGCGCGAGGGGTATCCGCCGACGCGGCCGCGGATCGATCCGCGGGTGCGGGTCTTCGATCTGGCGCCGCTGGGCGGGATCGAGGGGTGCGAGGGGCGGATCGAGCCGTTCGCGGAGGCGTACGCGAATGCCGCACGCGACCTGTGCGTCGAGCGGGTGGTGCTGAGCCCGAACCTGCACGGGGATTCGTACGGCGCGGCCGCCCTGGCGTTGCGGGCCTGCGGCGAGTTGATCCGCGTGGCGGGGTGGTGCCATCTCGACGGCGCGTACGACGTGCGGGTGCTGCGGCATTACGCTCCGATGCTCTCGCGGGTGGTGGCGGTGAGCGCCGCGCTGCATCGACGACTGGACGACTTGCCGGGGGTGACGGAGATTCCCTACGGCGTGCCGGCGACGGCGCGGCCATCGGCGAGAGCACCGGGTCCGCCGCGATTGATCTACGCGGGCCGGTTCGACGAGACCGTGAAGCGGGTGGGCGCCTTGGCGGCGATGAGCCGCGTGCTGGACGCCCAGGGGTTCGCGCACCGGTTGACGCTGGTGGGCGAGGGGCCGGCGCGTGGATCGCTGTCGTGCGGACCGTCGATGGAGGCGTCGGCGGGCGTGGCGCCCGAGGCGGTCGGCCGGGCGTACGCATCGAACGACGTCTTCGTGCTGGCGTCGAAGGCGGAGGGGCTGAGTCTGGCGATGCTGGAGGCGATGCGGTGCGGCTGCGTGCCCGTGGTGACGCGGGTGCGATCGGGCGCGACGCAGGTCGTGACGCACGGCGTGAACGGGATGCTCGTGGAGGCCGACGACGACACGCCGGCCGACGAGCTTGGCCGTCGCATGGCATTGGCGGTCCGCGAGGCGTGGGAGGCGGGTCCCGAGGCGATGGCGGCGATGCAGGCCCGCGCGACGCGGGACGCGGACGGATATTCGGTGGAAGCGCACGCCACGCGGGTGCTCGAGATGATGCGCGAGGTGGCGGCCGAGCCCGCGAAGTCGTGGAGCGGTCGCTGCGCCTTCAGCGGCGGCGGATCGGTGCCCGCGGGCGGCGACGAGCGATTGCGTTCGGTGTTGCGATCGCTGCGAGGCGAGCGGGTGCTGGTGCACGGCACGGGGCGACACACGCAGGAGCTCAGCCACGTGCTCGAGGAGTTCCGCGACTGCATCATCGGGTTCTGCGACGACGACGTGACGAAGGCGGGCACGCGGGTGATGGGGCTGCCCGTGCACCTGCCGCCGGGCCCCCGCGAGGGGACGGCGGTGGTGGTGAGTTCGTGGATCCACGAGGCGGAACTGCTGGCGCGGGCGCACGCGGCGTACGCGGGCAAGCGAGTGGTGGGGATCTATCGGGCGGCGTGACGTCGTCGACGTTCAGCGCATCAGCATCACGCCCAGGATGACGGCCAGCGCGATCCCGGTGACGACGACCCATGTCGGCGGGCCCTTGGAGTCGTCGGCGCCGTCGACGGCGTGGCCGCACTTCCAGCACAGGGCGACGTCGTCGTGGAGCTGCGCGCCGCAGGCGGGGCAGGGGCGAGTGGGATCGCTGAAGGCGGCGAGGTCTTCTTCGCTGGGGCCTTCATCGGTGCCGTCGGCGCGGGGCATGGGGCAGGAGCAGTCGTTGCAGCCGCGGCGGTTCATTCATCGACGCCCAGATCGCGCTTGGTGAAGAGGGCGTCGAAGAGGAGGCCCTGGGCTTCGACGTTCTCGCGTGCGCCCTCGAGGCGGTCGATGGTGGCGATGACGCCCAGCACGTGGCCGCCGGCGTCGCGGATGGACTTGACGGCCTCGAGGGCCTGGCCGCCGGTGGTGGCGACGTCCTCGACGAGCACGACGACGTCGCCGGGCTTGATGACGCCTTCGAGCTGCTTGGCGGTGCCGTAGTCCTTCTTCTGGTTGCGGACGAAGAGGCAGGGCAGGCCGGTGTGGAGGCTGGCGGCGGTGACGAGGGGGATGCCGCCGAGTTCGGCGCCGGCGAGGCGGACGGCCTTGCGACCGGCCTTGGCTTCCATGGCGGTCAGTCGCTGGGCGAACATGGGCGCGAGCTTGGCGAGCAGTTCGGGGCGGGTGGAGAAGAGGTACTTGTCGAGGTAGTACTTGCTGACCTTGCCCGAGCGGAGGGTGAAGGTGCCTCGGAGGAGGGCGACCTCGGCGATTTGGGAGGCCAGGGAGGGGGCGTTGATCTGCGCGGTGGACATGGGCGAAGGGTAGTGGGGCAGGCGGGGCGGCGCGGGGCGGCGCGGGGCCGTTGCTACCCTTGGCGCGATGCCTCCACGCGTCGTCAGTCTGTTGCCGTCGGCCACCGAGGCCTTGTTCGCCGTGGGCGGGGGCCATCTGCTCGTCGGGCGTTCGCACGAGTGCGATTGGCCGCCGGAGGTCGCGGGGCTGCCGGTGCTGACGTCGCAGAAGGTCACGGCGACGGAGCCCGCGGCGATCGATGCGCAGGTTCGGGCGGCGTTGGCGGACCCTGGCGCTTCGCTGTACGAGGTGGACGAGGCGTTGTTGCGGTCGCTGGCGCCCGACATCATTCTGACGCAGGACCTGTGCCGCGTGTGCTCGATCGATCTCCAGCGGGTGGAGCGGGTGGCGGCGACGATGACGCCTCGACCGGCGATCGTGAGCCTGAACCCGCACACGGTGGAGGACATCCTCGACGATCATCTGCGGATCGGTCGTGCGGCGGGACTCGAGGGGCAGGCTTCGCGGGCGGTGGTGGCGATGCGGGAGCGGCTCTTCGCGGCGGGGGAGCGGGTGAATCCGTTCGTCGACGGTCCGCATGTCGCGCTGCTCGAGTGGACGGATCCGCTCTACATCGGCGGTCACTGGTCGGTGCAGCTCGTGGAGCGGGCGGGCGGGTTCCACATGCTCAACCCCACGACGGTGCAGCCCGGCCAGGGCGCGGGCGCGGGGCCGCAGCACGGCGAACGGCGCGCGGGCGCGAGCGTGCGGGTGCCCGAGGAGGTCTTCGCGGCGTCACGGCCCGAGTGGATCGTGTTGGCGCCGTGCGGGTTCGACCTGGCGGCGACACGGCGGGCGCATGGCGAGTTGAGCGCGAAGGCGTGGTGGCGGGAGTTGCCCGCGGTGAAGGCGGGGCGGGTCGCGCTCGTCGACGGCAACCAGTGGTTCAACCGGCCGGGTCCGCGGATCGTTGACTGCTTCGAGTGGCTGGTGTCGTGGCTGAACGGCGAGGCGCCGTCGCATCGGCTGGTGGAGTGCGTGCGGTAGGGCGCGTCACGGCACGCCGATGTCCTCGTTCCACAGTTCGGGCTTGGCGGCGATGAACTCGCGCATGAGGGCGATGCATCGCGGGTCTTGGGCGCAGATGATCGTCGCGCCCGAGGCGGCCATCCAATCCTCGCGGCCTTGGAAGGTGGTGCGTTCGCCGATGACGACGCGGGGGATGCGGTGCAGCACGGCGGTGCCGCTGCACATGGCGCAGGGGCTGAGCGTGCTGGCGAGGATGAGCGTGTGCCAGTCGCGGCGGCGGCCCGCGTTGCGGATGCAGACGGTCTCGGCGTGGGCGGTGGAGTCGCCGGTCTGCACGCGGAGGTTGTGGCCCAGGGAGACGATGACGCCCTCCTTGGTGCACAGCGCGCTGCCGATGGGGATGCCCCCTTCGCGTCGAGACTTGAGGGCCTGCTCGTACGCGGCGTCCAGCGCGAGGCGATCGACGGGGGTGAGCATGAAGGCAGTGTAGTGGGACGCGGGTCAGGGCGTCATGGCGTGCCACGCGCCAAGACGACCGCCGCGGCCGACCGGGGCGAGCGCGACGGCGTCGGCGGCGGCGGCGTCGAGTTCGATGCCACCCGCGGCGGCGGTGGCCACGTGCCACTCCCACGCCTGGCCTCGACGAACGCCCACGGCGATGAATCGAACGTCGCTCGGGGGCTTCCAGGTGATGACGAGGGACTTGTCGAGCGAGACTTCGGGGCTTTCGAGGGGCGCGGGGGCGGCGTCGCCGCAGGTCGCGAACAAGGGCATGAGCGCCGGCGCGGGGTAGGCCTGGGCTGCGAGCAGGGGCGCGAGGCCCTTGTAGTTGCGGGTGATGGCCTTGACGCTGAACTGGATGACGCCCGAGGCGGCGGGCCGCGTGCGGACGAGGCGGATCTGCTCGACGATCTCGGAGGGTTCCCACCCGGCATCGCCGTCGATCTTGCTGGCGTTGAGGCCCGGCGCGATGACGCGGCCCAGGGGGTTGGCGGCGATCCACCAATCGAGGAGGGGCGCGAAGGGCTGCTTGGGCGCGGCGATCTTCCAGTAGAGTTGGGGCGAGCAGTAGTCCATCCAGCCTTGCTCGAGCCAGAGGCGAGAGTCGGCGTAGAGCTTGGCGAAGGCGTCGAAGCCCTCGACGCCGGCGGGCGAACCGGGTCGCCAGATGCCGAAGGGGGAGACGCCGACCTTGACGTGGGGCTTGAGGGCCTTGACGGATTCGTACAGGGAGCGGACGAAGGTGTTGATACGGTCGCGTCGCCAGTCCTCGAGTGCGAGCGTGCCGCCGGCCTTGGCGTAGGCCTCGAACCTGGCTGCATCGGGGAAGGGAAGGTTCTTCTCGGGGTATGGGTAGAAGTAGTCGTCGATGTGGACCCCGTCGACGTCGTATCTGGCGACGACATCGCGGACGGCGTCGAGGGCGCGTTGCTGGGCGTCTTCCGCGCCGGGATCCATCCACTTGTACTTGCCGTAGTCGACGACGAGATCGGGGCGGGCGTTGCTGACGTGCGTCGGGGCGTCGGGCTTCTTGGAGTCGAAGTGGCGGGCGCGGAAGGGGTTGAACCAGGCGTGGAACTCGATGCCCTTGGCGTGGCACTCGTCGATCCACATGGCGAGCGGGTCGTAGGCGGGGTCGGGGGCCTTGCCGGATTCGCCGGTGAGGAACTCGCTCCAGGGTTCGGGCGAGCCGGCGTAGAGGGCGTCGCCCGCGGTGCGGACCTGCACGACCAGGGCGTTGAGCTTGGCGGCGGCGGCCGCCGCGACGATGGCCTTGAGCTCCTCCTGCTGCTGCGTCACGGAGAGTTCGCGCGAGCTGGGCCAATCGATGTTGGCGACGGCGGCGACCCACGCGCCGCGAAACTCGCGAGGCGGATCGGGCGGCGTGACGGACGCGGCCTTCCAGACCTGCTGGGCGGCGGCCATGTGCACGAGCATGGAGGCGATCAACGCGGCGGTGCGCATGGACGAGCGTAGAGCGCACGCGAGCGAGTTCATGCGGGCCCAGTGGGATCACCAGTGGGAAAGCGAGCGGGGAGACGAGCGGGAAGACGAGCGGGAAGACCAGTGATCTCACCGGGTGCGGCGGGGAGGAAGCTCACGCCTTGGAGGCGGGCTGGAGCGCGCGGTGAATGGCTTCGGCGAGGGCTTGGTGGGTGTAGGGCTTGTGGAGGAAGGAGACGTGCTCGACGGGGCCGAGGGCGCCCATGGCGTGCTCGCGGGTGTAGCCGCTGGAGAGGATGACGGGGGAGGCGACGCCCATGTCGCGGATGGCGTGGAGGAAGTCGCGGCCGGGGATGCCGTGGATGGAGGCGTCAAGGAGGATGGCGTCGACGGGTTCGCCGCTCTTGCAGAGGTGGGCGAGGGCGGTGTAGCTGTCGTGGGCTTCGAGCACCTTGTGGCCCATGGCGCGGAGCGTCGCGACCGCGAAGGAGCGGACGACTTCTTCGTCGTCGACGACGAGGATGGTGCCGGGGTCGGGGGGCTGGAGGGAGGCGGGTGCGGGGGGTTTGGCCTCGATGGAGGAGGCGGGGAGGGGGCTGGCGGGGGTGAGGATGCGGAAGGTGGTGCCGCGGCCGGGGGAGCTTTCGACCTTGAGTGCGCCGTGGTGGGCCTTGATGACGCCCGGGGCGGCGGCGAGACCCAAGCCGCGGCCGGTGGCCTTGGTGGTGAAGTAGGGATCGAAAATTCGATCGAGGGTGCGTTGGTCCATGCCCTTGCCGGTGTCGGTGACTTCGACGAAGGCGTAGGGGCCCGGGGCGGCTCCACCGGCGATGGTCTGGGAGGCGAGGAGGTCGGCGTCGGCGTCGACCAGGCCGGTCGAGACGCGGATCTCGCCGCGGGCGTCGTTGACGGCGTCGGCGGCGTTGGTGACGAGGTTCATGACGAGCCGGCGGACCTGGGTGGCGTCGATCTCGACGGCGGGCAGGCCGGCGGCGACATCGACGCGGAGGGTGGCCTTGCCTGCGATCGAAGCGTCGGCGATGCGGAGGACGTCGAGGACGAGGTCGGAGAGGTCGATGCGTTCGGCGCGTTGGCGGCCGTCGCCCGCGAAGTCGAGGAGTTGCGTGGCCAGTTCGCCCGCGCGATGGGCGGCGTGCTCGACGGTGTCGAGTGAAGCGGCGGCGGGCGAGTCGGCGGGGAGGTGGCGTCGGGCGACGCCGACGTTGCCCATGATGCCGGTGAGGAGGTTGTTGAAGTCGTGGGCGATGGTGCCGGCGAGCAGGCCGAGGCTCTCGAGGCGTTGCGACTGGAGGACGCGGCGTTCGAGGCGTGCGTGCTCGGCCTCGATGCGGAGGCGTCGCGTGACGTCGTGGACGATGGAGAAGAGGAGCGGCCGGCCCTGATGGGTGATGGCGCTGCAGTGCACTTCGACGCGACGTTCCTGGCCGTCGGCGAGGCGATGGGTGGAGGAGATGCAGCCGTGGCCGGTGCGAGTCAGTTCGGCGGCGGTTTCGAGGAGGAGGTCGCGTTCGGCGACGTTGATGCGGGTGACGGGCATGCCTCGGAGTTGATCGCGGGAGAAGCCGTAGAAGCGGGCGGCGGCGTCGTTGGCGTCGAGGACGACGAGGTCTTGGGGGTCGATCAGGAGCATGATCGAGCCGTGGCGTTCGAAGAGATCGCGGAAGCGTTGTTCGCTTTCGCGGTGGCGGTCGCGGCTGCCGGCGAGGGCCTTGAGGGCGTCGCGTCCTTCGGCGGCCGCGCTGGCGAGGCAGATGGCGGTGCCGCCGGAGACGGCCATGAAGGCCCAGAGGAGGCGGATGCCGTTGTCGAGGTCGTCGCTTCGGAAGGGGCCTTGGAGGCGGAGGGTGGCGGCGGCGGCGATGCAGGCGATGGTGAGGGACATGAGACTCGAGCCGCGGGGGCCGAGCCGCATGGCGCCCAGGACGAGGATGGGGATGGGGATGAAGGCGAGGGGGAAGGTGGTGGCGAGTTCGGGGAAGGGGATGAGGAAGGCGACGCAGGAGGCGATGGCGAGGGAGAGGAGCAGGAAGCCGCCGTCGATGGCCTGTCGCGGGGTGAGGCGGAGACGGCCGAACCACGTGGTGACGACGGGCGTGATGAGCAGGATGCTCAGGGCGTCGGCGATGGAGCAGTCGGCGGCGGTTTGCCAGAAGGAGACCTCGGCGGTGCCGGGGATGCGGTGGAGCGTGGCGTGGCCGAAGAGTCCCAGGGCGGTGATGAATCCGCCGAGGAGGGCCGCGACGGGGGCGGCGACGAAGACGAGCGCGATGGCGTCGCGGAGTTGGTTGAAGCGTCCGTCGAACCCGGGGAAGCGACGGAGGATCCACCAGCCCACGAGCGACTCGAGGGCGTGGCCCGAGGCGGCGACCAGGGGCCAGGGGGTGATGACGGAGTTGGTCGCCGTGGCGTTGAGGAGCAGGTCGGCCAGGAAGATCACCGGCAGCGCGGAGGGCCCGACGAGGAGCATGGCGGCCAACGCGAGGCCGGCGGGAGGCCACAGGAGGGTGCACCCGGCGGTGGTGGTGGCGAAGGCGAGGCCGAGGAAGCCGCCGCTGACGGAGAGGGTGGCGAAGAGGAGCAGGAGGCCGATGCGTCGGCGAGGGTGCATCGCGAACGGGGAGACGTTCGCGCCCTGGGCGACAGGCGCATCGAGGGGGGACGTCGGCATGGAAACGACACGGTCCGCGAGGGCGTGGGCGGGTGTTGGTCCGGAAACGGAGGCGTACCCGAAGCGGATGGTAGCCTTACGCTTCCCGCGACGTGCTGGTGCTCACCGTCATCCAAGGGCCCGACAAGGGGCGGCGATTCGAGCTTCCGGATCACGAGCCCCAACTCATCGGGCGATCATCGGAAGCGTTGCCGTTGACGGACAACGCGGTGTCGCGTCGTCACGCGGAACTGACGCCCGACGACGGCGAGTGGTTCATCCGCGACCTTGAGAGCCAGAACGGCACGTACGTGAACGGGGTCAGGATCGGCGCGGCGACGCGATTGCGGCCGGGGGACCAGATCCGGACGGGGCAGTCCTTGTTCGTCTTCGGCGCGACGGAGTCGACGGATCCGGACATCGTGCGGGTGGTGGGCTCGGGGCGGCTGGAGTCGACGGTGGAGCGGACGGTGCCGAGCGCCTCGCTCTTCGGCGGCGGCGGCGGCAATGACGATTCGCTGATTCTGGCGGAGCCCGAGCCCCGGGCGGCGGCGGCGGACCATCTTCGGATCATCTACCGATTGACGACGATGCTGTCGTCGCGGGTGGAGAGCGGCGACGAGTTGCTCAAGGGGGTGCTGGACCTGGTCTTCGCGGAGTTCCACCCGGAGCGCGGGTGCATCATGCTGCGGGAGGAGGGGGAGGAGGGAGCGATGCGGGCGGCGGCGATCAAGTATCGCACGCCGCCGACGGACCCGCAGGATGCGAGGATTTTGGTGAGCCGCACGATCCTGCAGCACGTGGTGGACAAGGGCGAGGGGGTGCTGTCGAGCAACGCGATGACGGACCCCAGGTTCGCCAAGGGCGACAGCGTGCAGCAGTTCAACATTCGCTCGGCGTTGTGCGCTCCGGTGAAGTTTCGGGGGCGGACGTTCGGGGCGATCTACGTGGACAGCTCGATGGTGAACTACACGTTCACGGCCGAGCAGTTGGCGTTGCTCAACGCCATCGGGCAGCACGCGGGGCTCGCGCTCAACAACGCGGAGCTCTACCAGCAGCGATTGCAGACGCAGCGACTGGCGGCCATCGGCGAGACGGTGGCGACGCTCTCGCACGCGATCAAGAACATCCTGCAGGGGCTGCGTGGCGGGGCGGACGTGGTGGAGATGGGCCTCAAGAAGGACGACCTGCACCTGGCCAAGGGCGGGTGGGGGATCTTGCAGCGGAATCTCGACCGCATCATCGGGCTGTCGATGAACATGCTGGCCTTCTCGCGTCAGCGGCCGGTGGAGCCCGAGTTGACGCGACTGACGCCGATCCTCGAGGAGGCGGCGCACCTGGTGCGGACGGTGGCGACGGCGAAGAAGGTGGCGGTGCTGGTGGACATCGACGCGGAGATTCCGCCGATCACGATGGACGTCTCGCTGATCCACCAGGCGGTGCTCAACCTGCTGACCAACGCCGTGGAGGCGGTGGAGGCGGAGGCGGGCGTGGTGACGCTACGGGCGGTCTATCGCCAAGGGAGCGACCGCGCCCGCGTCGAGATCGCGGTGATCGACAACGGGCCGGGCATCCCCCCCGCGAAGGCCGCGTGGATCTTCGAGCCCTTCAACACCACCAAGGGCGCGAAGGGGACGGGGCTGGGCCTGGCGGTGGCTCGGCGAGTGGCCGAGGAGCACGGGGGCGAACTCGTGCTCGAATCGGCCGAGGGGAAGGGCGCGACGTTCCGTCTTCGGATTCCCGTCGACATGGCGGGACACGATGATCCAGGGGCGACGACGGCGAACCGCGCGAGCATGCACGGCAAGGTGCACGGCGCGGGTCACGGCGGCGAGAACGTCCGGCCCGAGCAGAAGCGGCCGCGTTGACCGGGGCGTTCGCCCGCGGGCGCCGCCCGACCGTCATGGCCTCACCCGTTGATGTCGAGGACGACCTTGATGCCCTCGCCCGAGATCATCGTCTCGAAACCCTTGCGGAACTGCTCGAGCGGGAACTCGTGGGTGATGATGTCGTCCAGCTCGAGGCGACCGCCCACGAGCAGCTCTTCCATCTGATACCACGTCTCGAACATCTTGCGGCCGTTGATGCCAAGGACGGTGGCGCCCTTGAAGACCACGTGCTGGGTGATGTTGAAGGTGGGGGGCTTGGAGGGGATGCCCAGGAGGGCCGCGATGCCGCCGTTGCGGAGGCAGGAGAAGCCCTGGTCGTAGGCGTGGGGCGAGCCGGACATCTCGAGCAGGACGTCGACGCCCTCGTTGCGACAGGCCTTGCGGATGGTCGAGATGAACGAGTCGTCGCGGGGGTCGAAGGCCTCGACCGCGCCGAGCTTGCGGGAGAGCTCGCGGCGGCGGGGGTCCATGTCGGTGGTGAAGATGCGGCCCGCGCCGGCGGCCTTGGCCACCGTGACGGCCATCAGGCCGATGATGCCCGTGCCGGTGATGAGCACGCTCTTGGCCGAGACGCCCGCGGCCATGACCGTGTGCACGGCGTTGCCCAAGGGGTCCATGACGGCGGCGACGCGGTCGGGGATGCTGGGGTGGACGGGCCAGACGTTCTCCTCGGGGACGACGGCGTAGTCGGCGAAGATGCCGTCGCGGTCGATGCCCAGGATGCGGGTGTCGCTGGCGATGTGGGCGTTGCCGGTGCGGGAGTTGTAGTCGACGCCGGCGGTGATGTGGCCTTCGGCGCTGACGCGCTGGCCGGGGCGGCAGCGGGTGACGGCCGCGCCGACCTGCTCGATGACGCCGACGAACTCGTGGCCGGTGACGATGCCCACGGGGATGCGGCCGGCGGCCCAGGCGTCCCATTCCCAGATGTGGCGGTCGGTGCCGCAGATGCCGGCCTTGGAGATCTTGATGAGCACGTCGCGAGGGCCGGGAACGGGGCGTGGGCGTTCAGCGGTGAACTGGAGTTCGGGCCCGGCGTGGTGCTTGACGAGGGCTCGCATGGTCGGTGCCTTGGAGGCGATCGCGTCGACGGCGATGGGGGAAGGGGCGGTGGAGAGGGTGGGCATGGATGGATCGCGGTTGGGGAGAGGCCAAACGGACCGAAAAGGGTAGACGGGTGGGAGGGGGGTGGGGGGTGCCCGGTCACGGGTGGGTGGGGTGGAGCGGTGGCGATGATTCGCGAATGCCAGCCCGCTTCGGGCGTCCCCTCGTTGAGCCGGGGTGCGCAGCCCGGCTTTGCGGGCAAGCCCCCGGCGGGGCTGATACGCGGCCACAGCGCGACGATGCGATCGTTCGACCGGTGCCTTCACGCGAGCTCGCGCCCGTGCACCCAGGGCTCGCCCGCAAAGCCGGGCAGCGCCCTGGGCTACCTGCCGGTTCGCCCGCAGAGCGGGCTTCGGAGGAGCGTTCAGCGCGGTGCGTCGGCTTGGCACCGCTCGTGCCACATGGCCCGCAGGGCGCGTTCGAAGCGGGCGGCGTAGCCGGTGGCGTCGCACAGGGGCGAGGCGGCCATGCGGGCCCGCAGGCCCAGACGCCGACGCCCGAGTGCCGCACGGTCGGCGGCGAGGCCAGCCGCGATGCGGACGTAGTCATCGACATCGCGGGCGATGAGTTCGGGCTGGCCCAGGGCCATGTTGAGCGAGACGCCCACGCGGCCCCGGTGGTTGGTTCCGGCGAGGGTGACGACGGGGACGCCCATCCACGCGGCTTCGCAGGTGGTGGTGGTGCCGTTGTACGGGAAGGCGTCGAGGCCGACGTCCATCTGCGCGTACATGAGGGCGTGCTCCTGGGAGCTTTTGGTGAAGGGCAGGGCGGTGATGCGAGCGCCGTCGACGCCGCGGCGGGCGAAGAGGGCGCGGGTCTCGGCGAGCAGCTCGTCGGACATGATGCGGAGCTTGACGAGCATGCGGCTGTCGGGCACGGCGCGGAGGACGGCGGCCCAGGCGTCGAGGGTCGCGTCGTTGACCTTGGTCATTCGGTTGAAGGACCCGAAGACGACGGGCGCGGTGGCGTCGGCCGAGGCGGTGGCGGGGGTGAGGACGGGCTCTGGCGCCTGACGATCGGGCGTGAAGCAGAGGAAGCACGTCTCGAGGCGCATGAGGCGTTCGGTGCAGTGGGCCTCCGCGCCGGGCGGGTCGGTGTGGATGTCGACCAGCCGCCAGTCGATGGTGGGGACGCCGGTGGTGTTGGGGTAGCCCAGCCACGTGGCCTGCACGGGTGCGCACCGGGGCACGAAGGCGCGGAGGCGTTGACCCTGCGTGAGGCCGCTGCAATCGATCAGAACATCGATGCGGTCGTCGCGGACGGCGCGGGCGGTGTCGTCGAGGGAGGCGTCGGCGAGGTCCCTGAAGACGCACCGTTCGCGGAACTCGAGGTCGCCGCCGTCGCCCGCGTCGGCGGTGGAATAGCAGTGGGGGAGGACGCCGGCGCGGTCGAGGTTGAAGAGCAGCGGCCGCATGAACAAGGCGCACGCGTGGTGCGCGAAGTCGCCGGAGACGAAGCCGACGCGAAGGACGCGGTCGGGGTTCCGGTCGTCGTGCACCGCAGCCGCGGGGGCGTGGGCGCGTTCCTTGGCGATGGCACGCCCCCAGCGTTCGTGGATGCTCCGCACGTAGAGGTCGTCCACGCCGGAGGGGAAGTTGGAGGTGTAGGCGACGAACTCGAGCAGGGCCGCGTTCTCGGGCAGCAGCGCCAAGCCGCGCTCGGCGACGGCGAGGGCCTCCTCGGCCTTGGCGACGTGCACGAGGGCGGTGGCGTAGTTGCCGTACGTGTCGGCGACATCGGGGTGGGCGGCGATGCACGACTCGTAGAGGCGACGGGCCTCGTCGAGCCGGCCCAGCGAGATGAGGCACTTGGCCGCGCCGTCGGAACTGCCCACGTCGCCGGGGGCGAGCTTGAGGCATTCCTTGTACGCGGCGAGCGCCTCCTTGTGCTTGCGCAGGCCCATGAGCACGTTGCCGAGCATGAAGCGGGACTCGCCGTCGCGGGGGTCGGCGAAGCAGGCTCGCTGGAGGTGCAGGGCCGCCTTCTCGTCGTCGAGGTGCGCGCCGTGGATCATCGCCATGACCTTGTTGGCGACGGCGTCGGCGGGACGACGCTTGAGGTGCGCCTCGAGCATGGCGCGGACCTGAGCCTCCTGGCCCGACTGCAGCATCGCCAAGAGTTGGCCCTGGTCGAACATGCCTGAGCGTAGGAAAGGGGCTCTCGACTCACCGCGGCGGGCAGAAGGCGATGTCCGACTCGAGCACCACGCGATCGGCGTTCACGGCGCGGGCCAGCGTGCATCCCATCACCGAGCCGATCATGAACGGGGGCAGTCCGGTGCCCGGACGCTTGACCGTCAGGTCGCCGGGAACCAGCACGTGGCCTTCGGGCAGGTCGCGCGTGGTGACCAGGCTCTGGCGGGAGACCAGCCGCACGTCCTGTTCCGCCGGGAGGAGTTCCTTGCGAGCCGCAAGGCGCGTGGCGCCGCAGCGGCCGGAGCGGAAGGTGTCGCGAGCGGCGCGCACGTACGCGGCGAATCCCGCGGCGTCGAGGGAAGCCGCGTGGTCGGGGCCGGAGGCGGTGGTGTCGTGCGTGAGGTGCTTCTCGAGGATGGCGGCGCCGGCCTCGCAGGCGGGGGTGGCGGTCTCCCAGCCGGGCGTGTGGTCGCTGTAGCCGCAGACGGCGCGGGTGGCCTTCGCGACCGCGCCGATGCCCTCGAGGGCGTCGAACCCATCGGGCACGGGGTAGCTGCTGACGCACTGGAGGAACATCGTGCGTTCGGCGGCCTGCTCGAGCCAGCGGGCGGCGCGTTCCACCTCGTCGAGCGTGCTGGCGCCGGTGCTGACGATGAGCGGCTTGCCGGTGGCCATCAGGGCGTCGAGCAGCGGGAGGTTGATGATGTCGGGGCTGGCGGTCTTGAAGGCGTCCCAGGGCAACCGCATCGCCACGTCGACCAGGGGGGTCGAGAAGATGCTGACGATGGCGTGCATGCCCCGGGCGTGGGCCAACTCGACCGCCGGGGCCATGGCCTCGACGGGGAGTTCGAGGCGACGCAGCATCTCGACCGGGTCGCGTTCGCCCGCGTGGGCCTGGTACGCGGCGAGCCGCGCGTCGAGGCTCATGAGTCGCTCGGCCTCGAAAAGCTGGAGCTTGATGGCGTCGGCCCCCGCGTCGGCGGCGATGCGGACGAGCTCGAGCGCCTTGGCGGGGTCGCCGTCGTGATTGACGCCGAGTTCGGCGATGACGTAGGGCGGGTGGCCTGCGCCGATGGCGCGTTCGCCGATGAAGGCCACGCGGTCGATCTGGTCGGCTTCGCTGATGGAGGTGTCGGGCGTTTCCATGGCGTCTGGTTCCTTGGCGGCATCATGCCGCGACGCGGGCGACGCGACGCGAGAGGATCGCGTCGGCCACCAGCAGGTCGATCGGGGCGTCGATGTCGACGACGCTCCCTTCGGGGTTCACCACGCCCGCCCGCCGCACGCCGAAGAAGGCGTGCGGACCCGGCGGAACGCCGGGAATCTCGCGGAAGATCGCGGCACGTGAGACGACGAGGACGCCCCCGTCGGGGATGTACGCGGGAGGAAGATCTTGGCGTCGGTAGACGCCGTGGTTGAGCGGCGCGCCCTCCTCCCAGGCGCGTGCCTCGAGTTCCTCGCCCTCGAGGCGGGCCGTCCACCAGGGGTGGTGCTTGCCCACGGGCGCGTAGCTCTGCACGCTGTCGCAGCCGCTCGAGCGGAAGCGTTCGATGGCGCGGTCGATGAGTCCTTCGGGCCGCACGGGCACGTTGCCGTAGAGGATCACCACGCCATCGACGGGCCCCGACGCGAGTTCGTGCGTCCGGATGCAATGAAGGGCGGCGTCGTCGACGCGGGCCGAGTCGGTGGCCAGCGAGGCCGGGCGGTCGATGACCGTCACGCCCATGGCGCGCGCCACGGCGGCGGCGGTGGGGTCGTCGGTCGAGACGAGCGTCGTGGTCGCGTGGGTCGAGGCCAGCGCGTGGTCGATGGTCCAGGCGATGCACGGGCGGCCGGCGACGGGCGCGACGTTCTTGCCGGGCACGCCGCGGCTGCCGGCGCGGGCGAGGATCACGCAGACGATCGTGTCGCGAGGGGTCATGAGGTCAGGCTCCCGGCGAGGTCGGGCTTGGGCTCGGCGCGCGCGGCGGCGGCGGTGAGGTCGATGCGGGCGTGGGTGAGTTCGCGGCGCAGCTGCGCCAGTCTCGGAAGTGGCAGGGCGCCGATGCGGGCCGTGGCGAGGTCGTCGGGCGGAGGATCGATGACCGACGCGCCGGCGACGAGCAGCCAGCGATCGTGGAAGGGCTGGAGTTCGTCGAGGCACGCCTCGCGGCGAGTGATGCGGGGGACGATCCACCGCGAGGGGAGTCCGCCGCCCGCGGCTTCGTCAACGCGGCTCTCGCGGATCAGCAGTTCGACTGCCTCGCGGACGGCGACGTAGTCGTCGCGACCGCTGACGGCCTTGTACGTCTCGGGCGTGTCGGCGATGAGGTCGAGGCTGATGACGTCGATGGGGGCGTCGAGCAGCATGCGGGCCTGTTCGAGGGCGCCCGGGAGGGACGTACGGACGTGGAGGGCGGCGATGCCGCAGGCGCGGAGGGCGTCGACGATCGCCTCGAGGTTGGGCGATTCGCCGACGAGCGTGACGGCGGGCGAGCGAGCGGATCGCGGGAGGGACAGGAGGGCGTCGGCGACGCGCTGGGGCGTCGAGCGTTGATCGATGACGAGTTCGACGGTCTCGACCGATCGCGGGCGGGCCAGGGCGTGATCGCGGACGAGTCCCGCGACGGCGGCGGCATCGGCGTCGCGAGGGATGCGGTCGAGGAGCGCGAGTTCGTCGGGCGTCGAGAACGTGCAACGCAGGAGCGCGTCGCGAGCGGCGGGCGCGATGGCCGGGCAGACGGGCTTGCTGATGGGGTCGGCCTGGGGCGCGACGGGGATGTAGCTGAGCAGCCCGCCGATGCTGGCGTGCGAGCCGCAGATGGCGGCGGCCTCGCGGACGGTGGCGGCGGCGAGGATGCACGCGCCCAGGCCCGGGGCGGCCTGCGTGAAGGTGATTCCGTAGGCGTCGGGGCGTTCGAGGTAGCGGCCCGCGGCGTCGTCGACCAGCCGCGGATCGATGCAGGCCCAGTCGGGACCGATGGGCGTGCAGGCGTCGGCCTTGCACGAGACGAGCAGGCGAGCGAGGAGGCCGGGGTGGAAGACCTCGTCGTGGATGGCGAGGCGGGCGATGCCGCCGCGCCAGCAGTGACGTGACCACGCGCGGGCGACGGCGGCGCGGGCGAGACGTTCGCGGACGGTCGGATCGTCGTGCGGCTCGGCGACGATGCGGCCGCGGGCGAGCGAACGGGCCTGCGCGAGGGCTTCGGAGTCGGCGGGGGCGGCGATGACGATGGACGTCAAGGAGGAGGCGCGTTCGAGCCGCTCGAGCGTTCGGGGCAGCGACGGGCAGGGCGTGACGAGCGGGACGGCCGCGATCACGCGTCTCGAGGCCCGCGTGACGCGAACGGCGTCCTCGTCGGCGACGCTCGGGTCGCGCGTGACGGGCGGCGAGCCCGCGAGCGTCGCGAGGCCCGACTCCAGGAGCGTGACGAGGAAGTCCGCGGCGTCGGCGAGCCACCGCACGTTGTCGAGATCGCGGCGGATGGTCGCCTTCTGTCGTTCCTCGGGCGTGAGCGATTCGTCGAGCTCGATGGCGCGATCGGCCTTGAAGCGGCGGAGCTGACCGGTCTGGTTGATGAACTGCACGAACCAGAAGGCGGGGTTGGCGGCCGCCTGCTTCGCGATGTCCTGCACGCGGTGGATGAGCCGGTCGACCTCGGCGCGGCGATCGTACCGATCGAGCATGCGCTGGAGCAGCGTCGCGGTGTCGCGCGAGAGCGAGGCGACGGTGCGGCTGCCTCGGAGGAGCTCGCGGAGTCGCGAGCCCGCCCCGTCGCGGCGGCGGGGGGCGTCGTGGGCCTCTCCGGGGGCGGGCACGGGGGCGATGGGAAGGGTGGCGTGGCGGTCGAGGGCCTCGCGGAGGGGCATGGCGAGGGTGTGGGCCTTGGCGACGCCGCCTTCGGTGGCGTCGATGATCGTCAGGCCGGCCTGCGCGTCGACGGCGAAGTCGCGTTCGAAGTGGACGAGGTAGGTGGCCATCTGCTCGTCGGTGTAGATGCGGCGGCCGTGCTGATCGGTCGCGGCGCGGAGCAGGCTTCGCATGCGTGCGATGCGTTCCCACTCGAGCATCTCGAGGGTGTTGAAGTCGCTCAGCTCGCCGGCCCAGGTGTCGTGGATGGCCGCGCCGGGGGCGTAGTAGTGGTGATCGGTGAAGCCCAGGTCCTGGCCGATCATGATGACCGGGTCGCAGCCCAGGTGGCGGGCCAGGTAGTACGCGAGGTGCGCGACGGTGCTGCCGGGCCGGATGCGGCCCATGTCTCGCCACAGCCCTTCGCCGGCGACGCGGTCGGCGATGTCGTCGCCGATGCAGCGGACCGTGCCCGGGAAGCTCGCGGGGATCGCCGGATTGCACTTGGGATCGATCACCAGCGTCACGCCTTCGACGTCCTGAGCCCGCAGCCCCTCGTAGAAGCGGCGGCTGATCTCGTGGTAGTCGAGGGCGACGACGAAGTGCGGCTTGATGCCTCGGGCCAGCAGCGTCTTGAGCGTGGTCTGCACCGCGATGATCACCACGCGATCGCGGACGCCCGGTTCGGTCAGCAGGTCGATGTTGCGGCGGAGGCTCGGGCCCGCGCTCACGACCACCGCGGGGCGGCCCTTCCAGCGGCCCGCAAGGTCGGCGACGCCGGGCGCGGCGGCGTAGAGGCCCAGGTTCTGGATGCAGTTGCGGGCCGTCACCTCCGATTGCACCAGCGTCGTCACGACGTTCGTGCGGACGGCCTTCATCACGTGCGTCAGCGTGGCGGCGAAGTCGTCGAAGGTCTTGCCCAGTCGCGTGCGTCCCGCGGCATGCGCGGCGATGTGGACGCCGGAGGCCAGGATCCCTTCCAGTCCCTGCAGCGCGTTGGTCAACGCCGCCCCGTCGGCCGGGTCGTGGAGGATCACGATGTTCGAGGCCTGAAACCAGGGCGACAGGTCGACTCGACGGAGCGTCTCGCGGAGCAGGGCGAGGTCGGGCTCGAAGACGATGATCGCGCCCAGGTGGCGGACCCGTCGGGCGAGGGACGCGACGTGGTGCCCGCAGCCCCAGCCCGGGACGACCATCGTGGCGTGCCTGTTGACGTCGATGGGCGCGGCCCAGCGGGCGCCTTCGGCGGCGGCGTCGATCGCGCTGCACGCCTGGCGTTCGATGCCTCCGGTGCGGACCAGGGCGGTGCACGCGCCCTTGGCGTCGAGTGAGAAGGCGACGTGCGAGGCGCGCGGCGCGTGGGCGAGGGCCCGGGCGAGGTCGGGCTGGCGTGGGCTGATCAGAAGAAGATTGGCGGCGAGCAACGCGTCGCTGCCCATGGGGGTAT